>NZ_CP109090.1:7350617-7656893 GCF_035917575.1 Streptomyces sp. NBC_01788 | reverse complement strand
ACCAGACGGGGCCGACCCTGCCGGTGTCCGTGACGAGCGTGGACCAGTAGCGGGCTGACTCGCGCGGGGCGATGCCCCAGGCGAGCGCGGTCGCCAGGGCCGCGGTCGCGACCGCCCACGCGGCGGCCCGCCACTGCCGGGTCGCCAGCAGGTACAGACCGCCGACGGCCGGGGTCAGCTTCACCGCCGCCGCCAGGCCCACCCCCGCTCCCCTGCCCGGCGCGGCGCGCGGCACGGCAAGACCCCACAGGACCACGGCTCCCAGCAGCAGGTTGACCTGGCCCTGGTCGAGGGTGTGGCGCACGGGTTCCAGCCACAGCCCGGCGGCTGCCCAGAGCAGCGCCTGCCGCCGGCCCCGGACGCCCGGGCGCGGGCCCAGCAGCCGCACCGCGCACACGGCGACGACGACCAGGGCCGCCACGGACAGCGTCTGCCAGAGCGCGACCAGTACCGCCCACGGAAGCCGCGACAACGGCAGGAACACCAGCGCGGCGAAGGGCGGGTAGGTGAACGGCAACCGCGGGATGGGCGGGGTGGTGAGCAGCGCGTAGTCGTACAGACCGCCGGAGAGCACGTGCGGCGCGGCCTCGCGGTAGACGCGCAGGTCCAGCGGATGCGTCGGGTGGGTGACGACGGCGACGACGTGCACCGCCACGGAGGCGGCCAGACACCAGCCCGCATGACCGGTGAGCCACTGTCCGATCAGCCGACACCTGACCCGGCCCCCCTGGCTCCTGGCCCAGATCCCCTTCACCGCACCCGCCCCGTCGTCTCGCAGCGCCTCGCACACCTGAGCCATTCGTCCGGTTCGACCCGGCATGACCCGAACGGCAGACGTTAGTGCAGCGGGTACCGCGAACGGCGGCTGCCACGCGGCCGGAGGGCGACGCGGATTCCGGCGGTTCCCCCCGGTCGCGGATCCGTTGACCCCTCGCGTGGCCGGCAGCCCCTGGGACGGGGGTGAGGGTGGGAGACTCGGGCTGTGTTCCGGGACGACGAGGACGGGGGCGGGCGGATGGCGCGGGACGGGGTACGGGAGGTCGCCTGTGACGAGTCGGGGTCGGACGGCGAGAACCTCATCGACGGCAACACCGACGTCTTCGCGCACGCCAGTGTGCTGCTCCCGGTGGAGTCCGCGGCCGGGTGCGTGCAGGAGATACGGCACCGGATCCGCTCGCCCGCGGAGGAGTACAAGGCCAACCACCTGCTGCGGGAGAAGCACCGGGCGGTACTGGAGTGGGTGCTCTCCCCCGCCGGGCCGATGTACGGGCACGCCCGCGTGGACCTCACCGAGAAGGCGTTCTTCGTGGTGGACCGGGCCCTTGACGTGCTGCTCGGGGACGCGGCCGGGGCGGACGCCCTGTACAGGGCGGGGCGCGAGGCCCTCGGCGCGGACGGCTGGCGGCGGTTCCTGCGGGCGGCCAACCGGCTGCTGCGGGCCAGAAGCGACGCGGATCCCGCGGACCCGGTGGACGCCTTCTTCACCGACGTCCAGGAGCTGCGGCGGGCGGCGGCGTGGGAGGCTTCCGAACCGGCCGCGGCGGTCCTGGAACGGCTGGCGGGCAGCCGTGAGCGCGCCGAGGCCTACCGGGCCCGGGTCGCCGCGGGCCCGCCCCTGATCCCCGTGCTCAACCCGCTGCTGCCCGCGATCGTGCGGACGGCCGCGCTGTGGAGCGCGCCGGGCATCGCCGTGCGGCTCGTGCACGACCGGCAGAACATGCTCACCCCCGACCGTGTCGACTGGCTCCTGCGGACGGCCCGGCAGCAGGGGGTGGCCCTGGACGGCGTGGAACTCGTCCACTCACGGAGCGATCCTCGGGTGCAGCTCGCCGACTTCCTCGCCGGCGTCGCCCGCAAGCTCGCCTCCGACGAGCTGAACGGGTACGGCGACCCGGTGCTCACCGCGCTGCTGCGCCCCTATATCGGTGCGGCCTCCGTCTGGGGGGACGCCCCGAGCTGGGCCCGCCTCAATCCGTTCCCGGACGGCCCCGGCCCCGAGCCGCGGGCCGGATCGGGGGCGCGGCTGCCCTGTTGAGCGGGCCCGCCCGAGGAAGATCACCCGGGCGCTGAACACGACCGCGCCGCGCCACGTATGGAGAAGGGGCGCTCAACGACCGTAGCGCTCCGCGGTGTTGAGGCCGCGCGTTCGGGTTCGGGAGCCATGCATGGGGCACGCACGACGACGGGTCGTCCGGCGGGTGACACGGCTGACGGCCGTCGCGGGACTCCTCCTGGGAGGAGCGATGGTCGCGCAGGCGGCGATGGCGAGCGAGCCTCCCGCCGCGGCGCGCGGCACCGCGGGGCCGGCCGACACGCCCGGCACGTCCGGCGCCGCCCTGGTGGCCCGGCTGGGCGCCTCCCGCACGGCGGGCAGCTGGATCGGCTCCGACGGGCGTCCGGTGGTCGCCGTGACCGACGACCGGGCGGCCGCGGAGGTGCGGCGGGCGGGCGCCGAGGCGAAGATCGTGCGGCACAGCATGAACGAGCTGAAGGCGGCCACCACGACGCTGCGCGCGGCGCCCCGGGTGACCGGCACGGCCTGGGTGATGGACTACCGCGCCAACCAGGTGACGGTCGAGGGCGACAGCACGGTCTCCGCCGCCGACTGGGCCCGGATGACCGAGGTCGCGAGCAGGATCGGCGGCTTTGTGCGCATGGAGCGCACCAAGGGCACCTTCACCACCCGTCTCAACGGGGCGCAGCCCATCCTGTCGACCGGCGGGCGCTGCTCGGCGGGTTTCAACGTGACCGACGGGCGGAGCGACTACATCCTCACCGCGGGCCACTGCGGGCCCAACGGTTCCATCTGGTTCGCCGACGGCCAGGGCGATCAGCAGCTCGGCAGGACGGTCGCCGGTTCCTTCCCCGGCGGTGACTTCTCGCTGGTGCGGTACGACTCCGGCAGTGCGGGCCCGGGCGCCGACGTGGTGGCGATCGGCGGCGGCAACGGCGTAAGGATCACGGGAGCGGGCGATCCGGCCGTGGGTCAGCGGGTGTTCCGCAGCGGCAGCACGAGCGGGCTGCGCGACGGCGAGGTGACCGGCCTGGGCGCGACCGTGAACTACCCGGAGGGCACCGTCACCGGCCTCATCCGGACCTCGGTGTGCGCGGAGCCGGGCGACAGCGGCGGTCCGCTGTTCTCCGAGGGCATCGCCCTGGGGGTGACCTCGGGCGGCAGCGGCGACTGCACGACGGGCGGCACGACGTTCTTCCAGCCGGTCACCAAGGCGCTCTCCGCCCTCGATGTGCGGCTGATCGTGTCCGAGGCGCGGCTGGGCACCGGGCCGAGCACGCAGCCGTCCGCCGCGGCGACCCACAGCGCCATCGCGCCGGGCGCGGCCTCCCCCGGCTCCTCGGCACCGGTGACCGGCATCCCGGACGGGACCGCACTGCTCTCCCGGTTGTCGGACCCGCAGAACGTCGGGCCCGGCCTTCTGGTCATGGGCGGCAGTCTGATCGCCCTGGTGGCCACCCGCTGGATCCGTGCGGAACGGGACCGGAAGGCCTACCAGAGGTACTACTCGGCGACGTGGAGCTGATGAAGGGCGTGGACGGCGGGTGGCCGCGGCCGGACCGAAGACGGAGGTCGGAGGACGGGGCCGGCTCAGGCCGCCCTCGCGGAGTGCGGGGCGGCCGCGGCCCACTCCATCACCAGGCGCTGGTACTCCTCGCGCTGTTCGGTGGTCAGTATCCCGCCCGACCTGAGCCACAGCGCCCGGATCTCCTCGTTGACCTCCGCGGCCGATCGCTCGGATGCGGGTTCAACACTGGTGGACATGCCGTGAAGCATATGCCGCCCGACGTGAAGGCGCTGTGAATAAGTGCGAGCGATACGGACATATCAGACCGTGTTGCTCATCACGTCAATTCCGCAGGTCAGGAACCCGGCTTGCGGCCGTAGACGAAGACGTTGCTGCCCTTCTTCAGCAGCGACCAGTACTTCTTGGCGTCCTTCGTCGTCATGTTCACGCAGCCGTGCGAGCCCGGCGGGTTCCACATGCTCAGACCGACGGAGTGGAAGGCCTGGCCGCCGTCGAAGAACTGGCTGTAGGGCATCCGCACGTTGTAGAGGGTCGAGTAGTGGTCGACGTCCCGCCAGTAGATCTTCTTCAGTCCGGTGCGGGTCGCGTACCCCTTGCGTCCCGTGCGCACCGGGACCGGCCCGTAGACGAGCCGGCTGCCGTCCTGGATCCAGCTGAGCTGGAGGGTGAGGTCGACGCAGGCGATACGGCCCTTGTTGACCGGGCACTTGCCGCTCTTGTTGGGCTTCTTGCCCACGGCCTTCTGCTTGTTCATGAGGTCCATCACGCCCCAGGTGACGGAACCCGCGTAGCCGATGTTCGGCGTGATGCCGTGCTTGTTCTGGAAGGCCTGTATGGCCTTGCAGTCGGCGGCCGACTGCCGTCCGTCCACCGGCCGCCCGAGGAACTTCTCCACCTTCTTCTGGTACGGCCCCGCCTGCGTCGTGCAACTCGCCGCCTGCGCCGGTGCGGTACCGAGCGCGAGTGTGAGTGGCGCCACCAGTCCCGTGACGCCCAGTACGACCGCTCCCCGCCTGCCGATGTCTCTCATGACGGCCCTGCCCCTCGGTGCGTTCCGGCACTTCCCGACACCTAGACCCGTGGCGGGGCACATCGGTTGCGGAGCTTCGCGCACCGAGACGAAACGGTGACAACTGGCCGTCAGTTCGGGCCGGGGCAGGGCGCCTTCAGGTGTCGGCCTCCTCCCGCTCCTCCTGAACGGCAGCGCGGAAAGCGGTGTTGACCGCGGTGAGGCCGCCGTCGACGGTCAGGGTGGTGCCGGTGATCCAGGCCGCGTCGCGGGAGGCGAGGAAGGCCACCGCGGCGGCGATGTCCTCCGGTTCCCCGACCCGGCCCAGCGGGTACAGGTCGCGGACCCGGTCGAGTTCGGCCTCCCGTCCCTCCCAGGCCGAGGTGCGGACCGTGCCCGGCACCACCAGGTTGACGCGGACCCCGCGGGCGGCGGCGTGTCCGGCGAGGGTGCGGGTGAGCGAGGCCAGCCCCGCCTTGGCCGCGCTGTAGCCGTGGTTGCCGAAGTCCTGGACGCCGTTGACCGAGCCGATGCTGACGATCACTCCCCTGCCGGCCGCCGCCAGGTGGGGCAGGGCGGCGCGGCAGCAGCGGTAGGCGCCGGTCAGGGTGACGTCGAGGTCGCGGGCCCACACCGCTTCCGGGTCGTCCTCGAACAGCGGGGTGTCGGGCGTGCAGTGCGCCGCGCAGTTGACCAGGACGTCGAGGGATCCGAAGGTACGGACGGCCAGTTCCACCGCCGCCGGGACGGCGTCCCGGTCCGCGACGTCCAACTCATGTGCCCGCGCGGTGAGTCCGCGTTCGCGCAGCGCCGCCGCCGTCCGCTCCGCCACGTCCCCGTCCACGTCGGTGACCAGGACCCCGGCCCCCTCCTCCGCCAGCCTGCGCGCGGTGGCCGCGCCGATGCCCCGGCCCGCGCCGGTGATGAGAACCCCGTACCCGTCGAATCGCCCGCTGTCCGTCATGCGCCGAACCTACTGCCCCTCGACCGCCTTGCGGGCCGTCAGGGCGCGGTCGGATGAGGCGCGTTCGGCGGCACCCCGTCAGCGGTAGCCGGTCGGATCGGCAGGCCGGCCCGCGTCCTGGACCTCGACGAGGTAGCGCCAGGCGTCGGGGCGGCTGCCGTCGAGGTCGGTGAAGCCGTAGACCCGGGCGAGGCCGCCGCTGGACAGGGACCGGCCGTTCCAGCGGGCCACCTCCGGGTCCGCGGCCAGGGCGGCCACGGCGCGGCCCGCGAAGCGCGGGGTCTCGGAGATGGCGAAGTGCGGGACGTTCTCCAGGGCGTCGCGCCAGTTGTCCTCCCGGACCCCGAAGTGGTCGAGCATCAGCTCCGAGCGCAGCCAGCCGGGGGTGAGGGCCACCGCGGTGGCGCCGCGCGGGCCGAGTTCGTGGCCGAGCGCGAAGGCCATGCGCAGGACGGACGCCTTGGCGAGGTCGTAGAAGAAGTTCACGCGGTAGGTGTCCCCGTTGTACTCGGCCGTGCCGTCGGTCATCTCCACGACCAGACCGCCGGGGTGACGGAGCATCAGCGGCAGGGCGTGGTGGCTGGTGATCGCGTGCGTCTCCACCGCGAGCCGGAGCAGCCGCAGTCCCTTGTCGAGATCGTGCTCCCACACCGGGGTGTCCCAGGCGAAGAGGTGCTCCGCGCCCCAGATGTCGTTGACGAGGACGTCGAGCCGGCCCTGCTCACGAGCGATACGGTCCACGAGGGCGCGGACCTGGTCGGGCTCCAGGTGGTCGGCCGGTACGGCGATGCCGTGGCCGCCGGCCCCGGTGACCAGGTCGGCGGTGTCCTCGATGGTCTCGGGGCGGTCGTACTCCGAGCGGCGGGCTCGGGTGGTGCGTCCGGTGACGTAGACGGTGGCGCCGGCCGCGCCGAGTTCGACCGCGATTCCCCGGCCGGCTCCCCGCGTCGCCCCCGCGACCAGCGCGACCTTGCCTTCCAATGGGCCCGGCATGTTTGACCTCCCGATGTGTTCCGCGTCGATGCCGTGGTCGAGGGTGCCGGGGAAACCGGACATCTTCTGTCGCCTTTCGGGCGCGCGTTCTGCGGTCTGTCCGGGCGCGGAAAAGCCGGGGACGCGGAACGGGCCGTACGAGCGCCTCTCGGTCTCGTACGGCCCGTTCTCTCCGGGTCGGGGGCTCCCGGTCCGGTCCTGCCCTCGTCAGTGCCCGCGGGCGATCCACTCCTGCAGGTGCGGGGCCTCGGCGCCGATGGTGGTCGGGTCGCCGTGGCCGGTGAGGACCTTCGTCTCGGGCGGCAGCGCCAGCAGGCGGTCGCGGATCGAGTCGATGATCGTCGGGAAATGCGAGTAGGAACGCCCGGTGGCGCCGGGACCGCCCTGGAAGAGCGTGTCGCCGGTGAAGACCACGCCGAGTCCCGGGTCGTACAGGCAGATCGCGCCCGGTGCGTGGCCGGGCGTGTGCAGGACCTTCAGGTCGGCGCCGGCCGCCTCGATGACCTGGCCGTCGACGAGGTGCTCGTCGGGGTCCCGGTTCGGGTGGGTCATCTTCCACAGCGGCAGGTCGTCGGCGTGCAGCCAGATCGTCGCGCCGGTGAGGTCGGCGAGCGCCGGGGCCACGTTGACGTGGTCGTTGTGGGCGTGGGTGCACACGATGGCGGTCAGCCGGCGGTCGCCGACCGCCGCGGCGATGGCCTCGGCGTCGTGGGCGGCGTCGATGACGACGGCCTCATGGTCGTCGCCGACGATCCACACGTTGTTGTCGACGTCCCAGGTGCCACCGTCGAGGGTGAACTGCCCGGAGGTGACGAGGCGTTCGATACGGGCGGCCATCAGAGCACCACCACCGAGCGCAGCACGTCGCCCTGGTGCATCCGCTCGAACGCCTTCTCCACCTCGTCCAGTTGGATGGTCTCGGTGACGAACTTGTCCAGCGGCAGGCGCCCTTGCAGGTGCAGGTCGATGAGCATGGGGAAGTCCCGGGAGGGCAGGCAGTCGCCGTACCAGCTCGACTTCAGCGCGCCGCCGCGTCCGAAGACGTCGAGCAGCGGCAGTTCCAGCTTCATCTCCGGAGTCGGCACGCCGACCAGGACGACCGTGCCGGCCAGGTCGCGGGCGTAGAACGCCTGCTGGTACGTCTCGGGGCGGCCGACCGCCTCGATGACGACGTCGGCGCCGAAGCCGCCGGTCAGCTCGCGGATGGCCTCGACCGGGTCGTTGTCCTTGGAGTTGACCGTGTGCGTGGCGCCCATGGTGCGGGCGGTCTCGAGCTTGCGGTCGTCGATGTCGACGGCGATGACCTTCGCCGCGCCCGCCAGATACGCCCCGGCGATCGCCGCGTCGCCGACGCCGCCGCAGCCGATGACGGCGACCGAGTCGCCGCGGCCGACGCCGCCGGTGTTGATCGCCGCGCCGATGCCGGCCATCACGCCGCAGCCCAGCAGTCCGGCCACCGCCGGGGAGACCGACGGGTCGACCTTGGTGCACTGACCGGCCGCCACCAGGGTCTTCTCGGCGAACGCGCCGATCCCGAGCGCCGGGGAGAGTTCGGTGCCGTCGGTCAGGGTCATGCGCTGGCGCGCGTTGTGGGTGTCGAAGCAGTACCAGGGCCGTCCGCGCAGACAGGCGCGGCACTTGCCGCAGACGGCCCGCCAGTTGAGGATGACGAAGTCGCCGGGCGCGACATCGGTGACGTCGTCGCCGACCGACTCCACGACACCCGCGGCCTCGTGGCCGAGCAGGAACGGGAACTCGTCGTTGATTCCGCCCTGCTTGTAGTGCAGGTCGGTGTGGCAGACGCCGCAGGCCTGGATCCGCACGACGGCCTCTCCCGGCCCCGGGTCCGGCACGACGATCGTCTCGACCCGCACCGGTTCGTTCTTGCCGGGTGCGATCACGCCGCGCACTTCCTGCGCCATGGTGGTGGTCCCTTCCGTCGAGCGGTGTACGTCCCTCGACCCTACGTCCGACTGATCGGTAAGGGGCACCGAGGGGGGCCTCTGATCTGCGGGGACTGGTGAGCGAAGCGCGAAGGCCGGGCCCGCGGGGCGGTGGATCGGTGCTGGATGGCGAGCGCGACGGCGGCGGCGACGCGTCGAGTGCGCGTCATGCCCGGAGGAACGCCGTCCGGGCCCGCCGGACACGGGACCGCGGGCGCGCTCACCCGTCAGGCGCAGCGCCCGGACCGCGTTTGCCGTGCCTGCCGGGGCGGAGGAGCCTCGAACTGTGAGGCCCGTCGCGGCCCGCTCCTCCCTTGGGCCGCGGGCCCTCGTAGGAGGTCATCATGTCCAGTTCGGCAACCCCCGCCTTCGACACCGGTACGCTCCGGCGCGGCATCGAAGGAGACACTGCGGACACGCTGCTGTCGCTCTACACGGACGACGCGGAGATCCGCATCGTGGACCACAACACCCAGCCCAGCAGCCCCAAGGTCCTGCACGGCAGGGACGAGATCGGCACGATGCTCGAGAACGTCTACGGCCGCGACATGACGCACCGGCTGGAGCAGTGCGTCGTGCAGGGCGACCATGCCGCGTACGTGGAGTCCTGCCAGTACGCGGACGGCGTCCGTGTCCTCGCGGAGTCGATGGTGTCGCTGCGCGACGGCAGGATCGTCGAACAGATCCTGATCCAGGCATGGGACGAATAGGCAGGAGGGCCGCGCGGTTCCAGGTCAGCTCGCGGCTGACCTGGACCTTCTCGGCCCGCGCCGGCGTGGGCCGGTCCCGCTCCGCCCGGTCCCGTCTGGCGTCCGCCGCTCTGGTGCGGTCGCTGCTGCGGGCGGCACGGCCTCGTCCGGGCCGCAGCCCTGTGGCGGCGCGGGCTCTTCGACCGCGGCGGGCCGTACCGGTCAGGGTGCGTCGGGGCCGTGACTGGCGCTGAGGTGGCGCACCACCGGGGAGCGTTGGGTCCCCTCCGCGTGTCGCCGGGCCTCGCCGGGGCCGACGCAGCAACGGCCGGCGGGTGAAGCCGCGGCACGGGGGCCGGAGCAGGGCACGGGGGCCGGAGCAGGGCACGGGGGCCGGAGCAGGGCACGGGGGCCGGAGCAGGGCACGGGGGCCGGAGCAGGGCACGGGGGCCGGAGCAGGGCACGGGGGCCGGAGCGGGCGCGAGGCCGGAGCGGGCGCGAGGCCGGAGCGGGCGCGAGGCCGGAGCGGGCGCGAGGCCGGAGCGGGCGCGAGGCCGGAGCGGGCGCGAGGCCGGAGCGGGCGCGAGGCCGGAGCGGGCGCGAGGCCGGAGCGGGCGCGAGGCCGGAGCGGGCGCGAGGCCGGAGCGGGCGCGAGGCCGGAGCGGGCGCGAGGCCGGAGCGGGCGCGAGGCCGGAGCGGGCGCGAGGCCGGAGCGGGCGCGAGGCCGGAGCGGGGGTGAGGCCGGAGCGGGGGTGAGGGCATCGACACCCCTCGGGTCGTTCACGGGCGGCGGGCGGGGGCGCGGCCATACTGGCCGACGTGCGCGTAGCGATCATGACGGCGGGATCCCGGGGCGACGTCGCGCCCTTCACCGGACTGGGGCACGGCCTGGCTCTCGCGGGTCATGAGGTCACCCTGGTCACGCACGGATGCTTCGAACCGCTGGTCGAGGGCGCGGGCCTCGGCTTCCACCCGCTGCCGGTGGACCCGCGGGCGGAGTTGGAGTCCTCACGCGGCCGGGGCCTGCACCGCAGCGCGACCGGCACGGGCAAGATGCTGCGGGCCGTGAGTCTGGTACGGACGGCCATCGACCAGATGACGGACGACCTGATCGCGGCGGCCGAGAAGAGCGACGTCCTGCTGCTCGCCGGCTCGCTCGGGCCGGTCGGGCACGCCATCGCCGAGGCGCTGCGCCTGCCCAGTCTGGGCGCCCATCTGCAACCTCTCTCCCCCACAAGGGAGTTCGCCCCTCCGCTGCTGGGCGGCGGACACTGGGGCGCGGCTGCGAACCGGCTGGCCGGGCACGGTGTGAACCTGGCCGTGGAGCGGGTCTTCTCGGCGGCCGTCCCCGCCGTACGGGCCCGGCTGGGGCTGCCACCCGCCCGCGCCGGCACCGGGCGGCGCATCCGCCGGGGGCAGCGCCGGCCGGTCTACCACGGCTTCAGCCCGCTCGTGGTGCCGAGGCCCCACGACTGGCGCAGCACGCTGCACGTGTGCGGGTACTGGTGGCCGTACGACCGCTACACCCAACTCCCCGACGGCCTGTGGGACTTCCTCGACGCGGGCCCTCCGCCGGTCTACGTGGGCCTGGGCAGCGCCACCGTGCCCGATCCGGGGCGGCTCAGCGACACCATCGTGCGCGCGCTGCGCCGGGCCGGACTGCGCGGTGTGGTCCAGCGGGGCTGGGCGGGGCTGGAGGCGTCGGGCGAGGACATGCTGACCATCGGCGAGGTGCCGCACTCGGCCCTGTTCCCGCGGCTGGCGGGCGTGGTGCACCACGCCGGGGCGGGCACGACCGCGGCCGGACTGCGGGCCGGTGTCCCCGCGGTGCCGGTGCCGGTCCAGTTCGACGAGGGCTTCTGGGCGGACCGTCTCGTCGGGCTCGGCGTGGCCCCCTGCTCGGTCCCGCTGCGCACCCTCACGACGGACAACCTCGCCGCCGCGCTGGTCCGCGCCACCCGGGACGACGGCCACCGGGACCGGGCGCGAACCCTGGGCACCCGAATCCGCGGGGAAAACGGCTTGGCCCCCGTACTGGAAGCGGTCGAACGCCTGTCCCGTTAGGACCGCCGGCCACCCTGGCCCGACGAAGACCACGTGCCTGGCGTCGCGGCCCGCCGCCGCACTCGCCGCCGGTCAGGCGTGGACATAGAGTGACGTACACCACACGATTGACCACATTTCCCCCACCCACGCCCACACGGTCACTGGAGGGAACATGACCCATATCTCGGTCACGGTGGACGGCACGGTCTACGAGGACGAGGTGGAGCCGCGTCTTCTGCTGGTCCACTACCTGCGCGAGCGTCTCGGGCTGACCGGCACCCCGATCGGCTGCGACACCTCGAACTGCGGGACCTGCACGGTCGAGCTGGACGGCGCGAGCGTCAAGAGCTGCACGGTGCTGGCCGTCCAGGCGGACGGCGGCGAGGTGACCACGGTCCAGGGACTGGCCAGGGACGGCGAGTGGACGGAGCTGCAGCGCGCGTTCCACGAGCGGCACGCGCTGCAGTGCGGCTACTGCACCCCCGGGATGATCATGGCTGCGCGCGATCTGCTGCGCGAGAACCCCCACCCGGACTCCGACGAGGTGCGCAAGGCGCTGGAGGGCAACCTCTGCCGGTGCACCGGCTATCAGAACATCGTCCGCGCGGTGCTCGCCGTCGCCGAGGGGGAGACGGCCTCCGGCGAGCGGACCGGTTCCGCCCAGGAGGTGACGGCATGACCGGCCAGGCCGTCGAACGCGAGGTCGGCAGGGCCCGGCTCCGCAAGGAGGACGCCCGGCTGATCACCGGGCAGACCAACTGGACCGACAACATCACCGTCACCGGACTGCTGCACCTGGCCATCCTGCGCAGCCCCATGGCGCACGCCCGCATCGAACGGATCGACGTCTCCCCCGCCCTGGAACGGCCCGGCGTCGTCGCCGCGTTCAGCGGCCGCGAGCTCGCCGGGGGGCTGGGTTCGCTGCCCTGCGCCTGGCCGGTCACCGAGGACATGGTGCTGCCCGACCACCCGCCGGTCGCGGTCGACGAGGTGCGCCACGCCGGCGACCCGGTCGCGGTCGTGGTGGCCCGCGACCGGTACGCGGCGGCCGACGCGCTGGAGGCGATCGAGGTCGACTACGAGCCCCTGCCGCCGGTCCTGGACCTGGAGGAGGCGCTCGCCGAGGACGCCCCGCTGGTCCACGCCGACAAGGGCACCAACCGCGCCTATGTGTGGCCGTTCAGGACCGGTGAGGACTTCGAGGCCCTCAGGCAGCGCGCCGACGTCGTGCTCAAGCGCCGCTACCGGCAGCAGCGCCTGATCCCCAACGCCATGGAGCCGCGCGCGGTCGTCGTCACCCCGCTCGCCGCCTCCGGGGAGTTCACGGTGTACTCGGCGACGCAGATCCCGCACATCCTGCGGATCATGCTCTCCGTGGTCACCGGAGTGCCTGAGCACAAGCTGCGGGTGGTCGCGCCCGACGTCGGCGGCGGCTTCGGCTCCAAGCTCCAGGTGTACGGCGAGGAGGCCATCGCGGTCGAGGTCGCGCGCCGGCTGGGACGGCCGGTGAAGTGGACCGAGTCCCGCTCCGAGGGCTATCTGGCCACCCACCACGGCCGCGGCATGATCCAGGACATCGAGATCGCCGCGACCCGTGAGGGCCGGCTGCTCGGGCTCAAGGTCGACCTGCTCGCCGACATGGGCGCCTACCTGATGCTGGTCACCCCCGGCATCCCGATCCTGGGCGCCTTCATGTACCCGGCGATCTACAAGATGGACGCCTACGAGTTCAACTGCACCGGCGTGTTCACCACCCGCACCCCGACCGACGCCTACCGCGGCGCCGGGCGCCCGGAGGCCACGTACGCCATCGAACGGGCCATGGACGAACTCGCCGCCGAGGTCGGGCTCGACCCGGTGGAGGTGCGGCGGCGGAACTGGATCCGGCACGAGGAGTTCCCCTACACCTCGATCGCGGGGCTGACCTACGACAGCGGGAACTACGAGGCGGCGACCGAGAAGGCGCTCGCCCTGTTCGGGTACGACGGCCTGCGCGCCGAGCAGCAGAAGCGCAACGAGCGCGGGGACGCCGTACGCCTGGGCATCGGCGTGTCGACGTACACGGAGATGTGCGGGCTGGCGCCCAGCCGGGTGCTGAGGGATCTCAGGTACTCGGCCGGCGGCTGGGAGGCGGCGAGCATCCGCATGCTGCCCACCGGCAAGGTCGAGGTGGTCACCGGCACCAGCCCGCACGGACAGGGGCACGTGACCTGCTGGAGCCAGATCGCCGCGGACGTGCTGGGCGTGCCGTTCGAGGACGTCGAGGTGCTGCACGGCGACACCCTGGCGGCCCCGCAGGGCATGGACACCTACGGTTCGCGCTCGCTGGTCGTGGGCGGGTCAGCGGTGCACCGGGCCGCGGAGAAGGTGGTGGACAAGGCGCGGAGGGTCGCCGCGCACCTGCTGGAGGCCAGCGAGGACGACCTGGAGTTCAAGGGCGGCGTGTTCTCGGTGAAGGGCTCGCCGGAGGCGCGCAGGACCATCCAGGAGGTCGCCTTCGAGACGTTCACCTCGCACGACGTGCCCGACGGCATGGAACCCACCCTCAACTCCGAGTACCTGCTCGACCCGGAGAACTTCTCCTACCCGCACGGCACCCACCTGTGCGCGGTCGAGGTCGACACCGAGACCGGGCAGACCCGTATCCGCTCCTACGTCTGCGTGGACGACGTGGGCCGGGTGATCAACCCGGTGATCGTCGAGGGGCAGGTGCACGGCGGACTGGCCCAGGGCATCGCGCAGGCACTGTACGAGGAGGCCGTCTACGACGCGGAGGGCAACCTCGTCTCCGGCACGATGGCCGACTACCTGGTGCCGTCGGCGGCGGACCTGCCCGACTTCGTGACCGACCGGACGGAGACGCCCGCGGTCTCCAATCCGCTCGGCGCCAAGGGCGTCGGCGAGGCGGGCACCATCGCCTCGACGCCCGCCGTCGTCAACGCGATCGTCGACGCGCTGCGCCCGCTGGGCGTGCACGACGTGCAGATGCCGTGCACCCCCGAGCGGGTGTGGGAGGCCGTGCGGTCCGCGCAGGGGCAGTCGGCACCGAAGGAGGCCTCGGCATGATTCCCCCCGCATTCGACTACGCCCGCCCGACCAGTCTCGGCGAGGCCGTGCGCACGCTCGCCGACGCGGGCGAGGAGGCGAAGGTGCTGGCCGGCGGGCAGAGCCTGCTGCCGCTGCTGAGGCTGCGGCTGGCCTTCCCCGAACTCGTCGTCGACATCGGGCGGATCCCCGAACTGCGCGGAGTCCGCGAGGACGGCGGCACGCTCGCCATCGGCGCGCTGACCACCCACCACGACGTCGTCCACGACCCCCTGGTGCGGCGGCACGCGGGCCTGCTGGCCCAGGCCACCGAGACGGTCGCCGATCCCGCCGTACGGCACCGGGGCACCCTCGGCGGTTCGCTCGCGCACGCCGACCCGGCCGGGGACCTGCCCGCGGTGGCGCTGGCGCTGGACGCCGAACTGGTCGCCGAGGGGCCCGGCGGGCGGCGTACGATCCCGGCGCGCGAGTTCTTCGCCGACTATCTGCAGACCGCGCTGGCCCCCGACGAGCTGCTGGTGGAGGTGCGGGTGCCCAAGCGGGAGGGCTGGGGCTACCGGTACGAGAAGTTCCACCGGGTGGCGCAGTCCTGGGCCATGGTCGGCGTCGCCGCGCTGGTGCGGCGCGACGACGGCCGCATCGCGGAGACGCGGATCGGCCTGACCAACATGGGCGCGACCCCGCTGCGGGCCGCGGCGGCGGAGGAGGCACTGACCGGTGCCGGGGACGCCGACGCGGTGGCGCGGGCGGCCCGGTCGGCGGCGGAGGGCACCCGGCCCTCGCGGGACGCGTCGGCCTCGCCCGAGTACCGGGCGCATCTCGCGCGGGTGCTGACCAAGCGGGCGGTTCTGGCCGCCGCCGGGATGGGGTGAGCGCCGATCACTTCCATGGACAGCCCCGAGCAGGTGCGTTCCTGTCTGGAGCGGACCGGCTACCTCGTCGACGACGGGCTCGCCGTCGCCTGCTTCCTGGCGCTGCGGCTGCACCGGCCGGTCTTCTGCGAGGGCGACGCGGGCGTCGGCAAGACGGCGCTCGCCTCCGCCCTCGCCGAGGTGCTCGGCGCGCCGCTGATCCGGCTCCAGTGCCATGAGGGCATCGACGCCTCCCAGGCACTGTACGACTGGGACTTCCCGCGCCAGCTGCTGCATCTGCGGGCCGCCGAGGCCGCCGGAGTCAGGGACGCGGAGCGGCTGGAGCGCGAGCTGTACGACCGGCGGTTCCTGGTCGCCCGGCCGCTGCTGCGGGCTCTGCAGACGCAGCCGTCGGTGCTGCTGGTCGACGAGATCGACCGGGCCGACGACGAGTTCGAGGCGTTCCTGCTGGAGGTGCTGTCGGAGTTCCAGGTGACGATTCCGGAGCTGGGCACGTTGCGGGCGGAGGTTCCGCCGGTGGTCGTGCTGACCTCCAACCGCACCCGCGAGGTGCACGACGCGCTCAAGCGGAGGTGTCTGTACCACTGGTTCGACCATCCCGGTTTCGGCCGCGAACTCGCCATCGTCCGGCGCAGGTTGCCGCAGGTGTCGGCGCGGCTCGCGGAACAGGTGACCGCGCTGGTGCAGGCCCTGCGCGCCGAGGACCTGCTCAAGCCGCCCGGCGTGGCCGAGACCCTGGACTGGGCCCGCGCCCTGGACGCCCTCGGCGCGAACGAGGTCGACGCGGAACTGGCGGTGTCCACCCTGGGCTCGGTCCTGAAGTACCGCGAGGACACGGACCGCGCCCGCGGCCTGGACTTCGCAACGGTCCTCGCGGGCCGGGGGACATGATCACCATGACCGGGGAACACCCCTCCACGACGGACGCCCGGCACGGCGCGGACGCCGGCGCGAGCGGTCGCGGCGAAGGCTGCGGTCCGGCTGGGTCCGACGAGCGCAGCAACGCGCCCGGCCCGCCGGAGCAGCCGCCCGGCAGCGCCGCCGCCTTGGGGATCCCCGCCGCCCAGAGCGGGAGCGCAGGGCACGGTGCCCACATCGCGACGAGCGGTCGCGATGAAGGCCGTGGGCCGGCTGGGTCCGACGAGCGCAGCAACGCGCCCGGCCCGCCGGAGCGGCCGCCCGGCAGCGCCGCCGGCATGGACGTTCCCACCGCACAGAGCGGCAGCGCAGGGCACGGCGGGCGCGGTGAAGGCCGTGGGGCCGGTGGGCCCGGTGGCGATGCCGCGCTGCTGGGTTTCGCTCGGGCGCTGCGGGCTGCCGGGGTCGCGGCGAGCGCCGAGCGGGTACACGCCTTCCTGCGCGCGGTGGACGCCCTGCGCCCCGGTTTGCGGGCGGACGTGTACTGGGCGGGTCGGGTGACGCTGTGCGGGGACCGGGACGATCTGGAGCGCTACGAGCGGGTGTTCGCCGCGTACTTCGGCACCGACGGGACGCCGGCCCGGCCGGCCCGGGCCGTTCCCCCGCCCCGGCCGCGGCTGGTCCTGCGTGAGGCGCCCGCGGGGTCGCGTGCCGGGCCGCCCGGAGAGGAGCCGCAGGGCCCGCCCACCGCCTCGATCGCCAGCTCCGCCGAGGTGCTGCGCCACCGCGACGTGGCCGAGCTCGACCCCGCCGAACGCGCGCAGGTGCGCCGGCTGCTCGCCGCGTTCGCGCTGCGCGGGCAGCCGCGGCGCACCGCGCGACGCCGGCCGGCCCGGCGCGGGTCCGTCGACCCGCACCGCACCGTGCGGGAACTGCTCCGGCTGGGCGGCGAGCCCGCACTGCTGCGGCGGCACGCGCGGGCGGAGCGGCCGCGGCGGGTGGTGCTGCTGGTCGACGTCAGCGGATCCATGGGGCCCTACGCCGACGCCCTGCTGCGTTTCGCGCACGCCGCCGCCCGGGGCCGCCGTACGGAGGTGTTCACCATCGGCACCCGGCTGACCCGGGTCACCCGGGAGCTGTCCCACCGCGACCCGGATCTGGCCATGGCCGCGGTCGCCGAGGCCGTACCCGACTGGCGCGGGGGCACCCGCCTGGGTGAGCTGCTGCGGGAGTTCCTGGACCGCTGGGGCCAGCGGGGCATGGCGCGCGGTGCCGTCGTGGTGCTGCTGTCCGACGGGTGGGAGCGCGGCGACCCGCGCCTGCTCGCCGCCCAGATGCGCCGTCTGCACCGGCTCG
Organism: Streptomyces sp. NBC_01788; assembly: GCF_035917575.1. Classification (GTDB taxonomy): domain Bacteria; phylum Actinomycetota; class Actinomycetes; order Streptomycetales; family Streptomycetaceae; genus Streptomyces. The sequence continues at coordinate 7,639,576 of NZ_CP109090.1, read as the reverse complement.
CGCACCGGGTGGTCTGGTCCAATCCCCGCAAGGCGCGCCCCGGTTACGCGCCGCTGGCCGCCGGCATGGCGGCGGCGCTGCCCAGCGTGGACGACTTCGTCGAGGGGCACAGCCTGGCCGCGCTGGAGCGTCTGGCGGCGGTGGTGCAGGGCGCCGGCACGGACGCGGCCGGCGAGCTGCCGGGGTTGTCGGAGAGGAGCTGAACGTGCGGGAGATTCTTCCGGTACTGGAGCGGTGGTACGCGGCGCGGGTGCCGTTCGGCCTCGCCACCGTCGTCACGGTCAGTCGCAGCGCGCCGCGCGAACCGGGCGCGTCGATGGCCGTGGGTCCGGACGACGAGGTGGTGGGGAGCGTGTCCGGCGGGTGCGTGGAGGGGGCGGTGTTCGAGCTGGCCCAGGAGGTAGCGGCCGACGGCGAGGCGCGGCTGGAGACGTTCGGCTACAGCGACGAGGACGCCTTCGCGGTGGGGCTCACCTGCGGTGGTGAGATCTCGGTGCTGGTCAGGCCGGTGACCCATGAGTCGGACCCGACCTTCGGCGCGGTCGCCGCGTCCGTCGCCGCAGGCGATCCCGTGACCGTGGCGACCGTGGTCGACGGGCCGGCCCCGCGCGGGGCGACGCTCGCGGTGTGGCCCGGCACCGTGGCGGGCACGCTGGGCGCGCCCGGCCTGGACGTGGCGGTGACCGCCGACGCCCGCGGCGAACTCGCCCAGGGCGCCACCGGGCTGAGGCACTACGGGGCGCGGGGCGAGCGCCGTGAGGACGCCGTCACGGTGTTCCTGCACTCCTTCGCGCCGCCGCCGCGGATGCTGGTGTTCGGCGCGATCGACTACGCGGCCGCGGTGGCCCGTATCGGCGCCTTCCTCGGCTACCGCGTCACGGTGTGCGACGCCCGCCCGGTGTTCGCCACACCGAAACGCTTCCCGGCGGGCGTGGAGGTGGTCGTGGACTGGCCGCACCGCTATCTGCACGGCACGGAGACGGACGAACGCACGGTGATCTGCGTCCTGACGCACGACCCGAAGTTCGACGTGCCGCTGCTGGAGGAGGCGCTGCGCCGCCCCGCCGCGTACATCGGCGCGATGGGCAGCCGCCGTACCCATCACGACCGGCTGGAGCGGCTGGTCGAGGCCGGTCTGACGGAGGACGAGCTCGCCCGGCTGCGCTCCCCCGTGGGGCTCGACCTCGGCGCCCGTACCCCGGAGGAGGTGGCCGTGTCCGTCGCGGCCGAGATCGTCGCGCTGCGCTGGGGCGGCACCGGTGCGCCCCTGGCCGTGACCGCCGGAGCCATCCACGCGACCGGCTCCGCCTGACTGCGAGGAGAAGTCATGGAACTGCACCACGAGTTCACCGTGCCCGTGCCGGTCGACGACGCCTGGCGGGCGCTCCTGGACATCGAGCGCGTGGCACCGTGCCTGCCGGGGGCCACCGTGCAGGAGTACGACGGCAGGACCGTGACCGGTTCGGTCAAGGTCAAGCTGGGGCCGATCACGGTCGACTACAAGGGGACGGCGGTCTTCGAGGAGCAGGACGAGGCGGCGCACCGCATGGTCCTGGCCGCCAGTGGCCGGGAGACGCGCGGGCAGGGCACGGCGCGGGCCACCGTCACGGGCACGCTTCAGGAGCGTGCCGGCGGCACGGCGGTGTCGGTGCGGACCGATCTGACGGTGACCGGCCGCCCCGCGCAGTTCGGGCGCGGGGTGCTGGCGGAGGTGGGCGACCGGCTGGTGGGCCAGTTCGCCGACTGTCTTTCGCGGCGCCTCGCCGAGACACCGTCCGAGACGCCGCCCGCGGCGGCCGAGGGCGCCGCCGGGAGCACGGCGAAGGTACCTGGAGAGCCCGCGGAGCCGGAGACCGAGCCGCTCGATCTGCTGCGCACCGCCGGTGTGCCGGTCGCCAAGCGCGCCGCCGCGGCGGCCGGCGCGGCCCTGGCGGTGGCGCTGCTGATCGTCGCCGTACGCCGGCTCCGGCGCCCCTGACCGGCCACGGCCGCTCAGGTCCCGTCCGTGGTGCGAAGGGTGCCCATGAGACTCGATCAGTCGCTCGTTGCCCGTGTGACCTGCTGTTCCGGCTTTCATCCGGGTTTTGCGGATTCGATGGTGTGAGGCTCTGCGGGAGGGGTACGTGCGCCTTCAACGGATGAGGCATGCATGGCCTCCGCAGCACATGTGCCGCAGACATCCCAGTGGGAAGGAGGTCCGTGAAAGCGCACACTCGCAGCGACCGGGCCGCCGCCACGCATCGAGCGGCCCGGATCTCGCCGAGAAGTCGGATACGAGAAAGGGAAGAGTGACCCCGGGGCAGCCCCTGACTCAGGGGCTGCCCTGCTGTGTGGTCACGTCCTCGCGCGACACCACCCGGCAGCCGGGTGCGTCACGGGGTGCGGCGCGGCAGCCGGTGCAGTTCCACGTCGGTCAGACGGCCGCGTGTCACGGTCGCGGTCATGTAGGTGCAGTGGGGCCGGCGGCGGCGGTCGGTCGGCGAGCCCGGGTTGAGCAGGCGCAGACCGGAGGGCGCCGTGGTGTCCCAGGGGATGTGGCTGTGCCCGAAGACCAGGACGTCGAGGTCGGGGAAGCGGCTGGCGCAGCGGCCCTCACGGCCCTGGGCCGGTCCGGTCTCGTGGACGACGCCGAGGCACAGCCCGCCCAGGTCGGCGCGGGCCACCTCGGGCAGGCGGGCGCGCAGTTCGGGGCCGTCGTTGTTGCCGAAGACGCCGATCAGACGGCGGCTGCGGCTCCCCAGCAGGTCGAGCGTTGCGGCGTCCACCCAGTCCCCGGCATGGACGACGATGTCGGCGTTCGGGAGTTCGGCGAGCAACCGCGGGGGCAGTTCCTTGGCGCGCTTGGGCAGATGGGTGTCGGACATCAGCAGCAGACGCACGAGGTCAGCGTACTGCGGGGGCCGCGACGGCGACTGCGCGCATATTCTTCAGCCGAGACTGTTCAGTCCAGACTGGACAGTTCCGCCCGGACGGATCTACGGTGCTGTCATGGATCACAAGGCCGGCAAGGTACCGCAGGGCACCTCCGCCTCCTCCGCGCAAGCCGCCCGCGACCTGCGGGTGGTGTTAAGCCGGCTGCGGCGCCGGATCCGTGAGGTCGCGCGGGACGAGGACCTGACCCCGCCCCAGGTGTCGGCCCTCACCCTGGTCGGCAAGCACGGCGCCGCCACGGCCAGCGCCCTGGCCGCCACCGAGGGGGTCCGGCCGCAATCCATGGCCGCCACGCTCGCCGCCTTGGAGCGGCACGGGCTCATCCGGCGCAGCCCCGATCCCGAGGACGGGCGGCGTCAGCTCGTCACCCTGACCGAGGCCGGCCGCGAGCGCATCGCGGGCGACCGGCAGAGCCGCGGGGAGTGGCTGACCCGGGCCCTGCAGGACCGCTACACCGAGGCCGAGCGGGAAACGCTCCTCGAGGCGTTCGCCCTGCTCGAACGGCTGACCCAGCACTGACAAGCAGCACCCATCAGCACCAGTCGAAACTCGTCGCGAAAGGCCTGACCCCACCATGGCACTCACCGAGCTCGACCCGCGCACCGCACTCGTCGTGATCGACCTGCAGGCCGGCATCGCCGCCGCTCCCACGCAGCCGTACTCCGGCCCCGAGGTGGTCTCCCGTTCGGCCGAACTGGCCGACACGTTCCGCGCCAGGAACCTGCCCGTCGTCCTGGTCCGGGTCTCCTTCGCCCCCGACTTCGCCGACGTGCCGCCCGGCCGCACCGAGGCGACGCGTTCCGGCGGCGGCGCCCGCCCCAAGGGCTGGGACGTGATCGTTCCCGAGTTGGCGGGGCACGCCGGCGACATCACCGTCACCAAGCACAACTGGGGCGCCTTCCACGGCACCGACCTCGATGTGCAGCTGCGCCGCCGCGGGGTGACGCAGATCGTGCTGACCGGCATCGCCACCAGCATCGGCGTGGAATCCACCGCCCGCGCCGCCCACGAGCACGGCTACCACGTCACCCTGGCCACCGACGCCATGAGCGACATGGACGCCGAGGCCCACCGGGGCAGCGTGGAGCGGATCTTCCCGCGCCTGGGCGAGACCGGCACCACCGCCGAGATCCTCGAACTGCTGGCCAAGACGCACGCCTGACCCGGCGGGCGCGCCGCGCGCCGCACGCCTGCCTCCCCCCGCCCCCACAGCCCGGCATCCGCCCCCGCCGCCGGTCCGGCCGCCTGCCTCCCCGCGCCCCGCGGCCGGGCCGCCGCCTGCCCGGACCAGCGGTTCAGTCCTCGCCCCGCACGATGTTCGACTCGTTGCCCGTGCGGTCCTGCTGAGGGCCGCCGCGGCGGTCCTCAAGCGCGGGGAGGCAGGTGCGCACGCCCTCCTCCTGCCGGCGGCGAGCCTGCGCCCAGCCCGTCTCGGGGGGCCGTACGGGGTGTTTCTCACTGGTGTGCGCGATCACGACGCCTCATCTTCCTTCTGCGTCACATGCTGTGGAGCGGCTTCCTCCGGAACGCCCCGGTCACCTGCCACCGGAGCCCCCGCTGCCGAACGAGCCGCTGGAGCCCCCTTCCCAGCGCGGGCGGCTCTGGTCCTCGCTGCGCCTGCTGCCCAAGGAGCCGAGTTCGTGCGGGGTCAGGCGCCGGCCGGTCTCCTCCGCCCGGGGCACCTCGACCGGCTCGCGCCGATGGCGTTCCTCGTGGACCGGCCCGGAGTCCGGCAGTGTCGGGTGCTCGCCGCCCCGGGGCGTCCTCGGCTCGGCCTGCTTGACCCTGACGCCGAGCCGGACGGCCCACACCAGGACGGCCGCGATGACCAGACCGCCGACGACGATGACGGCGATGCCGGCGATGGAGCCGGCACCGGCTGCTTCGTACCAGGTGGTGTCCATGGTCGCCGGGTACCCGGCCCCGCCCGGCCGATGCCTGCCGGACCGGCGAGGGCGTGGCGCGGGCCCGGTCGCGGGGCAGGGCGGTAGCCTCGCCGCCGATGACCGACATGTCCGAAACATCCACGTCCACCGTCGAGCGGCCCGCCGCCCCCTCCCGCCCGCTCGGCCGGAAGCTGCTGGAGTGGGCCTCGACGACCGATCACAAGGTGATCGGCAGGCTCTACATGGTCACGGCGTTCGGCTTCTTCCTGCTGGGCGGTCTGCTGGCGATGGCCATGCGCGCCGAACTCGCTCAGCCGGGTCTGCAGTTCATGAACCAGCAGACCTACAACGAGCTCTTCACGATCCACGGCACGATCATGATGCTGCTGTTCGCCACGCCCATGTTCGCGGGCTTCACGAACGCGGTGATGCCGCTGCAGATCGGCGCCCCCGACCTGGCCTTCCCCCGCCTGAACGCCCTGTCGTACTGGATGTACCTCTTCGGCGGGCTCATGGTCGTGTCGGGGTTCCTCGTGCCCGGCGGCTCGGCGGCCTTCGGCTGGTTCGCCTACGCGCCGCTGAACAGCGCCTACTTCTCCCCCGGCGCGGGCGGCGACCTGTGGGCGATGGGACTGGTGGTGACGGGTGTGTCGACCACGCTCAGCGCGGTGAACTTCATCGCCACGATCACGACCCTGCGCGCACCCGGGATGACGATGTTCCGGATGCCGATCTTCACCTGGAACGTGCTGTTCACCTCGATCCTGGTGCTGCCCGCCTTCCCGGTGCTGACCGCCGCGCTGCTCGCCCTGGAGGCGGACCGGAAGTTCGGGGCGCACGTCTTCGACGCGGCCAACGGCGGGGCGCTGCTGTGGCAGCACCTGTTCTGGTTCTTCGGCCACCCGGAGGTCTACATCGTCGCGCTGCCGTTCTTCGGGATCGTCAGTGAGATCGTCCCCGTCTTCTCCCGCAAGCCGCAGTTCGGCTATCTGCCGATGATCGGGGCGACCATCGCGATCACCATGCTGTCCGCGGTGGTGTGGGCGCACCACATGTTCGCCACGGGCGCGGTGCTGCTGCCGTTCTTCTCGGTCATGTCGTTCCTGATCGCGGTGCCCACCGGGATCAAGTTCTTCGCCTGGATCGGGACGATGCGCCACGGCTCGCTGTCGTTCGAGACGCCGATGCTCTGGTCGATCGGATTCATGGTGTCGTTCCTGCTGGGCGGGTTGAGCGGCGTGCTGATCGCCTCGCCGCCGCTGGACTTCCACGTGACCGACTCGTACTTCATCGTGGCCCACCTGCACTACGTGCTGTTCGGCACCGTGGTGTTCGCGATGTTCGGCGGGTTCTACTTCTGGTGGCCGAAGATCACCGGGAAGATGCTGGACGAACGGCTCGGCAAGATCCATTTCTGGCTGCTCTTCCCCGGCTTCCAGCTCACCTTCCTGGTGCAGCACTGGCTCGGCGCGGAGGGGATGCCCCGCCGGTACGCCGACTACCTGCCCGCCGACGGCTTCACCCTCCTGAACACACTCTCCTCGGCGGGGGCGTTCCTGCTCGGCGCGTCCACCCTGCCGTTCCTCTACAACGTCTGGCACACCTCACGCCATGGACGGAAGGTCACCGTGGACGACCCCTGGGGGTACGGACGCGCCCTGGAGTGGGCGACCTCCTGCCCGCCGCCGCGGCACAACTTCGAGGCGCTGCCGCGGATCCGCTCGGAGGCGCCCGCCTTCGACCTGCACCATCCCGACGTCGTGCGGCAGGCGGAACTGGAGGGACGCCGATGAAGGTGGAGGCCCTGCTCTTCGGCGGTGTCGCGCTGTTCTTCGGCGGCAGCGCCGCCCTGTACGGCGTCTGGTCGGGCGAGCCGGCCGGCACGGCGGCTCTGGTCATCGCCTGCGGAATGGCGGCGCTGGACTCCTTCTTCTGCGTCATCCAGTACCGCCGCAAGGGAGCTCGCCCGCAGGACCGCCGTGAGGCCGAGGTCGCCGACGCCGCCGGGCCGCTGGAGTTCTTCCCCCCGGAGAGCACCTGGCCGATCATCACCGCGCTGGGCTTCTCGGTCACCGCGCTGGGCGTGGTCTACGGACTGTGGCTGTTCCTCATCGGTCTCGCGGTGCTGGCGCGGGGGGTGGCGGGGATGGCGTTCCAGTACGTTCACCGGGGCGAGTGACGACCGGTCCCAACGGGGCTCCGGGCCGGCGGGACTCGACGGGGCGGTGCTCGCTCTCGTAGCCCCCGGCGATGGACTGCCGCACCCGGCCGGTCTCCTCGCCCTCGGCGAGGACCTCCTGCTCCTTGGCCAGCAGGGCGTGGCACAGGGTTCGGGTGACCAGGAAGGCGACGACGGGGGCCAGCACGAACGAGATCCGCAGCACCCAGGTGATCGTGTTCACGGAGACCCGGAAGGTGGCGGCGATGACGTCGTTGCCGCCCTCCAGCAGCAGCACGCCGTAGAAGACGATCCCGGCGACGCCGAGGCCGGTGCGCACGGGGCGCTCCCGCGGCCGGTCGCACAGGTGCTGTTCCTGGTGCCACTCCCCCGTCAGCCACTGCTCGGCGAACGGGTACGCGTACAGGACGGCGAACAGCAGCGCCGGCAGGACCACCGCCGGCAGGAAGGCGTTCCACATGATCGTGTGCCCGGCCACGTTCGTCTCCCAGGCCGGCATCAGCCGCAGTGAGCCCTCCAGGAACCCGACGTACCAGTCCGGCTGGGACCCGGTGGACGCCAGGTCCGGCTGGTAGGGGCCGTAGGTCCACACCGGGTTGATCTGGGCGATCCCGGCGAGCACGAACAGGACGCCGAAGACGGTGAACTGCAGGCCCAGCGAAGAGGCGGTGAACTCGGGGAAGAGCGGTTTGCCCCGCACGTTGCGATTGCTGCGGCCCGGGCCGCGCCACTGGGTGTGCTTCAGGTAGAAGACGAGGACCAGGTGCACGACGACCAGTGCGATCAGGACGCCCGGCAGCAGCAGGATGTGCAGGCTGTACAGCCGGGGGATGATCTCGTGCCCGGGGTACTCGCCGCCGAACGCGAAGAAGCTGACGTAGGTGCCGATCACCGGCAGGGACAGCACGATCGCCTGGGCGATGCGCAGCCCGGTGCCGGAGAGCAGGTCGTCGGGGAGGGAGTAGCCGGCGAAGCCCTCGGCGATGGCGAGGGCGAACAGTGTCACCCCGATGACCCAGTTGATCTCCCTGGGCCTGCGGAAGGCGCCCGTGAAGAAGATCCGCAGCAGATGCGCGCCGATCGCGGCGACGAAGACGAGCGCCGCCCAGTGGTGGGCCTGCCGCAGCAGCAGCCCGCCACGGATGTCGAAGCTGATGCGCAGGGTGGAGTCGAACGCCTCCGACATGAGCACCCCGCGCAGCGGCGCGTACGACCCGGCGTAGGCGACCTCGCGCATCCCCGGCTCGAAGAACAGCGTCAGCCACACACCGGTCAGGACCAGTACGATCAGGCTGTACAGGGCGATTTCGCCGAGCAGGAACGACCAGTGCTCGGGGAACGCCTTGCGCATCAGCCCGCCGCCCTCGGACAGCGGCAGCCGGGCGTCCAGGAATCCGGTGAGACGCTCACCGGCCCCGGCTCCGCGCGCGGTGCGCCCTCGCCGTGCCGGGGGGCTCACGGCTCCTCCGCTCCGCCGCCCTCGTCCCGGCCGCCTTCGCCCGTCTCCGGGGCCGATCGGGCGGCCCGCTCCACGTCGGCCTCGATCTCGGTGCGTGGCTTGCCCTCGTCGCTCGCGTACTCGCCCAGCGCGGCCTGGAGATCACGGGCCAGGTCCCGCCAGGCCCGCCACGCCGTCTCGTACGTCTCGCTCTGCGTGCCGGTCCATTGTGCCTGCGCGGGCGGTCCGTAGTTCTGCCGCAGCTGCTCGACCCGGGCGTGTGCCTCGTCGGCCGCCCGCTGCTTGGCCACGAGCTCTTCGAAGGTGTGTGACACAGCCCGGACCCTAAGCACGACCGGCGCGCGCGGCGGTCCCGACCTGCCGGGCGGGGACATGGCACACCCGTGTGGCGGGTCGCGGGTCCGTGGGCGGCGTCACGGCGCCGGTACTCGCCCCACACCGGACGTGTGACGGAGCGTGGGGCGGTCGGAAGGTTGATCGGTCCGGCCCTCCGCCGGGAGGGCCGGACCGATGCACTGACCGGCTGCCACCGGCCGACGGGCCGGGCGGTGGCGTGGGGGGAGCCGGTCAGCGGCCCGGGGCGAACGGCTCAGGGGGTAGCCGCTCGGGAGGGGCCGTTCAGTGGGTCCGGCCGCGCCCGGATCCGTACGCGGGGCCGGAGTGGTGACCTCCGGCCCCGGACTGCGGCGCGTCGGACTGGTCGGTGCCGGACTGCTGGTCCGCCGCGCCGGCCGCGTCGACGCCCGCGCCGAATGTCGCACCCGTCGCTTCGAGGGCAGTGGTGACCGGCTGGAAGAAGGTCTCGCCGCCCCGGGTGCAGTCGCCGCTGCCGCCCGAGGTGAGGCCGACCGCGCCGCCGCCCTGGGTGAACAGGGGGCCGCCGCTGTCGCCGGGCTCGGCGCAGACGTTGGTCTGGATGAGACCGGTGACGGTGTCGACGCCGCCGTTGTCGCTCTGGAAGTTGACGGTGGCGTCGAGGCCGGTGACCGTGCCGTTGTGCAGTCCGGTGGTGCTGCCCATGCGGAACACCGTCGCACCGACGGTGGCCTCGGCCGCCCCGGTGATCTGGACGCTCTGCCCGTTGCCGACGTCGACCGTGCTCGGCGCCTGGGTGGCCGGATCGTCGTACGTGACGAGGGCGAGGTCGCTGCCGGGGAAGGTGGCCTGGTCCACGGTGGCCACCGGGCCGCCGTTCTGGGAGTCGGACCACTGTGCGGCCGAGACACCGCAGTGTCCGGCGGTCAGGAAGGCGGGGCTGCCGTCGCTCGCGGTGACGTTGAAGCCGAGGGAGCAGCGGACGGTGCCGCCCTGCGCCCGGGCGAAGATGGCGTCGCCGCCGGCGGCGAAGGTCTTGAAGGTGCCGGCGGACTTCTTCAGGGTCGCCATGCCGGAGCCGAGACCGCGGACGGTGGCCTGGAGTCTGTTCCACTGGGCGCCGGTGACCGTGCTGTCGGCGGTGACCACGACCTTGTTGGTGCGCGGGTCGACGGCCCAGGAGGTGCCGGGGATGGTGGCGTCGGCCTTCAGGGTCCGGGCGGCGGACTTCAGGGCGGCGGTGCTGTTGCCGACCTGGCGGACGGCCGCGCCCGCCTTCTTCGCCCGGAGGACGGTGCCGGCGTCGCCGCCCGCGATGTTGACGACGAGCCGCTGTCCTGCGCTGTCGTAGTAGGAGCCGGCGAAGGAGTCGCCGAGTTCCGTGGCGAGCCGGGTGGAAAGACCCGAGGCGTCCGCGACCTTGAGGGTCCTGGGAGTGGCGTCGTCCGCAGCGCCGTCCTGGGAGGCGTTGGCGTTCGGAAGCAGTATCGCCGCCGCTCCGAGCGCCACCACGCCGCCCGCCGCTATCGCGGCCTTGCGCTTCGGAATTCGCTTGTGACTCAAACTTCTCGACCTCCTGGGGACGCGGTCCGTGCCGCCGTCCGGGGCGGTTGGGGGGACGCCTGGACAGCTCTTGGTACGCAGGGGGCGGCCACCGTGTTCAATCCCGTTCGCCAACTCCCCCAAGATCGCGCCGAATCGGCCAACTCACGGCCCAGAAGGGCCGTATGCGGCCTTGAACTTGCGGGCTCGCATGTTGAGGTGTCGTCACGGTCACGCCTCGCCGAACAGGCCGACGAGGGCGTCCAGTTGGTGGCGGCGGAATCGCGAGATCGAGGCGAATAGCCGCGCTTGTCGGCGCAGTCGGCCAGGACCGGCCCCGGGTCCAGCACACCGCGCATACCGCGATTCTTCCGTGCCTACGATCATCAACCGGACGTGGGGCGCTGCCCGGTCGGACAATCCAAGTGCGGTCCGCTCGCCCCGCGTGATACTCCTCCCTGCCATGGGCGATCTTGTGACAGCACGGCTCGTGCTTCATCCGATGACCGTCAGCGAGGCTGAGCGAGTGGTGGCGGGCGAGTCGCACAGCGGTGCCCCATGGGCGCCCGGATACCCCACCGATGGGGACGTCTCCGCCGCCAGGCGCTTCCTGGGCACCTGCGCGAACACCGGTGATCCCCAGCCGTTCGGCAACTACGAGATCCGTCGCCGCGAGGACGGTCAGGCGATCGGCGGCCTGGGCTTCCACGGACCCGCGGACGAGAACGGCAGCGTCACGATCGGCTACGGTCTCATCCCGTCGGCGCGAGGCAAGGGATACGCCTCCGAAGCCCTCCGCGGACTGCTGCTGTTCGCGCGGGCGCGCGGCGTCACCTGCGTGAAAGGCGACGCCGACCACGACAACATCGCGTCCCAGCACGTCATGATGGCAGCCGGCATGCGACCGGCCGGACAAGATGAACGCGTCAGGTACTTCGAGATCGCCTGGACCGACACGACGCCGAATACCGACCCACACTCCTAGCCGGGGTACCCGATCCCGTCCGCGGCCTGGTCCTGGCCCGGCTCGACGTGGGCGACAAGACCAACGAGATCACGTGCTTACGGGCTGCCCCGCTATTACTCCTGGGGCATGCCGGTCCGGGGGGCGGGCTGGTGGTTCAGCAATCGCTGGTCGGCCCGTTACTCGTACCGGTACTTCAGCGAATCCGCCTCCGCCTGCTCGATGTCGGCGATCGTCAGCTCCGGCATCCGCAGCTGGGCCGGCGTCACCTCGGCCGAGGTCGGCTGGACGTCCGCCGGCAGCCACTGCTCCGGCTCCCAGGCCCCGCCGTCGAGGAGTTGCGGGCCCTGACGGTGTCAGACCACGGCGAGCCGGTCCACCAGCAGTTCCACCCTCCGCTCGGAGTCCCCCGGCGGCAGCCGTCCCGCCCGGGTCAGGGTCGCCAGCCCGTGCAGCGCCGCCCAGAACACCTCGGTGAACAGCGCCGGGTGCACGCCGTCCCCGGCGACCTCGCCGAGGTTTTCCAGCAGTGCGGCGAAGGCGTCCTTCAGCGGCTCCGGGGTGTCCTCCTTCGCGAACGCCAGGCCGCCGTCGAGCTGGAACATGGCGTCGTAGACCGCCGGGTTGCGCTCGGCGAAGTCGAGGTAGGCGCGGGCGAGGGCCCTGACCCGGGCGCGCGGGCCGTCCGCGGCGGAGGCCACGTCCCGCAGCGCCACGGCCATCTCGGCGGCACCCTGGAGGGCGACGGCGCCGATGATCTCGCGCTTGCCGCGGAAATGGCTGTAGAGGACGGGCTGGCTGTATTCGATGCGCTCGGCGAGCCGACGGGTGGTGACCGCGTCCCAGCCCTGCTGCTCGGCGAGTTCACGGGCCGTCGCCACGATGAGCCGCTCGCGGCCCGCCCGTTCGCGCTGCTTGCGTTCCTGTACCGACATGGTTCGACCTTAGCACCGCTAGACAATCGATCGGCAGTAGCGCTAGCGTTGCCTCATCAGCTAGCAACACTAGATCCCAGGGGGCATCATGCTCGACGCACTCGAGGTCTTCACCATCGTGGCCGTAGGCCTGATGGTGGGGGTTGAGTTCTCCGTCGCCTTCGTCATCAACCCGATCCTCAACGGCCTCCCCGGCGACAGTGCCGTGCGCGGCCGCGCCCACGGGGCCCGGATGCTCGGCGCCGTGATGCCGTTCTGGTACATCGGCTCGCTCGTCCTCGTCGCGGCCTGGGCCGTCACCGGGTGGCATCACCACGGCACCGGCCTCGTCGTCATCGCCGCCGCGCTGCTGATCCTGAGCGTGATCATGTCGCTCCTGCTGCTCGTCCCGATCAACAACCGGGGCAGGACATGGACCCCCGACAACCTGCCCGAGGACTGGAAGGAGCAGATGAACCGCTGGAACCGCTTCCACTACGTCCGCGTCGCCGTCCTCATCGCCGCCTTCGCCCTGCTCGCCGCCGCCCTCGCCTGAGCCCGCGGACCGGGACCGCGCAGGTGCCGCGCCGCGGCGCCATCCGCAGCCGGCACGGCACGCTCCGCCACCGCGCGGCGACGTTCGGTGGTGAACCGGAAGCGGAATCAGGGCTTCAGTGAATCTGCACATCGAATGCCCAGCGGGGTCACCGTGTTCGGAGGATCTGCACAACCGCGCGCCCTCCGCGCGGCCTTCGGCGCCCGGTTCCCGGTCCACCGGCGCGACGGCAAGGGAGGCGGTGCGCCGATGCGGTGCGGCGTGTGAAGAAGTGGCCGCCATACCGTTTCCGGGCCTGCACGGTTCTCCGGTCACGTCGTCAAGTGCCCTGGTGAGGGGCTTGGTTGAGTGGAATCGGCGGGCGGCACCGTGCTTACATCCATCGCAGCGCGGGACCCCGGCCGGGCACTCGGGAAGCGGGACCCGGCACCCGCGTTCGCGGCCGTCCTTCCCCAGAGAGGGCCGCTCCCCCTTGTGAGACATCCATATGAAGGGACGTTCCAATCATGAACCCGACCCCCCAGGTTGAGACCGCCGAGATCTCCGACGCCGACCTCGACAACGTCTCCGGCGGCCTGTCCGTGAACGCTCTGGGCACCGCCACCGGCCTGGTGGACAGCGTTGTCCCGGTCTCCGGCGTGGTGAACACGGCCGTCGGCACCGTCGAGGGCGCCACCGGTCTGAGCACCGCCCCGGTCGCCAACCTGGTCGCCGGTCTCTGATCGCACCTCGTCGCCGCCGAGTCCCGGGACCGCACGCCGGTTCCGGGACTCGCGGTCGCCGCAGAAAGCCGTAACGTGCAGTTCCGACAACAGGCACTCACCAAGCTCGAGTCACCGGAAGAACTCGACCTCCCGGTGCGGCTCGCCCGTCCCCAGGGATGGCTCGTCCTGTCCGTCACCCTCCTCGCCATGGCGGCCGCGTCGCTGTGGGCCGTGACGGGATCGGTCGCCTCCAACGTCGGCGCGCCCGCCATCCTCACGCACGGGCAGGGCAGTTACGTCCTGCAGAGCCCGGTCGCCGGACAGGTCACCGCGGTCCTCGCCGAGGAGGGCGAGCGGCTGCCCGCGAACTCGCCCGTACTCAAGGTGCGTACCGGCCAGGGCGAGCAGACCGTGCGCACGGTGGCCGCCGGCCGGATCACCGCGCTCGCCGCCACCATCGGTCAGTTCCTGTCCACCGGCGCGGACCTCGCCGCCGTGGAGAAGGTCGCCCACGCCTCCGACCCGCTGTACGCGACCGTGTACGTGCCGGCCGAGAACGCCGCCGCCGTCCCCGTCGGCGCCCCGGTCGACCTGACCGTGTCCTCGGTTCCCGCCCAGCGCTACGGCGTGCTGCGCGGCCATGTGAAGGCGGTGGACCGGTCGGCCCAGTCGGCGCAGCGGATCGCCGCCTTCCTCGGCGACAGCCGGCTCGGCGAACAGTTCACCCGGAAGGGCCGGCCCGTCGCCGTACTCGTACGCCTCGACACCTCGTCCACGACGGAGAGCGGCCTCGACTGGTCCTCCGCCGGGGGCCCGCCGTACCGGCTCGACTCCATGACCGCGGCCACCGCCTCGATCCGGCTGGCCGACCAGCGTCCCCTCGATTGGCTGCTGCCGTGACCACCACCCAGGAGACCCGCGGCCGCCGGCGCGCCGCCCGGCCCGCGCGGCCCGACCCCAGGACGCGGGGCCGGAACGTCCGCACGCCCACGGTGCTCCAGATGGAGGCCGTGGAGTGCGGCGCCGCCTCGCTCGCCATGGTGCTCGGTCACCACGGCCGCCATGTCCCGCTGGAGGAACTGCGGATCGCCTGCGGCGTCTCCCGGGACGGCTCACGGGCGAGCAACCTGCTGAAGGCGGCCCGCGGTTACGGACTGACGGCCAAAGGCATGCAGATGGACACCGCCGCCCTCGCCGGGGTGAAGGCCCCGGCCGTCCTCTTCTGGGAGTTCAACCACTACGTCGTCTACGACGGCATGGGCCGCCGCCTCGGCCGACGCGGGGTGTACGTCAACGACCCCGGCAAGGGCCGCCGGTTCGTGCCCATGGAGGACTTCGACACCAGCTACACCGGTGTCGTGCTGGTGATGGAGCCCGGCGAGGACTTCGAGAAGGGCGGCCGCAAACCCGGAGTCCTGGGCGCCCTGCCGGCCCGGATGCGCGGCACCGCGGGCACGATGCCGGCGGCGGTGCTGGCCAGTCTGCTGCTGGTCGCCGTCGGCGCGGCGGTGCCCGCGCTCAGCCGGACCTACATCGACACCTACCTGATCGGCGGCCGGACCTCGCTGCTCGGCGTGCTGTTCGCGTCGATGGGCGCGTGCGTGCTGCTCACCGTCGTGCTGACCTGGTTGCAGCAGGCCAACCTGCTGCACGGGCGCCTCATCTCCTCCACGCTCGCCGGCGCCCGCTTCCTGCGCCACCTGCTGCGGCTGCCGGTCACCTTCTTCGCCCAGCGCGCCCCGGCCGACCTGGTGCAGCGGCTGGCCTCCAACGACCAGGTGGCCGAGACCCTGGCCCGCGATCTGGCGGCGGCCGGCGTCGACGCGGTGGTCGTGGTGCTGTACGCGCTGCTGCTCTACACCTACGACCCGCAGCTGACGTTCGTCGGCATCGGCGTGGCCCTGCTGAACGTCGTGGCGATGCGGGTGGTCGTACGGCTGCGCGCCACACGTACGGCGAAGCTGCGCGCGGACAATGCCCGGCTGACCAACACCGCCTACACCGGGCTCCAGTTGATCGAGACGATGAAGGCGACCGGCGGCGAGGACGGCTACTTCCGCAAGTGGGCCGGGCAGCACGCCGCGACCCTGGAGGAGCAGCAGCGGCTCGGGGTGCCGACCGCCTGGCTGGGCGTGGTCGCACCGGCGCTCGCCACCCTCAACAGCGCGCTGATCCTGTGGATCGGCGGCATGCGGGCCGTCGAGGGGCACATCTCGGTCGGGCTGCTGGTCGCGTTCCAGGCGCTGGTGACCCGGTTCACCGCGCCGCTGACCCGGCTCAACGGAGTCGCGGGCCGCATCCAGGACTTCGCGGCCGACGTGGCCCGGCTCAAGGACGTCGAGAACTTCCAGGCCGACCCCCTGTACACCCGCCCCCGCGGCGGGGACTCCACCCGCCGGCTGCACGGGCACGTGGAGCTGGAGAACCTCACCTTCGGCTACAGCCCGCTGGACAAGCCGCTACTGACCGGCTTCGACCTGACCGTCGGGCCCGGCCGTCAGGTGGCGCTCGTGGGCGGCTCCGGCAGCGGCAAGTCGACCGTCTCCCGCCTGATCTCGGGCCTCTACACGCCCTGGGACGGGGTGATCCGCATCGACGGGCAGCGCCTTGAGGACATTCCGCGCGGGGCGCTGGCGGCCTCCGTGTCGTTCGTCGACCAGGACGTGTTCCTCTTCGAGGGCACGGTCCGCGACAACGTGGCCCAGTGGGACCCGTCGATCCCGGACGACGCCGTGGTGGAGGCGCTGCGCGACGCGGCCCTGTACGAGGTCGTGACGCGCCGCCCCGGCGGCATCCACAGCAGGGTCGAGCAGGACGGCCGCAACTTCTCCGGCGGTCAGCGCCAACGCCTTGAGATCGCCCGCGCGTTGGTGCGCCGGCCCAGCATCCTCGTGCTCGACGAGGTGACCAGCGCGCTGGACGCCGAGACCGAGCAGACCGTCATGGACAACCTGCGGCGGCGCGGCTGCGCCTGCGTGGTGATCGCGCACCGGCTGTCCACCGTGCGCGACAGCGACGAGATCGTCGTGCTCCAGCACGGCACGGTCGTCGAGCGCGGGCGGCACGGGGAACTGATGGCGCACGGCGGCGCGTACGCGGCGCTGGTCAGGGAGCGGTGAGATGACGACAGCGGGCGAGCCGGACCTGGTACTCGGGGCTCTCGGCTCCCTGGGCACGCCGATCGACTGCTCGGGCTTCAACCGGCTCGACCTGGCGGGCCCCCAGGAGCTGTGGCTGATCGCGGCCGGCGCGGTGGACCTGTTCGCGGTCGACGCGGCGCAGCAGGGCCACTGGCACCACCTGGGCCGGCTGGAGGCGGGCTCGCTGCTGCTCGGTCCCGTCACGGGCCCGCGGCACACCCTGGTCGCGCGCCCGCTGCGGAACTGCGTGGTCCGGCGTATCGGGTTGCGCGAGCTGTACCAGCAGGCGAGCACCGAGACCTGGTCGTACGACGAGTACGGCAATCCCCAGTACGTGCCGCCGCAGACCAGCCCGCTGGAGTACGCCCTCGCGCTGGGCGTCGGCCGCGGCCTGTCCGTGCTCTTCCAGGCGCCGATGGTCGAGGAGCGGGCGGCGGCGCCCACGGACGACGACGTGTTCTGGATGCGGGTCCCGCCGGGCAGCGTGCAGTACGGGGCGCTGTACGGCGCCCCGGCCGCGGCCGACCTGCTGATGGACCCCGCCCTGTGGCAGAGCATGGTCGATCAGCAGTACCGGCTGCTGACCGCCCTGGACCGCTGGATCGAGGAGCTGGAGCGCACCCACGAGACCCGGACGGCGGCCGGCATCAAGGCCGGTGAGGCGGTGCGCGCCCAGGCGGACCGGACGCTGCTGGCGTCCATCGGCCGGTCCTCGGCGGGACGGCCCACGGCCGCTGACGCCGACGCCGGCTACGCGGCCTGTGAGCTGGTCGCCCGGGCCGCCGGGATCACCCTGGCCGCACCGCCCCAGGCCGGCACCGAGAGCGACCGGCTCGATCCGGTGGAGCGGGTCGCCCTGGCCTCCCGGGTGCGCACCAGGACCGTACGCCTTCAGGGCCGCTGGTGGCGGGAGGACATCGGTCCGCTGGTGGGGCACCGGGCGCTGTCCGGGGCGCCGGTCGCGCTGCTGTGGCGGCGCGGCGGATACGTCGCCGTGCACCCGGCCACCGGGCGGGAGAACCCGGTGGAGAAGGCGAACGCGGAGGAGTTCGAGCCGCGCGCGGTGATGTTCTACCGGCCGCTGCCCGACCGTCCGCTCGGCCCGTTCGGGCTGCTGCGGTTCAGCCTGCGCGGCACCGGCGGCGATCTGCTGAACCTGCTGTCCGCCGGGCTGGTGACGGTCGTCCTCGGGGCGCTGGTGCCCATCGCGACCGGCAAGGTGCTCGGCGAGTACGTGCCCAGGGCCGAGCAGGGCCTCATCACGCAGATGTGCCTGGCCGTGATCATCAGCAGTGTGGTGGCGGCGGCCTTCATGCTCCTGCAGAACCTGACGGTCCTGCGCCTTGAGGGCCGTATCGAGGCCACCCTCCAGTCGGCCGTGTGGGACCGGCTGTTGCGGCTGCCGACGAAGTTCTTCACCGAGCGCTCCACCGGTGAGCTGGCGAGCGCGGCCATGGGGGTCGGCGCGATCCGCCGGCTGCTGGCGGGGGTGGGCCCGGTGGTCGCCCAGTCGGTGACCGTGGGCGCGATGAACCTGGGGCTGCTGTTCTGGTACAGCGCCTCCATGGCGCTGGCGGCGCTCGGCATGCTGGTGGTGATCGGCGCCGTGTTCCTCGGGCTCGGGCTGTGGCAGGCGCGATGGCAGCGGCATCTGGTCGTGCTCACCAACAAGCTGAACAACCAGGCCTTCCAGACACTGCGCGGGCTGCCGAAGCTGCGGGTGGCGGCGGCCGAGAACTACGCGTACGCCGCCTGGGCGTCCCGGTTCGCGCGCAGCCGTGAGCTTCAGCAGAAGGTGGGCCGGGTCAAGAACCTCACCACGGTGCTGGGCGCGGTGTACCTGCCGGTGTGCACGCTGCTGATGTTCATGCTGCTGGCGGGCCCGGCGCGCGGTTCCATGTCCGCGGCGGCCTTCCTGGCCTTCAACACCTCGGTGACGATGCTGCTGACCTCGGTCACCCAGCTGACCGGCGCCTTCGTCTCGGCGGTGGCCGCGCTGCCGCTGCTGGAGGAGATCAGGCCCGTGCTGGACGCCGCGCCGGAGGTGCGCACGGCCAGTACCCGGCCGGGGCCGCTGTCCGGGGCGATCGAGGCGCGGCGGCTGTCGTTCCGCTACACGGACGACGGGCCGCTGGTCCTCGACGACGTGTCCTTCGAGGTGCGGCCGGGCGAGTTCGTGGCGATCGTCGGGCCCAGCGGCTGCGGCAAGTCGACGCTGCTGAGGCTGCTGATCGGGTTCGACCGGCCGCTGTCCGGCAGCGTGCTGTACGACGGCCAGGACCTGGCAGCCCTTGACCAGTCGGCCGTGCGCCGGCAGTGCGGGGTCGTGCTCCAGCACGCGCAGCCGTTCACCGGTTCGATCCTGGACGTCATCCGCGGCGCGGAGCCGTGCACGGCCGAGGAGGCGATGGCGGCGGCCGAACTGGCGGGCCTCGCGCGGGACATCGAGCGGATGCCGATGGGCCTGCACACGATCGTGTCGGGAAGCGGCGCGGTCTCCGGCGGCCAGCGGCAACGCCTGATGATCGCCCAGGCGCTGGTGCGCCGGCCGCGGATCCTCTTCTTCGACGAGGCGACCAGCGCGCTGGACAACGACACGCAGCGCACGGTGATCGAGAGCACCCGCAAGCTCAACGCCACCCGCGTCGTCATCGCCCACCGGCTGTCGACGGTGCTCGACGCGGACCGGGTCGTCGTGATGGAGGACGGCAGGGTCGTCCAGCAGGGGCTGCCCGCCGAACTGCTCGCGGACACGGACGGGCGGCTGCACGAACTGGTGCGGCGGCAGATGGCGTGAGGCCGGTCCGGACCGTGCAGGCCCGGCCGTTCAGTCCTCGCCCGGGATGGGCGCCCCGGAGGGGACTCCGGCGGCGACGTACGCCTCGTAGAAGCCCTTCCACGGGGCGTGGACTCCGGCATGCGGTCCCTCGAAGCGCTCGCCGCGCGCCCGGGCGTCCAGGGCGGCGAGGCAGACCTCCCAGCCGGCGCCGTTGCGGGCGGCGGTGTCCTCGGCGGCGAGGACGTCGGTGAGGGTGAGGCGGGTGTGCCGGTCGTCGAGTTCTTCCAGGTCGAAGTGGAGTTCGTCGCCGCCCCACTCGAAGGACAGGTGCCGGGGCGAGTCGACGGCGAGCACGGTGCCGGTGAACTCCTCCGCCCCCGTCTCCCCGCGGAAGGCGATGGTGCCGCCGGGCCGCAGGTCCATCTCGGCGCGGAAGGGGAACCACAGCGCGAGTTCGCCGGGGTCGGTCACGAAGTGCCAGACGCGGTCCACGGGATGGCCGTGGACGCGGGTGAAGCGAAGGGCGGGGCGGCCGTCGCCGAGCCGCAGAAAGGAGCCGGTGAGGTCCGCGGGCATGGGGATCAGTCCTTCGGGGTCTGCCTCGGAGGAGGGCGTCGGCGTCGACGGAATGTACCGGGCCGGACCCGTGCGGGACGCATGGAACCGCCGGGCCGGGTACGCGTGGGGCACGAGATCCACCACCAGCCGCTCCGGCGGCCGCGTGGTTCCGCCCGGAGCGGACCGAACGAGGACAGGAGGCGGCCACGGCCGAGAAGCTCGGAAAGCGCGGGGACACCGGTGGCGACGAGCGACGCTCCGACCGGCCGGAGACAGCGGCAGGCGAGGTGCTGCGCGAGTTCGAGAACGCCGAGAGGGACGTCACCGGGGCCGCCGGGCGGCGCCACCGGGGCGAGGCGGGCGACGCCATCACCCCGAGCACCCGGGCCGAGGAGGAGTCCGAGGGTGACTGACCCGGCCGGTCCCGGCGCCTCTTGGGCCGGGAAGGACGGGGGTGGCCCGCTTGGGCCGGGAAGGACGGGGGTGGCCCGCCGGGCGTCACGGGTACCCGGGGCCCATGGCCGACGATCAGCGAGGACCCGAGCTGCCTCCCGCCCGTGGGCCGGTCTCCGCGGCCGTGACGGCGTACCTGCGGGGCACCGGTCCGCTGCCCCGTGCCGAGGACGCCGGCGGCGCGGCGGCCTACGGCGACGATCTCCAGCTCGCCCTGTACCTCTGCTACGAGCTGCACTACCGCGGTTTCGCGGAGGTCGACGCCCGGTACGAGTGGGACCCGGGCCTGCTGGCGGTCCGCGCGGCTCTGGAGCACTGCTTCCTGACCGCCCTGCGCGCCGACACGCCCGTGCACGACAGCCTCGAGGACGCACTCGCCCAGGTGCTCGTCGAGCCGGTCGAGGGCACCGGCGTCAGTCACTACCTGCGGGACGAGGGCACCCTGTGGCAGTTGCGCGAGTACGCGGCACAGCGCTCCCTGTACCACCTGAAGGAGGCCGACCCGCACGCCTGGGTGCTGCCGCGCCTGTGGGGCCGGGCCAAGGCGGCGATGGCGGCGGTCGAGTTCGACGAGTGGGGCGGCGGCCGCGCCGAGCGCGTCCACGCCCGGCTGTTCGCCGACCTGATGGCGGACCTGGGCCTGGACACGACGTACGGCCGCCACCTGGACGCGGCCACGGCGGAAGCGCTGGCGACGGTGAACCTGATGTCCCTATTCGGCCTGCACCGCGAGCTGCGGGGCGCCCTGGTGGGGCATTTCGCCGCGGTCGAGATCACCTCCTCCCCCGGCTCCCGCCGGCTGGCCGAGGCCATGCGCCGGACGGGCGCGGGGCCTGCCGCGCGGTTCTTCTACGACGAGCACGTGGAGGCGGACGCGGTGCACGAGCAGGTCGTACGCCACGACGTCATCGGCGGGCTGCTGGCCGAGGAGCCGGAGCTGGCGTCCGACGTGGCCTTCGGCATCGACGCGACCGGGTACCTGGAGGACCGTTTCGGCGGGCGGCTGCTCGCCGACTGGCGGGCCGGCCGGTCGTCGCTGCGGACACCCCTTGCGCCGGAAATAACCGGTATCTCCTGAATGCCTGGGTACCCGCCGGATGTGAACGCACTGGTGCTACCGGGTGTCTACGCCCCGCAGGACGACACCGCGCTGCTGGCCGAGGCCCTGTCCGACGAACCATGGGAACCGGGCGCGCGGGTCCTCGACGTGGGCACCGGGAGCGGCGCGCTGGCGCTGGTGGCCGCCCGGAGGGGCGCCCGGGTGACGGCGGTGGACGTGTCCTGGCGCGCGGTGTGGACGGCCCGGCTCAACGCCCGGCTCAGCCGGCTTCCGGTCCGCATCCACCGCGGGAACCTCTTCGGTCCGGTGCGCGGACGGTCGTTCGACGTGGTCCTGGCCAACCCCCCGTACGTCCCGGCCCCCGACACCCGGCGCGGGCCGCACGGCAGGCGCCGGGCCTGGGACGCGGGCCGCGACGGGCGGCTCGTCCTGGACCGGATCTGCCGGGACGCGCCCCCGCTGCTGCGGCCCGGGGGCGTGCTGCTGGTCGTGCACTCCGCGCTGAGCGATCCCGACCGCAGCCTGCACCGGCTGCGCGCGGCCGGCCTCGAGGCGGCGGTGGTGCGCCGCCGCCGCATCGCCTTCGGACCCGTGCTGCGGTCGCGGCGCGGCTGGCTGCGGGAGCGCGGTCTGCTGTCCGCAGCGGAAGCGGCCGACGAGAAGGAAGAGCTGGTGGTGATCCGTGCCGAACGCCCGCCCGGACAAGGGTGACAACCCGAACACCTCCGCGGACGGTCCGCGGCCCGGTCCGCCCCGCCGGGTCACGATGCGGCGCCGCGGTCCGATCCTGGTCGACGGGCCGGTCGAGGTGGAACTGGAGGACGGCAGCACCATCTTCTCGGACCGCTTCCGTGTCGCCCTGTGCACCTGCCGCCGCAGCCGCCGCTACCCCTGGTGCGACACCAGCCACCGCGACCGGGCGTAGCGGGCGCCCCCCTCGGGGGCACCGCGGCCTGTGCAGGGGCCGGCGGGCGGCCCCACTCCGTCCGCCGGCCCCTGGTGCGGAATCGCCCCGTCCCCGCCGCAGGCCCCGCGCTCCCCAGCCACGGGACCTCCAGGTGCGCGTGGGACGCGCGATTCCGGCTCTCAGAACGCGAAGACGCTCGTCACCGAGGCGTTCTTCACGCACTCGTTGCAGTAGGTGCGCTTGCCGTGCCGGAAGGCGTCGGGGCCGTCAGGCCGCGAGTCGCTGCCCAGCGTGCGGCGTTCCGCATCGTGCGCTTCCTTCCGCCGGAAGTCGTCGGGTGCCGGTCCGGGCTCGGTCGATGCCGGGGCGGCGTGCGGGAGTCTGCCGAGTCCGCGACGGAAACTCA
This sequence comes from Streptomyces sp. NBC_01788, assembly GCF_035917575.1. Lineage (GTDB taxonomy): Bacteria > Actinomycetota > Actinomycetes > Streptomycetales > Streptomycetaceae > Streptomyces. The sequence continues at coordinate 7,616,823 of NZ_CP109090.1, read as the reverse complement.
CGTCGAACCCGCGGGTTTCGGTAACCTTGCGTATTGAATCAGTGGCGTGAAGTCACGGAACGCCGCCGCGACAGCCCTTTGCCCACGGGCCCGACGATCATCGGATCCGGCCGAATGGCCTGTTTCCCAATGTCCGCCAATCGTCCTGAAACAGTCCTGTTCCGCTCTCGGCGGACTGGTCCGTGACCCCTTGTGTTCAAGGTCGCGTCGCGTAATGGTCATTACATGATTACGACAGAGCAGCTGGAGAAAGTGCGCGGCTGGTTCGCCGGCCGGCTGCCGGACGATCTGTTCGAGGAACTGGTCGAAGTGGCGGTGGACCGCGAGGAGATCACCGTCATCGGCCGGATTCCCGCACCCCGGCTCGCCGGGGACGCCGGGTTCGCGGAGCGGGAGGCGGCCGTCGAGGGCCGGGTGCGGGAGTTCCGGGAGCGCACCCGCGAGGACCGGATGGCGGTGGCCCGCGAGGGCGAGCACCGGTTCGGCCGGAAGGTGTCCTGGGGCGTGGAGTGCGACGGGCGGCGCGCCCTGTTCACGCATGTCGCCGCGCCCGTCATGACGCGGCTGCGCCAGCCCGAGCGCCAGGTCCTCGACACCCTGATCGCGGGCGGCGTCGCCCGTAGCCGCAGTGACGCCCTCGCCTGGTGCGTGCGCCTGGTCCAGCGGCACACCGACGAGTGGCTCGGCGAACTTCGCGCGTCGCTGGAACACGTGCAGCGGGTCCGGGCACAGGGGCCCGACGCCCGGCCCGAGGGCACCCACGACGAGGACGCTCACGACGCGGAGGGGTGAACGGAGGGTGGAGGGGTGAGCGGAGGATGGAGGATTCGTCCAGCGGGGGCGGGAAAGATGGATGAACCGTCCTCTGGTGTGGTCCGGGCGCGGCGTCTTAGCGTCAGCGGACCCCCGAGAACGGTGATCTTCCCGCCGCACACCCCGCGCCGGCGAGCACCCGTCCACCCGCCGCGCCACCAGGCGCTCCACCGCCGTCCTCCGATGGAGCCCCCATGTCCCCGCAACAGTCACCGCAGGCCCCGCCTGCCCCCTCCCCCGCCGCGCCGTCCCTCACCGAGGTCGAGACCCACGGCATCGAACGCATCCCCGACGCCGACCGCTCCGCCCGGCCCCTGGACCTGTTCCGCATCGCCTTCGGCGGCGCGAACACCTTCTCCACCTGTGTCCTGGGCGCCTTCCCGATCCTGTTCGGCCTCTCCTTCTGGCAGGGCCTGGCGGCCACCCTCCTCGGGGTCGTCGCGGGCGCGCTGATCCTGTGTCCGATGGCGGTGTTCGGCCCCGTCAACGGCACCAACAACGCCGTCTCCTCCTCGGCACACCTGGGTGTCCACGGCCGGGTGGTCGGCTCGTTCCTGTCGCTGCTGACCGCCACCGCGTTCTTCTCCATCTCGGTGTGGAGCTCCGGCGACGCCCTGGTCGGCGGCGCGCACCGGCTCTTCGGGCTGCCGCGCGGCACCGCGTCGTACGCGGTCGCCTACGCGGTGTTCGCCGCGCTGGTCCTCGTGGTGTGCGTCTACGGCTTCCGCTTCATGCTGTTCGTCAACAAGATCGCGGTGACCTCCGCGAGCGTGCTGTTCCTGCTCGGCGCGATCGCGTTCGCCGGCGACTTCGACCCGGGGTACGCCGGGGTGTTCACCGCCTCGGCGGACGCGGCCACGCGGTCCATGTTCTGGCCGTCGTTCATCGGCGCGGCTCTGATCGTGCTGTCCAACCCGGTGTCGTTCGGCGCGTTCCTCGGCGACTGGTCGCGCTACATCCCGGCCGACGCCCCGCGCCGCCGCGTGGTCGGTGCCGCGTTCCTGGCGCAGATCGCCACCCTGCTGCCGTTCGTCTTCGGTCTGGCGACGGCGAGCATCATCGCCACCAAGGCCCCCTCGTACGTCGACGCCGACGCTCCGGACTTCGTGGGCGGACTGCTCGCGATCTCGCCGAGCTGGTTCTTCCTGCCGGTGTGCCTGCTCGCGCTGATCGGCGGCATGTCGACCGGCACGACCTCCCTGTACGGCACCGGCCTCGACTTCGCCTCGGTGGTCCCGTGGCTGTCCCGGGTGCGGGCGACGGTGCTGGTGGGTCTGCTGGCCTTCGCGTTCATCTTCATCGGGCGGTTCGCGCTGAACCTGGTGCAGTCGATCTCCACGTTCGCCACGATGATCGTCACCTGCACCACGCCGTGGATGGTCGTGATGATGCTCGGCTTCTGGACCCGCCGCGGCTGGTACGACCCGGACGCGCTCCAGGTCTTCAACCGCCGTCAGCGCGGCGGGCGTTACTGGTTCACCCACGGCTGGAACTGGCGCGGACTGACCGCCTGGTGGGTGTCGGCGCTGATCGGGGTGCTGTTCACCAACATCCCCGGGCAGTTCGTCGGCCCCCTGGGCGACGTGGCGAACGGCGTCGACATCAGCCTGCCGCTGTCGCTGGCGTCGGCCGCGGTGCTGTTCCTCGCGCTGCTGTGGCTGTTCCCGGAGCCCCGGGCGGTCTACGGTCCCGAGGGCCCGTGGCTGGTGCGTGCCGTCGACGTCCCGGTGCCACCGGTCACCGGACCGGGCGCGCCGGACGGCGGCGCGGCGGCGGTGCCCGCGAAGGCCGGCTGACCGGTCCGGGAGGGCGGCGCGCCGCCGCCCTCCCGGACCTACGGCGCTCGGTGCGCGGGGCGTTGTCACACCCCGGGGATACGTTGGTGGACATGACTCACTTCGTATTGGTGGCGGGCGCCTGGCTGGGTGCCTGGGCGTGGGACGAGGTGCTGCCCGGCGTGCGCGAGGCCGGGCACGACGTGCACGCCCTCAGCCTCAGCGGTCTCGCCGAGAAGAAGGATCTGCCGGCCGGGCAGCAGACCCACGTCCAGGACATCGTCGGCCACGTGGAGCGCCGCGACCTGCGGGACGTGGTCCTGGTCGGGCACAGCTACTCGGGCATCCCGGTCGGCCAGGCGGCCGAGCGGATCGGCGGCAGACTGCGGCGCGTGGTGTTCGTGGACTCCAACGTGCCGGTCGACGGCCGGCCGTTCCTGTCGGGTTTCGACAGCGACGACGTCCGCCGTGCGCTCGACGCGCACGGCGGCTTCTGGCCGCCGCTGCCCCTGGACGACTACGCCGGCCAGGAACTGACCGACGAGCAGATCCACCGCATCGTCACCGAGGGCACACCGCACCCCGGCGCCACGCTCACCGAGCCGGCCGTGCTGCGGCACCCGGTCGGCGAGCTGCCTGCGACGTACGTCAAGTGCCTGCTGGACGGGCCCGAGCCGATGCCCGCCGTGGCCGAGGCACTCAGGAGCGAGCGCTGGAATCTGGTGGAGATGGACACCGGCCACTGGCCGATGTTCTCCCGGCCCCGAGAACTGGCCGCGCTCCTGGTCAAGGCCGCGGCCCGGAACGACGACCGGACGGTCCGCTCCGGGGGCTGCTGAGCGCTGCCGACCGGCCAGTACGGTCGGGTGCACGCAACCACTCAGCGAGGCTCCCGACCCCGCTCACGGGCGGCTTCCAGCCCGGCGAGATGTGCGGCGCTGGAAGCCTTCCGTGCTGGGCCGACGCGTCGGGCACCGGCGGCGGTCGCCCCGGATTACGCCGTGACGTCCGGTGGTGTGGGCCGGTGAGTGGGCGGGGCGCTCGTCCCGGCGACCGAGAGCGGTCCCGGAGTCACCGATACGGGCTCGGCCGACCAGCGCTGCGCGGCGGTGCCGTCGTCGACCTTGACGACGATGTCCGCCTCCGCCTGCGCCGCGGCGGTGGTGAGCGCGAGTCCTTCGCCCCAGCGGGGCAGCAACTCCCCCTGCGCGCTGATGCCGTAGCGCACGTCGGGGCCCCGCTCGTCACCGGCCTTGGCGCAGGTGCCGAGGACGACCACGCCCGCGTCCGCGTGCGAGTCCAGGCACAGGCCGGGGGCGGCGACGCTGCTCAGCAGCCCGTCGGCCTCCAGCGTCCACCGCTGGTTCCAGGCCGAGGAGCACTCGGCCAGTTCGGTGGCGGCCCCGGCCTTCGGCTCGTCCCGGACGGCCAGGCACAGTCCGGCCGCGACGTTGCGCAGCCGGATCTCGTCGGCCGACGGGGACGGCACGGTGAAGCGGGGCGTCGCGGAACCGTCGGGCGGGGTGCCGGGGTCGGTGCCGTGCGCCGTGTCCCGCGCGCCGGTGGACGCGGCCGGGGCGGTGCCGTCACCGTGCGACCACAGGCTGACGCCGAGCACGGTCGCGAGCAGTGAGGCGGAGACGAGGCCGAGGCCGGTGCGCAGCGCCCGGGACGACCGCGGGCCGCCGGAGGCCCGGCGGCCCTGCGCGGCGAACCGGGACAGCGGCCAGCCACGGCCGCCGCCGCCCGGCCGTCTTCCACCGTGCCGGCCGGAGCCCTTCGTGCGCGGGGTCTGTCCGGCGCGGCCCGGACGGGAGTCGTAGTATCGGCGGGCGCCCCAGCCGAGCACCGCCTCGGCGAGCAGCACGCCCGGCGCGTTCTCCAGCAGGCCGAGCTGCGCGGCGGCGTCCCGGCAGTAGCGGCATTCGTCCATGTGCCGCTTGACGTCCGGCAGCAGGCCGCCGCCGCGGCGGATCGGTGCCTCCAGCAACCGGTTGTAATACCGGCAGTCGTCGCCCGTCGCGAGTTCGCGGTGGGCGCGCAGGCAGCCCTCGCGGAACTTGTCCCGGGCCTCTTCCAGCGTGCGGAAGGTGGTTTCCTCGTCCATGCCCAGCAACCCGGCCGGGACATCGAGCGGTTCGGCCTCGACCTCGGTGTGCCACAGCAGGCACCGAGCGGCCGGGACAAGGTTCTCGAAGGACCGCTGGGCAAGCCGGCGGTTGTCCGGGACCAGGGACGCGGCGGCCCGCATGCCCCGGCCGCCGGCGGGTTTGTGCAGCTCGGGCAGCGCGGCGGATATACGGTCCTCGGCGGCCCACAGCCGGACCGTGTCCCGCACGGTCAGCAGCAGCCGGGGGCGCAGCGCGACGCCGGGCTCGCCCACGGTCAGCCGGTCGAAGACCTGATGGAAGGCGGCCGAGGTCACCATGGCCGCGAGGGGCGCCGACGAGGCGAGGCAGATCACCGCGTAGTCGTGGACGGGTTGCCAGTGGCGCGCGATCAGCAGGGCGACGCAGTGGGCGACTTCTTCGTCGGTGCTGCCGGCGAGCCGGGCGGCGATGGATTCGTCGGGCTCCCCGGGGACCCAGCCGGGCGGCGGGCTGGGGGGACGAGAGGGGTGGGGGGTGGGCACGAAAGACTTCCTTTGGTACGTACCGGTGTGGAGCGGGCCCGCGGGTCTGGCACACGGCCGGCGGACGATTCGGCTCGACTCCCCAACTGTCTCTTCAGAACCGGCCCTTGCCCACGCACGGACCGCTCAGCCTTGCACAGCTCATTGACGCGCAACAAGACATGCAGACAACACGGGCATCATTGACGGAAATTCAGGAAGCGGGACGTCACCGGGGGCATGCGGCAAGGGCTGTCAGATCTCCCAGGAGCGCAGGCGGTCGGCGGCGCCGTAGACGTCGGTCTTGCCGGACATCAGGTCGCGGGTGAGGTCGACGAGGGCGCCGTAGGGCGGGTCGATGCCGACGCCGCTGACGTACATGTAGGCCACGGCCGTCGCGCAGGCGAAGCGGGCGTTGGCCGACGGCAGGGGTTTGAGCAGGGCGAGGGTGTGCAGCAGGGCGGCGGCCCGCCAGGCGGGGTCGGAGTCGACGCCGAGACGCGGCGGGTCGACGCGGTGGCGGGCGACGGCGGCCACCAGGGCCGAGAAGTCGTCCACCGCGGGCTGGTCCGGCAGGACTTCCTCGTGTCGCTGGAGCAGCCAGGGCACGTCGATGTGGATGACGGGGGTCATCGGTCAGGCTGCCCGCCCCTCGCCCTTCGTGGCCGTCTCGTCCTCGGGAAAGGCCGTCGCGAACTCGTCCGCGTGTGCGGTGAAGAACCGCCGGAAGGCCTCGGCACCCTCCTGGAGGGCCCGGTGCCGGGCTATGTCCGCGGCGGCGGCCTCGCGCACGAGTGCCTTCATCGACGTGCCGCGTTCCTTGGCGATCTGGCGCAGGTCCTCGAGCTCGCGGTCGCTGAACTCCACATTGAGAGCTGGCATGGTCCACACGGTACCGCGCGGGTACTTTCCCGTAAATACCCGCTGGTCACAGCGATGAGACAGTGGTACCGAGGGCGGGTCCGCAGCCGTAGGGGGCAGCGCCGCCGCGCCACTGGGGGGCGCGGCGGCGTTCCTCCTGGTGGTCCGGCCCGCTCACCCGCGTCCGGGGTGGGTGGCCGGAACAGCCCCTAGTGGCCCTGGTCCGCCGCGAAGGAGGCCATCCAGGCCAGCGCCGCGTTCCAGTTGATGGCCGTCTCGTTCGTCGACCAGGACTCGATGTCGTCGATGTAGCAGAACTGGCCGACGCAGCCCTGGAGTTTGCCCTGCGCGTACGGGTCCTGGATGCTGGAGTTGGCCCCGCCGGAGACGGTGCCCCTCGGCGGGTTCGGCAGGCTCGGCTCGAGCTCGTGGGCGTACCAGCGGCTGTGCTGGTTGTGGGAGCTGACCGTGCCGTAGCCGGTGACGTAGGAGATGTTGAGGGCGTTGCGGCCCAGGATGTAGTCCATGCTCTGCACCGCGCCGTCGCGGAACTTCGTGGCACCGTCGAGGTCGTAGGCGGCGGCGAGGACACGGGCGTTGTTGAGGATCTGGCTGTTGGAGCCCCAGTCGTACATGTTGCCGGCGGGCGCGTACGGCATGCCGTAGGGCTGCGCCTTCAGTGTGGCCAGGTACTTGCCGGCGCCCTTGATCACCGACTGGCGCACCTTCTCCCGGCCGGGCAGCCTGCTCGGGACGGTGGCGAGGTCGAGGCGGGCGGGCACCGCGGTGGCGGCCCAGTCGAAGCTGACGTTCCCGAAGATGTCGGCCGTGTGCAGGGGCGACTTGGTCACGTAGTCGGCGAACTGCCGCTCACCGGTGGTCAGGTACAGCTCGGCGGCCGCCCAGTAGAACTCGTCGGTGGCGTTGTCGTCGGGGTACGCGCCGCCACCGATGCCGTCGTCCGGGTCGGGGTACACGGCGGGGTGGGCGAGCGCGGCGGACCAGGCCGTGCGCGCGGCCCGCAGGGCCTTCGCCGCGAAGGCGCGGTCGTAGGGCTCGTAGAGGCGGGCGGCCTGCGCGGCGGTCGCCGCCAGGTTCAGGGTCGCCTGGGTGGTCGGCCGGTGCAGTTCGCGCTTCTGCGGGTCCTGACTGGGCAGCAGCGGCAGCCCCGTCCACTGCTCGTCGTGGACCTTGCTGTGCGCCATGCCGGCCAGCGGCTGCCCGGCGGGCACCTGCATCCTCAGCAGGAACTCCAGCTCCCAGCGGGCCTCGTCCAGGATGTCGGGCACCCTGTTCCCGCTCTCCGGGAGGGCGAGCGTCCGGTCACCGAGGCTCGCGGGCCGGGCGGTGCGCGCGTGCAGGGTGCGCTCGTATGTGCTCAGCAGTCCCCAGGTGGTGATGCCGCCGTTGACGACGTACTTGCCGTGGTCGCCGGCGTCGTACCAGCCGCCGGTGACGTCCAGTGTGTAGTCGCAGAGGCCCGGTTGGCAGGGCACCTTGGTGTCGCCCTGGTTGGGGGCGGCGTTCAGGTGGCCGGCCTGGCGGCCGTAGCCGCGCCGCAGGTCCTCGCGGATCGGGATGCCGCTGCGCTGGGTGTAGTAGTACTTCAGCGAGTCCAGGCGGAGCCGGTCGTAGACGCCGTCGCCGATGTCGAACGGGTGGCTGGTCTCGCCGTCGGCGACCAGGGTGAAGCCCTTGCCACTCCCCCGGTAGGTGCCGAAGTCGATCGAGTGCACCCTCTGCCCGGAGGAGACGTCCGTGCCGCGCGGCGCGCTCCAGCCGTGGGCCACGTCCTTCCCCCGGGCGTCGCGCAGCCGCCAGGGCAGCTTGGCGCCGGCGTCGGTCACCAGCGTGGCGTTCTTCGGGCCGCCGGGCAGATAGCCGACCTGGTTGACCCTCACCCGCGGCCCGGTGTCGGGCTCGTAGACCTCCGGCGCCACCCCACCGAGGAGTGACACGTCGTCCAGGCAGAAGCGCCAGGGGTCCGCGGTGCCGCCGAGCTGGAAGGCGACCTGACCCTGGGTGGTGTCCACGGGGGACGTGAAGGTGTAGGAGTAGACGTTGCCCGAGACGCTCAGCTGCGGGCTCACCTCGAACCAGGTGTCGTACGGCGCCACGGAGAGCCCCGCGAGCGCCCGCACGACGTGCGCGTCGGGGGTGCCGGTCGCCGAGAACGACAAGCGGTAACTCTCGCCCTTCACCAGGGTGATGTCGTTCTGTCCGACGGCGGCGTCCCAGCGGTTGGCGGTGCCGCCGGGCACGTCGGCGCACAGCCGGCCGTCGGAGAGGCCCGCGGTGACGTTGCTGGTCGTCCACCACGGCTCGGTGGTGGTGTCGAAGGTGCCGTTCCTGACCTGCTCGACCTCGTCGGCCAGGGCCCGCGGGGCGGACGGCAGGGTGGTGAGGGCCGCCGCGAGCAGGGCTGCCACGGACAGCAGGGTGGTTCTGCGTCGTTTCACGTCTGGGCTCCTCGGGGGAGGGTACGGACCACACCCATGGGAGCGCTCCCAAGGGCGGACGCACCATGCTTGTTGCAGCCATGACATCCGTCAACGGTCCTGACGGGACGTATTGCCTCCGGCAGGGGGTCGCCGTCCGTACGGCGCCGGTACGCACTAGGCTGGGACGGAAGTGACGCACCTGTTAACTGTGAGTGTGCGCGATGGAGTGGCGACGATGAGCCCCGTGTATCCGTTCGACGACGCGGCCACAGCCCGGGCTGTCGTCGACGAGCACGGCGTCCTCGTCGAGTGGAACGAGGGCGCGCGCCGGCTACTCGGCTGGGCGCCCGAGGAGGTGCTGGGCGAGCGGGCGGCGAATCTGCTGGACGACGGCCCGGTCGTGGCCCTTCCCGACGAGCCCCGCTGGAACGGCACGCTCACCGTGCGGCACCGCGACGGGCGCGCGCTGCCCGTCTGGATCCTGGCCCACCACCGGCGCCCGGAGGACGGCGGCAACTGGCTTCTGGTCACCCCGCTGGAGGGCGGCGGCCCCCCGGACCCCGACGACCCGCTGGCCCGGGCCGAACTCATCCAGTCGCCCTGCGCGGTGGCGATCTACGACGAGCGGCTGCGGCTGCACGGTATGAACGCCGCGATGGCGGACGTGGTCGGGATGCCGGCCGACCGGCTGAGGGGCCTGCGCATCTCCGAGATCGGCGGCCGCCGGCAGAGCGAGGACTTCGAGTGGCACATGCACCAGGTCCTCGCCACCGGCCGGGGCAACGACGTGCGGACGTATGTGCCGATAGGCGGCAACGGAGAGGTGAGCGCCTGGCTGGCCCGGATGTCCCCGATCACCGACCGGCAGGGACGGGTGCGCGGGGTGTGCGTCGCCGCGCACGACTTCACCGAGCAGTACCGGGCGCGCGAACGGCTCCAACTGGTCAACGAGGCGAGCGTGCGCGTCGGCACCACCCTCGACGTCGCCCGGACGGCGCAGGAACTCGCCGACGTCTGCGTCCCCGCCCTCGCGGACTTCGTCAGCGTCGATCTGCTCGATCCGCCCGAGCACGGCGGGGAACCCCTCACCGGACCGGTGACGACACCGGTCGTGCTGCGCCGGGCCGCCCACGCCTCCATCAACGCGGGCAGTCCCGAGGCGCTCGCCGTCACCGGGCGGACCGAGCTGTACCCGGCCACCTCGCCCCAGGGCGCCTCCCTGGTGACCAGCCACTCCGTGGTGATCTCCAAGGAGTCCGGCGACCTCGACAAGTGGCTGTCCTGGGACCCGGTGCGCCGCCTGCACTCCCAGGAACTCGGCGTCCACGCCGCGATGTCCGTGCCGATCCGGGCCAGGGGCGTGACCCTCGGGGTCGCCGTGTTCAGCCGGTTCCGGCAGCCCGCCCCCTTCATGCCCGACGACGTGCTGCTGGCCGAGGAGGTCACGGCCCGCGCCGCCGTCTGCATCGACAACGCCCGCCGCTACTCCCGCGAACGGGAGACCGCCCTCGCCCTCCAGCGCAGCCTGCTGCCCCGCAGCCTGCCGCGCACCGCCGCGGTGGAGGCGTCCTCCCGCTACCTCCCGGCGGCCCGGGCCGGGGTGGGCGGCGACTGGTTCGACGTGATCCCGCTGTCCGGGAGCCGGGTCGCCATGGTCGTCGGGGACGTCCTCGGGCAGGGTGTGCAGGCCTCGGCCAGCATGGGCCGGCTGCGCACCGCCGTGAGCACCCTCGCCGACATCGACCTCGCCCCCGACGAACTGCTCACCCATCTGGACGACGTGGTGGCCCGGCTGTCCGCCGAGGCCGGGGCCGAGGGACGGCCCGGCGAGGTCGGCGCGACCTGCCTGTACGCGGTGTACGACCCGGTCTCCCGGCGCTGCACGCTCGCCCGCGCCGGGCACCCGCCGCCGATGCTGATCCCGCCGGACGGCCCGCCCCGCCGGGTCGAGCTGCCGTCCGGACCGCCCCTGGGCCTGGGCGGACTGCCGTTCGAGAGCGTCGAGCTCCAGCTGGCCGAGGGCAGTGTGCTGTGCTTCTACACCGACGGGCTGGTGGAGAGCCGCGAGCGGGACACCGACGCCGGCCACCGGCTGCTGTGCGAGGCCCTGGCCGCCCGCGACGGCTCCCTGGAGGAGGCCTGCGACCGCGTCCTGCGCACCCTGCTGCCCGCGGGCAGCGCCTCCGACGACGCGGCGCTGCTGCTGGCCCGCACCCGCGCCCTGCCGCCCTCCCAGGTGGCGACCTGGGACATCCCCGCCGATCCGTCGCTGGTCGCCCCGGTCCGCAAACAGGTCGTCGACCGGCTCGACGACTGGGGTCTGAGCGAGGCGGCGTTCACCACCGAACTGGTCGTCAGCGAGCTGGTCACCAACGCGATCCGGTACGGCACCCCACCCATACGCCTCCGCCTCATCCACGACGAGGCGCACCTGACCTGCGAGGTGTCCGACACCACCCACACTGCTCCGCATCTGCGCCGGGCCAAGACCTGGGACGAGGGCGGCCGCGGCCTGCTGCTGGTCGCCCAGCTCACCCGGAGGTGGGGCAGCAGGCACACCGCCGAGGGCAAGACGATCTGGGCCGAGCTGGGCCTGCTCGACGACGAGTGAGCCCGGCCGGGTCTCAGGATCCGTCGGCCAGCCAGGGCCGTACCCGCCGGCGCGCCTCGTGCAGCCGCGACTTGAACGTGCCGAGCACAACGCCCGCCCGCTCGGCGGCCTCGGCGTACTCCAGCCGGCAGATGTCCCGGTACACCAGCGGCGCCACCAGATGGGGGTGCTCCCGCTCCAGCCGGTCCAGCGCCTCCAGCAGGTCCACCCGGGAGCCCGCGATGACGCTCGTGGTGCGCGGGTCGGCGTACGTCGCGGGCTCGATCCGCGCGGGCTGCTCGGCGGCGCGGCGCTTGAGCTCCCGGTACTTCTGGCGGCAGCAGTTGGCGACGACCGTGTAGAGCCAGGTACTGAAGCGGCTGCGGCCCTCGAAGGAGGTGATCCCGCGCGCGATCTGGAGCAGTACGTCCTGCGCCGCCTCCTCGGCGTCCTCGCGGCAGGGCAGGAAACGCCCGCAACGCCCGACCACCTCGGGCCGGACCTGCTGGAGCAGGGCCTCCAGCGCGGCGCCGTCACCGGCGGCGGCACGGCGGGCGAGGTCTTCGACCGGCGCGGCGTTCTGCACGACAAGGCCCCCTTTGCGTCGATCCCGCGGCAGGCATGATAGTCGCATGCACTCCCTCGAGCGGATCGGCCGCTACCGGCTCGAACGGCGCCTGGGCACGGGCGCCTTCGGCACGGTGTGGCTCGCCCACGACGACGAGCTCGAGGCCCCCGTGGCCGTCAAGGTGCTCGCCGAGAACTGGTCCCACCGCCTCGACGTGCGCGAACGGTTCCTGACCGAGGCACGGCTGCTGCGCCGGGCCGGCTCGTCCCGGGTGGCTCAGGTCTACGACATCGGCGAACTCCCTGACGGCAGACCGTACTTCGTCATGGAGTACGCCGACGCCGGCACCCTCGACGACCTGCTCGCCGCCGGCCCGCTGCCGGTGCCCGAGGCCCTGCGGCTGACCGCGCTGGCCGCCCGCTCCGCACACGCCCTGCACGAGGCGGGCATCGTGCACCGGGACGTCAAGCCGAGCAACGTGCTGCTGCGCACCGCGCCGGACGGCACCCGCCGGGTGCTGCTCGCCGACCTCGGCCTCGCCAAGAGCCTGGCGCAGGCCTCGGGGCTGACGCTGGCGGCGGGTTCGGCCGGGTACCGGCCGCCGGAGCAGGCCGGGCCCGGCGCGGGCATCGACGCGCGGGCGGACGTCTACGGCCTCGGCGCGGTCGGCTACCGGCTCGTCACCGGCACTGTGCCCGCCGAACCCGGCGCGGTGGTACGGCCCGAGCGGCTGCGGCCGGGCCTCGACCCCGGCGTCGCGCGGGCCCTGACGCGGGCCCTGGAGCCGGACCGCGAACGGCGCTGGCCCACCGCCGAGGCGTTCGCGGACGAACTGGACCGGCTGGCCTCGGCCCGGGCGTCCGCCGTCCGCCCGCGCGGGCGGTCCAGGGCCGCGATGCTCGCCGCCGCCGTGGCCACCGTCGCCGTCGTCGGGGCCGTTTTCGCCCTGGTGGACCTGTCGTCCTCGGCGTCCGGGGTCGACGTCGAGGACGCCACGGGCCGGATCGCGGTGCGGGTGCCGGACGGCTGGGGGCGCCAGCTGCGCGACTCCGGCTGGGACCCGGCGGCGCTGGGGCTGCCCGCCGGGCACGAGCCGGGGCTCGCCGTCGCCGTCGACCTGTCCCGGTGGCAGGACCTCGGGGCCGACGTGAGCGGGGTGTTCGCCGGCCTGAGCGAGCACGGCGACGTCACCGCCCGCGTCGACGCGCTCGGCCATCCGTACTGCCACTACGACGGCGCCCGCGCCTACACCGGCGGGCGGTGGCACGGCCGGGTCCGGACCTGGAGCGACTGCCCCGGCGGCGGCCGGCTCACGGAGACCGCGCTGGTCCCGGCGGGCGGCGGGCAGCCGCAGGTGTACGTGCAGATCCGCCAGCACGGCGGCGGCGACACGACCGACGGCGTACTGCGCTCCCTGCGCGTCACGTGAACCCGTAGGGCCTCGTACGGGCGAGCGCGGCTTGACCCGTTCGGGCGAGGGCCGCCCGGGCTCCGCGCGGGAAGAGTCACCGGGAGAGACGCGCGGGCGGCAGTCACCGGAGAAGGACACGGGAAGAAGTCCCGGAAAAGAGGTGCGAACGGTCGCGAACTTTTCGCCCGGTCCGCGCATCGGACACTCATGACGGCGCACCCGGCGCCGGAGGCACGCGGTCACCGCGTGCGAGCGACCCAGGAGTGTGGAACATGGCGCACAAGTCCCCGTCCGCCCGCCGGGCGGCCCTGCTCGTCGGTGCGGTCGCCGTACTGGGCCTGCCGCTGACCGCCTGCGGCCACGGCAGCGGCGCGAGCGGCGCTCCGCAGAGGGTGTCCGGCACCGCCGCGCCCGCGACCGGCGACACCACCGCCGGGACGGCCCCCGGTACGGAACCCGGCACGGCACCCGGCACGGCACCCGGCACGAGCTCGGCTCCCAGCGTCGGCGCCGCACCCCCGAAGAGCACGGCCACCTCCGCCCCGGGCACCGCCCGGCACACCGGTGGCACCGGTGCCTCCGCCGCGAGCACCCGTTGCCACACCTCCGAACTCAGGGCGTCGGTGGGCCGCGAGAACCCGGGCGCCGGGCAGGAGAACTTCCCGGTCGTCCTGACGAACACCTCCGGCCGCACCTGCACCGTGCGCGGCTATCCCGGCGCCGCCTTCGTGGACGCCTCCGGCAGGCAGCTCGGCCCGGACCCGAAGCGGTCCTCGGGCACGCCCACCACGGTGACGCTGAAGCCCGGCCGGAGCGCCTGGGCGGGACTGACCTTCTCCAACCCCGGAGTGAGTGGGGCGAGGACGGCGAAGCCCGCGTCGCTGATCGTCACGCCACCCGACGAACGCGACCACCTCACGGTGAAGTGGACGGCCGGCCAGGTGCCTGTGGGCGGCAACGCCTCCTCGGTGTTCCTGACGGTCTTCAGCCCCGGCAGCGAGCCCTGACCCGGCCCGTCCGCGGCGCTCTCGCGTGAAGGTACGGCACGGTCCTTTGCTTTGATGGGCGTGCACCATCGGTCACGTCCTGAGGAACACCGCTCTGAACACGCCGCTGGCCGAGGCACTCTCGGTCGTCCTGCTCGTCGCCGTGCTCGCCTGGGCCGTCGTCCGTCCGTTCGGCTGGCCCGAGGCGGTCATGGCCGTGCCCGCCGCCGGGATCGCCGTCGCCACCGGCGCGATCGGCCTCGACCACGCACGGGCGGAGGCGGAGCGGCTGGGGCCGGTGGTCGGGTTCCTCGCCGCGGTGCTGATGCTCGCCCACTTCTGCGACGTGGAGGGGCTGTTCCAAGCCTGCGGGGCGTGGATGGCGCGCCGGTCGCGCGGCCGCCCGGTGCGGCTGCTGACCTCCGTGTTCGCGCTGGCGTCCGCCATCACCGCCGTGCTCAGCCTGGACGCCACGGTCGTGCTGCTGACGCCGGTCGTGTTCGCCACCGCCGCCCGCACCGGCGTACGGCCCAAACCGCACGTCTACGCCTGCACGCACCTGTCCAACACCGCGTCGCTGCTGCTGCCGGTCTCCAACCTCACCAATCTGCTCGCGTTCGCGGCGAGCGGGCTGAGCTTCACCCGGTTCGCGGCGCTGATGGCGCTGCCGTGGCTGGTCGCGATCGGCGCCGAGTACATGGTGTTCCGGCGCTTCTTCGTCCGGGACCTGGTCGCCGCAGTGCCCTCGCCGCCCACCGGTGAACCGCCCGAACTGCCGCTGTTCCCCCTGGTCACCGTGGCCTGCACGCTCGCCGGGTTCGTCGTGGCCTCCGCGTTCGGCGTGGCACCGGTGTGGGCCGCGCTGGCGGGGGCGCTGGTCCTGGCCGGGCGGGCGCTGCTGCGGCGCAGGGCGACCGCGCTGAGCGTGGTGCGGGCCGCGGCACCGGCCTTCCTCGCCTTCGTACTGGCCCTCGGCATCGTGGTCCGCGCGGTGGTCGACAACGGGCTCGCCGGGGCGCTCGGGCGCGTCCTGCCCGGCGGTACGGGGCTGCCCGCGCTGCTCGCCGTCGCCGCGGTGGCCGCCGTGCTCGCCAACCTGATCAACAACCTGCCCGCGGTGCTGGTCCTGCTGCCGCTGACCGCACCGGCCGGACCGGGGGCGGTCCTCGCCGTGCTGCTCGGCGTCAACATCGGCCCGAACCTCACCTACGCCGGGTCCCTGGCGACCCTGCTGTGGCGGCGGATCGTGCACCAGCACGAACACGGTGTGAACCTGAGGGAGTTCACCCGGCTGGGCCTGCTGGCCGTGCCGGCCGCGCTGGTGCCCGCGGTGGTGGCACTGTGGGGAGCACTCCAGATTCTGTGAGGGCGTAGGAGGGCGAGCGGATGCGTGTGATCACCTGGCTGGTGGAGGGCACCTGGCCCGCCTGCGTGGACGCCGTACGCACCCAGGCTCCGCACGCGTCCGACGTCGTCCTGCTGCACGTCAGCGGGCCGGACGTGCCCGCCGTGGCGCACGGGGCCTTCGCCGGGCTGCTCGGCCGCGGCCGAGCCGAACGCGACCCCGGCGACCTGCTCACGGACCTCGGCGGTACGTCGGCGGCCGAGCTCCTCGAGGCGGCGGCGGCCCGGCTCGGGCGGCCGTGCACCCTGATGGAGCGGCGCGGGCGGGTGGAGCGCGAGGTGGTGGCGGCCGCGGAGGACGCCGACCTGCTGGTGGTCGCCCGCGACGGCGACCGCGCGCGGCTCGGCCCGCACAGTCTCGGCCCGGCGGCGCGGTTCGCCGTCGACCACGCGCCCTGTGCGGTGCTGCTGGTGTGGCCGGAGGCGGCCCCGGACCTCACGACGATGCCCCCTCCCCCGCCGCCGCGCCACCGCTGACGTCGTTCAGCGGCCGCCGCCGTGGTGGCGGTGCCGGTCCGGGTCGTTCCAGGAGCAGGGGTGGCCGTGGGAGGAGCAGCCGCCCACGGCGGGTGTGCCGGCGTCGGCGGCCGGGGGCGGCGGGGTGGTCCGGGGCGTGCCGCCTGCCGGTGTGCCCGGTACCGCCGAGTCCGACGGGCCGGGTGCCGGGGCCGGGGGTCCGGCCGACGAGCCGCCGTCCAGGTCCCAGTTGACCACCTCCATCTGGAGTTCCGGCATGGTGGTGTCCATCGCCCAGCGCTGGGTGTCGCCCTTCACGCGGGTCTTGAGCACGAGGGCGCCGCCGCCGTCGGTGGCGGCGGGCGTCAGGGCCAGGTCCTGGTCGAAGCGGGGTACGAGGGTGCCCTGAAGGGTGAAGTCGTAGCGGATGTTCTTGGCGCCGGACCGGGAGACGTCAACGCAGGGGGCGAGCCGCACCGAGTAGCCGAGGTGGGAGTCCAGGCACAGGGCGGGCGCGGCGCCGCTGCGCAGCAGTCCGTCGGTCTCGTAGACCCATTGCTGGCCGGGTGCCGAGGAGCAGGCCGTCAGCTCGGTCTCGGCGCCTTCGACGGCCTTCTCGCCGACGGGGCCGACGCACAGCCCGGACGCGGCGTTGTGCAGCCGTCCGCGCAGGGTGCCCCTGGCCGCCGTCCCGGCTCCGGTCCAGGACGGTCCGGAGGCGGAAGCGCCGGTGCCGGGCGGCTCGGTGGGCTTCTGCCCCTCGGCGCGCGCGGGGGCCCCGTCCCCGGAGCCGAGCACCGCCCACAGCGCGAACGGCAGTACGACCAGCCCGCTCACCGTCGCCACGGCGATGGCCACGTTCCGCCGCCGCGCGACCCGCCGCGCCGCCTTCCGCGCCACCCGCCCCCGGCGGGCCGTCCCGCCCCCCGGTCCCGCTGCCGCGCCACCGGGCTCCGCCGGGCCCGGTTCCCCGCCCGGCCCGGCCCCCGGACCGCGCGCCGGGGTGATGGTCGGCGGGCCGGAACCCCAGGGCTCGGCGGACGAAGGGGCCACGAAGGGCACGGCGTCGGTCGCCTCCGGGACGAGGTGCCCGCCCGGGGTGGGCTGGGCCTCGTGGAGGGCGCCGGGCGCCGGCGGGCAGGCCTGATCGGCCGCCGGCAGACCGAACGATTCCGGCGGCGCGAACAGTTCGCCCTCAGCTGGTACGCCCGACACGGACTCGGGGTCGCGGGACCCGGCAGAGGAGGGCGGGTTCGCGCCCAGGGCACCGCCCTGGCCCGCCGCGCCGGGTCGCCGCCCCCGGTACGCGTCGTCGGCCGCCGGTGGGCCGGCCGGGTTCGGGGCGAAAGGGTCCTCCTCTCCGGGTGTCTTCGGTGATGCCGGTGTGAAGGGCTCGCCTGCGGTGGGCGCGGTTCGCTCGGGGGCCGGTTCCGTCGGGGCCGGGGGGCCGGCCAGGCATTGCGCGCGGTAGCCGGCCGCGCCCCAGCCGAGGACGCCCTCGGCCAGCGCGGCGCCCAGGTCTCTGTTGAACTGGGCCAGTTGGTCGGCGGTCTGCCGGCAGTGCGTGCAGCCGGCCAGGTGCGTACGCAGGTCGGGGTCGACGTGGACGCCGCCGCGACGGTGGGTCACGTCGAGCAGCCGCAGGTAGAGCAGGCACTCCTGCCGGGGTGCGACCTCGCGGTGGACCTGGAGGCACTCCTCGCGCAACCGCTCCCGGGCACGCTCGAGTTCGAGGCGCGCGTCCTCCTCGTCGAGGCCGAGCAGCCGGGCCGGCACGGCGAGCGGCTCGGCCTCGACCTCGGCGTGCCACAGCAGGGCGCGGGCCGTCTGCGGCAGCCGCTGGAACGCCCGCGACAGCAGCCGCCGGTCGCCCGGCGGCAGCAGCCGCGCGGCGATCCGGTCCCCCTCGGCGTCCGCGGCCCGCAGCTCGGGGTGCAGCATCTCCCGGCGGTGGTCCGTACTCCACTCCCCCGCGATCCGCCTCACGGTGACGAGCAGTTGGGGCCGCCAGGCGGCCGTCGGACCGGACTGCCGCAGGGACTGGCCGAACAGCCGGGTGAAGGCCGCCGTGGTGAGCATGCCCGCGGGATGGGACCCGTCGGTGCACAGCCGTGCGTAGGCGAAGGCCGACTCCCAGTGCCGGTCGAGGAGTTCACCCACGGGCAGCAGTGCGGGCGAGGCGCCCGTCCACTTCCGGAGTTCGGCACTCAACTGCTCGTCCGTGGTACCGAACGGAGCGGGCGACGCGGGGGAATTGGACATGCCCGGGTCTTTCACGGCTGCATTCCTCCATACACACCGCGGACTTGGTCCATACCAAAAGTCCGTGCCGAAGAAGGCGTGCGACATCTCGAACGTCCCCCGCTCAGAGGGAGGACCATGGCCTGCTCGCCGACTGGCCACACCTTTGCACAGGCCAGCGGCGAGCAACAAGGGATCACACGGTTTTGTACATAACGCTCTCGGCGGACCCAGTTGACCTATTGTCAATTCCCGCGGATGGAATGCGATTACTACCCGATGCACACGGCAATTGCCGCCCTCAGTGACCGCTGACGGCGTGCGGCGTGTAGGGCCCCTCCAGTTCCTCGGCCTCCTTGTCGCTCAGCTCCAGTTCGACGGCGGCCACCGCGTCCCGCAGGTGCTCCGGCCTGGACGCGCCCACGATCGGCGCCGTGACCGTGTCCTGACGCAGCAGCCAGGCGAGGGCGACCTGGGCGCGCGGCACCCCGCGGTCACCGGCGACGCGGGTGACGGCCTCGACGATGCCGCGGTCGCCCTCCGGGTAGAGCCGGCCGCCGAAGGCGTCGGTGGCGCTGCGCTCGGTGGTGGTGCCCCAGTCCCGGGTGAGGCGGCCGCGGGCCAGCGGGCTCCACGGCAGTACGCCGACGCCCTGGTCCGCGCACAGCGGAAGCATCTCCCGCTCCTCCTCGCGGTAGAGCAGGTTGTAGTGGTTCTGCATGGAGACGAACCGGGTCCAGCCGTGCAGCAGGGCCGTGTACTGGGCCTTGGAGAACTGCCACGCGTCCATCGAACTCCCCCCGATGTAGCGGACCTTGCCCGCCCTCACCAGGTCGTGGAGCGCCTCCATGGTCTCCTCGACCGGTGTGTGCGGGTCCCAGCGGTGGATCTGGTACAGGTCGACGTAGTCGGTGCCCAGCCGGCGCAGGCTGTGGTCGATCTCCGTCATGATCGCCTTACGGGAGAGTCCGGCGCCGTTGGGCCCCGGCCGCATCCGGCCGTGCACCTTGGTGGCGAGGACGACGTCGTCACGGCGGGCGAAGTCGCGCAGCGCGCGGCCGACGATCTCCTCGCTCGTGCCGTCGGAGTAGACGTTGGCCGTGTCGAAGAAGGTGATCCCCGCCTCCAGCGCCTGCCGGATCAGCGGGCGCGAGGCCTCCTCGTCGAGGGTCCACTCGTGCGCACCGCGGCCGGGCACGCCGTAGGTCATGCAGCCCAGACAGATCCGCGACACCTCGAGGCCCGTCGAACCGAGCTTCACGTACTGCATCGTTGCTGCTCCTGTCGTTGGTTCCTTGGTGCGGTTGTCCTTGGTGCGGTTGTCCTTGGTGCGGTTGTCCCGGGTGCGGTTGTCCCGGGTGCCTCGGTGCGGTCGCCGGTCACGGGCCGGGACGGCCGGCGGGCGTCCGCGCCACGGGCGTGTCCAGCAGGTCCAGTACCCGTTCCCAGCCGAACTCGGGGCGGCCGCCGTCCGGCGCCGGCTCGCCGGAGAACGGCTCACCGAAGCGGACCCCCATCCCGCGCAGGCGGACGAGGCTGTCCCGGTAGGCGGGGTGGGCGGCGAGGGTGTCGGAGACGCACGGCAGGACCGCGACCGGGACGCCCAGGCCGTACGTCTCGCACAGGGTGGCCAGGGCGAGGGTGTCGGCGATCCCGGCGGCCCACTTGTTGAGGGTGTTGAAGGTGGCGGGCGCCACGGCCACGGCGTCCGGCGGCGGGAACGGGCGCGGGTCGCCCGGCGTGCGCCAGGCAGACCGTATGGGACGGCGGGTCTGCGCCTCGACGGCGGCGGTGTCGAAGAAGCCGCCCATGGCGACCGGGGTCGCGATGACACCGACCTCCCAGCCCCGCTCCTGCGCGGCGGTGATCAGCTTGCTGACGCCCTCGGCGATGCCGGCGGCGCAGACGACGACGTAGAGGAAGGGTTTCCCGGGCGCCGTCCCGGCGTGCTTCGCGGGCGGCGCCCCGGAGGGCTTCTGGGCCTGTTCGCTCACCCGGGAACCCTAGTCAATCAGCCGCCGCCGGGGCCACGGGGCGACGCGACGGGCACCGGACGGGCCGGCCGGCCGCCGCGTCGGCACGGCGCCGCGGCGGCGGACCGGCGGGCGGCGCGGCTCGGCCCCTACCCGTCCTCGGACAGCGTGATGGCACTCACAGGGCAGGCCCTGGCGGCCTCCCGGACCATCGGGTCGCCGGCGCCGTCCTCCCGGCCGGGCAACAGGTCACTGAAGCCGTCGTCGTCCTGGGTGAACACACCCGGGGCGGTCAGGGCGCACTGTCCGGCGCCGATGCAGCGGTCCTTGTCGATCTCGATGTGCATGACGGCAGCCTCTTACCAGCTGACGGGGAGTTCCAGCATCCCCTGGATGGTGTCGCCGGGTTTGAAGGGGATTTCCTCCGGTGGGGCGGCGAGCCGGAGCGTGGGCAGCCGTTCGAGGAGCGTGCGCAGGGCGATCTCCAGTTCGGTGCGGGCGAGGTTCTGGCCGAGGCACTGGTGGATTCCGAAACCGAAGGCGACGTGGTGGCGGGTCGAGCGGTGGAAGTCGAGGGTGTCGGGGGCCGGGTAGACGTCCTCGTCGCGGTTGATGACGGAGGTGGAGAAGACCACGCCGTCCCCGGCCCTGATGGTGGTCCCGGCGATCTCGATGTCCTCGGTGGCCTGCCGCAGCAGTCCGTCCGCGATGGACAGCATCCGCATCAGTTCCTCGACGGCGGCCGGCAGCAGCGCGGGGTCGGCGCGCAGCTCGGTCAGCCGTTCGGGGTGCAGCAGGAGCGTGTAGGTGCCCAGGGAGATCATGTTGGCGGTGGTCTCGTGGCCCGCGACCAGCAGGATCATCGCCAGCGCGGTCAGTTCCTCGCGGTCGAGCTCGCCCTCGTTCAGGCGCTGCTGGACGAGTTCGTCCAGCAGGCCGTCACCGGGCCGGCGCCGCTTCTCGTCGATCAGGTCCTCCAGGTACGCGGCGAGCCGGTCCCGGGCGTCCTGCGTGTCCTCGGCCGCCGGTCCGCGCAGCAGCCGCCTGGACTGGTCCTCGAAGAACTCGTGGTCGGCGTAGGGCACGCCGAGCAGGGCGCAGATCACCATGGACGGCACCGGCAGCGCGAAGGAACGCACCAGGTCGGCCGGGGGTCCCTGGGCGATCATCGCGTCCAGCAGTTCGTCGACGATCTCCTGGATGCGCGGCCTGAGCTCGGTGGCGCGCCTGAGGGTGAAGCTCGGGATCATCATCCGCCGCTGGGTGCGGTGCTTGGGGTCGTCGACGCCGAGGAGCGCCGGCTTGCGGTCGCGGACCGCGGCGAAGCGGGGAGTTGTGGCCGGGAAGCCCGTGCGGGTGCGGTCCGTGGACAGGCGGGGGTCGACCAGCAGGTCACGGGCGACGGCGTGGCCGGTGACGAGCCAGGCGGGGCGGCCGTCGTAGAGCCGGATGCGGGCGAGCGGCCGTTCGGTGCGCAGCGGGTCGTACCCGGTGGGCGGGTGGTAGGGGCAGCTCCGGTCCTGGGGGAAGGAGACGGGATCTGACAGCTCGGTCAGGTCTGTCGTGTCTGTCATGGAAGACCTCGCAGACGAAGGATGCGTCGTGCCGATCTTCATTAGATGCCCGAGGCATCCAGTGCACGACATCAAGTTCGGCCAGATCGGCTACCTGCGGGATCTGGCTGGGAACCATCCATTCCGCATCGTAATTCGGTTGCCGCCGAAACGGTACGGCGTACAGGATCCGGCCATGTCCACGACCCGTGTGCTCCCGCCGCTGCCGTCTGCCTCCGACCTTTCGACTCGGTCCCAGCAGCAGCCCGGCCGTCCCCGGAGGCCCGGTCCGCCGCGGTCGTGAGCGCCGCGCTCGTCGCGGGCCTCCTCGCGGGCTACGGCATCGCCGTGCCCGTCGGAGCCGTCGCGGCCCACCTCGTCACCCTGACCGCCCGTTCGCCCCTGCGGACCGGTGTGTGCGCCGCGCTCGGCGTGGCGACGGCCGACGGGCTCTACGCCCTGCTCGCCACCCTCGGCGGCTCGGCCCTGGCCGCCGCGCTGCGACCGGTGATCGTGCCGCTGCGCTGGGCCTCGGCCCTGCTCCTCGCCACGCTGGCCGTCCGGGGCGCGGCCGGCGCGCTGCGCCGGTACCGAGAGCACCGGACGGCCACCCGGACGGCCCCACCGCCACCGAGCCCGGCCCGCGCGTACCTCGCCCTGCTCGGCCTGACCCTGCTCAACCCCGCCACGCTGCTCTACTTCGCGGCGCTGGTCCTCGGCACGCACGCCACTGCACCGTCCGATCGGGCGGTGTTCGTCCTGGCGGCCTTCGCCGCCTCCACGAGCTGGCAACTACTGCTCGCGGGCGGCGGCACGCTGCTCGGCCGCGCCCTGACGGGTCCCCGAGGACAACTGGCGACGGCTCTGGTGTCCAGCGGCGTGATCATGCTGCTGGCGGCACGGATGGCGGCAGGGCCGGGGTGAGCGCACCGTCCCCTATCGCGCCGCCGCGGCCCGCGGCGGCGCGATAGGGGACGGTGCCGGGATGGATCGGGGCGGCGCCGATGTTGAATGGCGTGCACCATCAGTCACGGTATGCGACGAGAGGATGGCAGGCATGGCTCTTGAGGGTGTGTACGAGCCCAGCCCGGCCCAGTGGGTGCGGGAGCAGGTGGAGCTGTACGAGAGCTCGGGCGGTACCGAGGGGACCACGCTGTGGGACACGGGGCTGCCCGTGATCCTGCTGACCACCGTGGGCGCTCGCAGCGGCAGGATCCGCAAGACACCGTTGATGCGCGTGGAGCACGAGGGACGGTACGCCGTGGTGGCCTCCCAAGGTGGTGCGCCCAAGCACCCGTTCTGGTACTTCAACCTCAAGGCCGATCCCCGCGTCGAGCTCCAGGACGGTCCGGTCAAGCAGGTCATGACGGCCCGCGAGGCCACCGGCGCGGAGAAGGCGCAGTGGTGGGAGCGGGCGGTGGCCGCGTTCCCGCCGTACGCGGAGTACCAGGAGAAGACCGCCCGGGAGATCCCGGTCTTCGTGCTGGAACCGGCCGCCGCGAACTGAGCCGCGGGAAATTCCGGCCGGGAGGCATGAGCCCGTCCCGTCCGGGCATGCGTGTGTCAGGCCCCGCCGCGCTCCCCCGTCGCGGCGGGGCCCCTTCGTGCCCGCACCCGGTCCACCGTGGCTCACTCCGTGCCGCGGACGGATTTCGGGGAACGTGTTCACCAGGACGTCCGCAGAGCAGGCCGAGCAGGGAGGACACATGAGCGACGGGGGCGAGGGCAACAGCGCCTACGGGCACAAGGCCTTCAAACGGTCCAGGAGCCACTTCGCGGACCGGATCACCGCCGACGGGCGGGACGGCCGGCCGGTGGAGGCCGGACGGTACCGGCTGGTGGTCAGCCGTGCCTGCCCGTGGGCGAGCAGGGCACTGGTCTCACGGCGGCTGCTGGGTCTTGAGGACGCCCTGTCCCTGGCCGTCGTGGATCCGATCCAGGACGACCGGAGCTGGCGTTTCACGCTGGACGCCGGCGGCCGGGATCCCGTGCTCGGTATCCGCTTCCTCAGCGAGGCCTACGACCGGCGGGAGACCGGCTACCCGGGCGGGGTGAGCGTGCCCGCGGTGGTCGACGTGCCCAGCGGCGAGCTGGTCACGAACGACTACCAGCAGATCACGCTCGACCTCGCCACCGAGTGGAGCGAGCTGCACCGGCCCGGCGCTCCGGATCTGTATCCGCGGGCACGGCGCGACGAGATCGACACGGTGATGGCGGAGGTCTACGAGGACGTCAACAACGGCGTGTACCGGGCGGGCTTCGCCACGAACCAGGAGGAGTACGAGGCGGCCTGCGTGGGTGTGTTCCGGCGGCTGGAGCTGCTGGAGTCCCGTCTGGCCGGGCAGCGTTACCTCGTGGGCGACACGATCACCGAGGCGGATATCCGGCTGTTCACCACGCTGGTCCGGTTCGACGCCGTCTACCACGGCCACTTCAAGTGCAACCGCTGGAAGCTCGCCGAGAACCCGGTGCTGTGGGCGTACGCCCGGGACCTTTACCAGACGCCCGGCTTCGGGGACACGGTCGACTTCGACCACATCAAGCGGCACTACTACCAGGTGCACTCGGGCATCAACCCGACCGGGATCGTGCCCCTCGGCCCCGACCTGTCCGGATGGCTGAGTCCGCACCACCGCGAGGAGTTCGGCGGGCGCCCCTTCGGCGACGGGACCCCGCCGGGTCCCGTACCGCCCGGTGAGGAGGTCCCGCCGCAGGGACGGCCCTGACCACGGCCCGCCCCGAGAGCCTCGCCCCCGTACCGGCGAAGGAGACACCGATGGCCAAGAAGAAGCTCAAGCTCCCGCTCGCATACCAGCCCGTCGGCTTCTTGCTGGGCTGGGCCGGCGGCGCGCTGGCGGGCCTGGCCTTCCGCGCGACGTGGAAGGCCATCCGCCACGAGGACGAGGCGCCCGAGCCGCTCGACGAGAACCGCCGCTGGGGGGAGATCCTGCTCGCCGCGGCCGTACAGGGCGCCATCTTCGCCGTCGTGCGCGGCGCCGTCGACCGGGCGGGCGCCACCGCCGTCGAACGCTCGATCGGCGTCTGGCCCGCCAAGGTCAGGAACGACCACGACTGACCCGTAGCGCTGTGGAACCCCGGCCACCCTGGCCTGCCGCCGACCGCGACCGGCGCCGCGCCTCCCGGCACGGCGGCCGGCCGTCACCGCCCGCCCGGCCCGGCGCCGGGTGGGGTCAGCCCTGCTTGGGGCCGACCTCGGGGACGCGGCGGAGCGTGAAGGTGTGGCCGGCCGGGTCGGAGCAGCCGCGCTCCTCGTACGGGCCGGGGGCGTCCTTGGCTTCGAGCGGGCGGCCGCCGAGTTCGACGACCCGGCGTTCAGCCGCGTCCAGGTCGTCCACCAGGAAGTCCAGGTGGATCTGGAGCGAGTTCTCCGGGCGCGGCCAGCTCGGCGGTGTCGCGCCCGCGTCACGGCGGAAGGCGAGCCGGAGTCCGTCGGCGGCCCTGATCTGCACCAGGTTCGCGGTCACGTCCGTCTCCCGCGCCTGGAGCAACTCCTTGTAGAACACGGCGAGTTTCTCGGGCTCGGCGCAGTCGAGCACCACGACGCCCGCGTTCACCAGTGGCATGTCTCCTCCGTAGGGTCCGGCGGCGGGACGTGAGTGTCCAGCCGCCCTCCTTCCCGGATATCCCGGCCCCGCGGATTCAGGCACGCGCGGAGGGCGAGCGCCGGCTGACCTGACCGCCCGCCAGGTCCGGGCAGTGGCAGGAGAGTCCGGGCCGCGGGACGCGCCGCCGGATGAGCGGGCGGGCGCGGGCGGACTGGTTCACCATGAACGGCATGGAGGCGAACGGCATGGAGACGAACGGCTCGGGGACGATGCGCGCGATCAGTCAGGACGTGCTCGGCGGTCCCGAGGTGCTGCGGGAAGTCGAACTGGAGCGGCCCGTGCCCAGGGCCAACGAGGTGCTGGTGCGGGTGCGGGCCGCCGGGCTGAACCCCACGGACTGGAAACACCGGGCCGGCGGCCTCTTCTTGGGACAGCCGCCGTTCGTACTGGGCTGGGACGTCTCCGGGGTGGTCGAGGCAACGGGCGTCGGCGCCTCCCTCTTCCGGCCCGGAGACGAGGTCTTCGGCATGCTCTCGTACCCGTTCGGCCACGGCTCGCACGCCGAGTACGTGACCGCCCCGGCCCGGGTCTTCGCGCCGAAGCCGACCGGGATCGACCACATCCAGGCGGGCGCGCTGCCGCTGGTGTCGCTGACCGCGTGGCAGGCGCTGGTGGAGCGGGCGGATCTCCGGGCGGGGCAGCGGGTGCTGGTCCACGCGGCGGCCGGCGGAGTCGGCCATGTGGCCGTGCAGATCGCCAAGGCGCGCGGCGCGTACGTCTTCGGCACCGCCGGCGCCGGCAAGCAGGACTTCCTGCGCGGCATCGGCGTGGACGAGCCGGTCGACTACCACTCCACCGACTTCACCGAGGCGGCACGGGACGTCGACGTCGTACTGGACCCCATCGGCGGGGAGACCTCGCTCCGTTCGCTGCGGGTCCTGCGGCCCGGCGGGATCGTGGTGTCGATCGTGCCGGTCGGCTCCGACGACCTCTACCGCGAGGCCGGGCGGCTCGGCGTGCGGGCGGTCCGGATGCTCGTCGACGCCGACCACCACGGCATGCGTCGGATCGCTCGGCTCGTCGACGAGGGCGGGCTGCGCGCCACGATCGCCGGGACCTTCCCGCTGGCCGAGGCCGCCAGGGCGCACGAGGCCGGCGAAACCGGCCGGACCACGGGCAAGCTGGTCCTGCTGATGGACTGACGCCCGACGTCCGGGCACACCGGTCCGGCGGCGTGCCTGATCAGGTCGAACCGGCGGCGCGCCCGGTCACACCGAGCCGGACGCGGCCCCGTGCTGTTCCAGGGCCGCCTCCAGCGTCGGCTGCGGGGGCAGCAGCCGGGACAGGCCGGTCACCCTCAGGATGCGGAGGGTCAGCGGGTGCGTGCACACGAGGTGCAGCTCCCCGCCGTGGTCGAGGACCCTGCCGCGGGCCCGGTAGAGCAGGCGCAGCCCCGAGCAGTCGAAGAAGTCCACCCGGCTCAGGTCGATCACGACCCGGGCCCCGGGCGGTGCGGTTGCCCGGTCGATGTGGGGGGCGATCTGCGCCTCGGCGACGATGTCTATCTCGCCCCGGAACTCGAGCACCGTGTGCCCTCGGTCCCGGTGGACACGCAGATGCCGGGTGAACGACGGCGCAGGTTCCTGCTGCACGACGACCTTCCCCTCCAGCCGGCTCCTCGTACGACGGGCTCGGAGATCACAGCATCCCCCGGTGTTCGAGGCCCAACACCCCTACCCGCTCAGCAAGTTACCCTCGTAAGAGTGAATTCCAGCATGTTCGGTTGACATATGTCTCCGAATTCTGGCCGACTGTGACTACTCGCCGGGCGGCGCGTCGAACAGGGCGCTCACCGACTCGCCGTTGTGGATGCGGCGCACGGCCTCGGCGAGGGCCGGGGCGATGGAGAGGATCCGCAGCTTGTCCTTGTGGTCCCGGTACTCCTCGCCCTCCGACGGCACCGGCACGGTGTTGGTGCACACGATCTCCAGGACGTCGCTCTGCTCGGTCAGCCGTTTGAGGGCGCCCGCCGCGAACAGGCCGTGGGTGCAGGCGACGCGGATCGAGCGGGGTCCCAACTCGCGCAACCGATCGAGCAGTTCGAGCACCGTACTGCCCTTGGCGATCTCGTCGTCCAGCACGATGACGTCCCGCCCGGCCACGTCGCCGATGACGGAGCTGATGGTCACCCGGTCGTCGGCGTAGCGCTGCTTGGCCCCGGCGGCCACCCGGGCCCCGATCATCCGGGCGAACGCGGCCGCCTCCTTGGCGTTGCCCAGGTCCGGGGAGACCACGGTGGTGCGGGACAGGTCGTACTGCCGGAAGTGCTCGGCGAGTTCACGCAGCGCGTGCAGGTGGTCGACGGGCACCGAGAAGAAGCCGTGCACCTGCGGGGCGTGCAGCGTCATCGTCAGGACCCGGCTCGCGCCCGCCGCTACCAGCAGGTCGGCCACCAGCCGACCGCCCAGCGAGATGCGCGGGGCGTCCTTCTTGTCGGAGCGGGCGTAGGAGTAGTGCGGCATCACGACGGTGATCCGCCCGGCGGACGCGCCGCGGGCGGCGTCGCACATCAGGAGCAACTCGACGAGGTGCTCCTGTACCGGCTTGACCAGCGGCTGGATGAGGAAGACGTCCCGCTCCCGACAGTTCGCACGGAGCTGCACCTCCAGGCAGTCGTTGGCGAACCGGCTGACCCGCGCCGGGCTGAGGGGTACGCCCAGATGCGCGCACACCTCCGCCGCCAGGTCGGGGTGGGCACTGCCGCTGAACACCGCGATGTCTCGCACGATCCGCTCCTCGCTGATCATTCCGACTCCCGGCTCATGCTACTGATCGCGCGCCGACGGGCCGCGGCACACCCGCTGCCGGGGCAAGGCAGGCGCCCGCGCGCCGCGGCCGCCCTTCGTCCGGCCAACTGACCGGTCTGGCAAAGGATTTGGCGGGCATTCTGAGGAGGAAGGAAGGAGAACCGTGGGATGACGACTGCCCCCGAGCGAGTCACCCGGCGCATGCCCGGCTGGGCGAAGGCGGTGAGTGCCGTCGTGGTGGTACTGGCGCTGCTGTTCGCCGGTGTCGCGCTGGCCGTGCTGCCCGGCATCAAGGACCTGTTCGGCACCGAGACGCACGACCGCTCGGGCCCCGCGCTGCTGAAGTCGATCCAGGACCTGAGCCGCTACGACGCCGCCTCCGGCAACTTCCAGGTCGTCGTGGACCTGGAGAAGGACACCAAGTACCTGCCCGACGCGATCCGCGGCACCCGCACCCTCTACGTCGGGGCCGGCACCGTGGACGCCTACGTGGACCTCGGCGGGCTCGGTGACCAGGACGTGACGGTCGACGGCGACCGCACCACCGCCACCCTGCGGCTGCCGCACGCGCGGCTCGGCCGCCCGGCCCTGGACTCGGACCACTCCTACGCCGTCTCCAAGCAGCGCGGTCTGCTCGACCGGCTCGGCGACCTGTTCTCCGACAACCCGAACAGCGAACAGGCCGTACAGCGCCTCGCGGTCGAGCACATCGCCGACGCGGCCAAGGACAGCGGCCTGACGGCCCGCGCCGAGACCAACACCACCGGCATGCTCGAAGGCCTCCTCAAGTCCCTCGGCTTCAAGGAGGTCCACATCACGTACAGCCCCTGAACGGCCCCCGGGCCGCGCCGGCCGGAGGTTCCGTCACTCCCGCCGCGACTTCGCAAGATGCCGTCCGCACCAGGGACAGAAGTCGATGGTGATACTCGATGTGCCGCCGTCATGGATGATCAGCCCGTAACTCTGGCACTCGGCGCTGTAGTCGATCAGCACATCCGGTCAGGCGTAGGGGTCGTCGTGCACGTCGCAGCGCATGTTCACATGGCTGCTCATCGCCTCACAGCAGTGGTTGCTCATGGCCTCGGTTCTCGTGGAGGGGCGGTCGTCGCCGGCATCGGCACGCGCCTGATCATCCATGGCCACGGCGGGGCGCCGGAAATCCGTCCTGCGCGCGATGTCCGGTTGGACGATGTCGTCGGCCGGCCGTCCAAGGCCGATCCCGTGGCGCAGGCCCCCCACGGCAGGGCGAGGCATCCTCCGTCGGTTCGCGGGTAAAAGGGTTGTCTGGCAAGGGAGTTGGCGTCCGGGAGGAGTGGCATGAGCCGGGTGGCGTTCAATCCGCGTACGGTTTTCCGCCCGCGCGGGGCAAGGGGCCGGGCCAAAGCCGACGGGCGGCCGGGCGGCGGCGTCCGCCGGCCCGCGCCCTGGCCGCTGCGGTTGCTGGCGATGCTGTGCGCCTTCGCCTTCATGGTGGCGTTCGCGGTCGTCCTGGCGAAGCTGACGCTGGAGCCGTCGCCCGCGTCGGCGTCCATCGCGCACAGCAATCTACGCCCGGGAAGCTCGCTCCGGGCCTATCTGGAGGGGGCGCAGACACGGGAGGCGGTCAAGCAGCTCGGCGGGAACGTGCTGCTCGGGGTGCCGTTCGGCGTGCTGGTACCGGTCGTGGCGCCGGGGGCGCGCAAAGTCCTGCCGGTGCTGCTGCTCACCGCGACGGTGATGCTGCTCGTGGAGTTCGCGCAGGGCGCGCTGATCACCGGGCGGGCCTTCGACATCGACGACGTCATCCTCAACACCTCGGGCGCGCTGCTGGGTTGGTTACTCCTGGGCCGGCGCATGGGCCGGGCCGTGCACGCGCGCAGGCCGCGTGAGTGATGGCCGGAATTGGTCCGTACCATGTATTGACGCTCCCTTATCTCACTCCTTGAATCAAGGGCGACACATTCACCCCCCCACAACGGTCGGCGGCCCGGGCCCGGGCTGCCGCACGGAAGGGAGAGCCGTGGCACGTCCACGCCTGCTCCGCAGATGCCTGTTCGCCGCCCTGTCCGCCGTCCTGGCCGGTTCCGCCGCCATCGGCCCGGCACAGGCAGACTCCCCGAAGGCGGCCACCCCCACGGCGGCCACCCCGAAGGCGGCCGCCGCCGTCACGTTCTCCGACAACTTCGACGGTCCCGCCGGCGCGGCCGTCGACTCCTCCAAGTGGCAGATCGAGACCGGCGACAACGTCAACAACCACGAGCGGCAGTACTACACGTCGGGCAACAAGAACGCGGCCCTGGACGGCCAGGGCCACCTGGTCATCACCGCGCGTCGGGAGAATCCTTCCAACTACCAGTGCTGGTACGGCACATGCCAGTACACCTCCGCCCGGCTGAACACCTCCGGGAAGTTCTCCGCGCAGTACGGGCACGTGGAGGCCCGGATGAAGATCCCGCGGGGGCAGGGCATGTGGCCCGCGTTCTGGATGCTCGGGACGCCGGTCAACTGGCCGGACTCCGGCGAGATCGACATCATGGAGAACGTCGGTTTCGAGCCGTCCAGCGTCCACGGCACGATCCACGGCCCCGGCTACTCCGGCTCGGGCGGCATCGGCGCGGGCTACACGCTGCCGAACGGGCAGGCCTTCGCGGACGCCTTCCACACCTTCGCCGTCGACTGGGCGCCGAACTCGATCACCTGGTCCGTGGACGGCAACGTCTACCAGCGGCGTACGCCTGCCGACCTCGGCGGCAAGACGTGGGTGTTCAACAAGCCGTTCTTCCTGATCCTGAACCTGGCCGTGGGCGGTTACTGGCCGGGCGACCCGGACGGCTCCACCTCCTTCCCGCAGCAGCTCGTGGTCGACTCGGTCTCGGTGACCACCAGTGACACGGCCGGTGGCGTCGCGATCCGGGGGCTGGCCGGCAAGTGCGTGGACGTGGCCGCGGCGAACTCCGCCAACGGCACCCCCGTACAGCTCTACGACTGCAACGGCAGCGCCGCCCAGCAGTGGACGGTCGGCTCGGACGGCACCCTGCGCGCGCTCGGCAAGTGCCTCGACGTCACGGACCGCGGCACGGCGGACGGCTCCACGGTCCAGCTCTGGGACTGCGGCGGCGGTGCGAACCAGAAGTGGGTCGTCTCCTCCGCGCACGACATCGTCAACCCGCAGGCGAACAAGTGTCTGGATGTCACCGGCAACAATTCCGCCAACGGCACCCGGCTGCAGATCTGGACCTGCACGGGCGGCGCCAACCAGAAGTGGACGGTGGGCTGATTCCCCGGACCGGCACTGGCGGCAGGTACACGCGGTCGGCGCACGCCGCTAGTGCACGGTCCAGGTGAACTTGTCGCCGCCGACCCAGCGGATCACGTCCGGATCGTCGAGGTCGTGGATGCTGATGCCGAAGGCGGCGGCGGCTGTCAGTACGTCGATGACGGTCTTCGCCTCACCGACCACCTCGCCGTCGATCTCCACGATCCGGAAGGGCGGACTGCCCGGCTGCACGGCCAGCACAAGGATCCGCGGCCGCGAAATGTAGGGCGTAGCGACTTCGGTCATGTCATCCAGCCTAGAACGCCTACCGCGGCGACGGGCTTTCCGGTGCCGTCGGGCCTCCGCGTGATGCGGTACCGGCGGCACCGGGCAACCCTGGGGGTGGAGGTGGCGATGGACCCTGTCGAGGCACTGGACCGGATCGCCTTCCTGCTGGAGCGGTCCCTGGCGCCGACCTACCGGGTGCGCGCCTTCCGCACCGCCTCCCGGGTGCTGTCCGGGCTGCCCGGGCAGGAGGTGACCGACCGGGCCGCGGCCGGGACGCTCGAGTCGCTCAAGGGCGTCGGCCCGAAGACCGCCCAGGTCGTGCGGGAGGCGCTGACCGGGCAGGTGCCCGGTTATCTGCGCGCACTGGAGGACGAGGCCGGCGAACCGCTCGCTCAGGGCGGCGAACGGCTGCGGGCGCTGCTGCGCGGTGACTGCCATCTGCACTCCGACTGGTCCGACGGCGGCAGCCCGATCGAGGAGATGGGCCGGACCGCGGCGCGCCTCGGGCACGAGTGGGCGGTGCTGACGGACCACTCGCCGCGGCTGACGGTGGCCCGCGGGCTGTCCGCCGAGCGGCTGCGCGAGCAACTGGACGTGGTCGCGGAGCTGAACCGGACCTGGGCCCCGTTCCGGCTGCTGACCGGCATCGAGTGCGACATCCTCGACGACGGCTCGCTCGACCAGGATCCCGGGCTGCTGGAGCGGCTGGACGTCGTGGTGGTGTCGGTGCACTCCAAACTGCGGATGGACGCCCGGTCGATGACCCGCCGCATGGTGGCCGCCGTACGCGATCCGCACTCCGACGTGCTCGGCCACTGCACCGGGCGGCTGCTGACCGGGCGGGGGCGTCCGGAGTCGGAGTTCGACGCGGACGCGGTGTTCGCCGCGTGCGCCGAGACCGGCACGGCCGTGGAGATCAACAGCCGCCCGGAGCGGCTCGACCCGCCGCGGCGGCTGCTGCGCCGGGCCGTCGATGCCGGTGTGCTGTTCTCCGTCGACACCGACGCCCACGCACCCGGCCAGCTGGACTGGCAGATCCACGGATGCGCGCGGGCCGAGGAGTGCGGGGTGCCACCGGAGCGCGTGGTGACCACGTGGCCCGGGGAGCAGCTGCTGGACTGGGCCCGCGAGCGGCGGACGCCGTGAGGCGTGCCGGGCGGTCCGGGTCCGTGCGGTCCGCGTCGGCCGGCCGGGACCGGGTACTCGGGTGCGCACTGGCAGCCGCCGCCGAGAGGAGCCGAAGGTGAGCAGCGCTTCGGGCAGCCGGGTCGTCGTCACGGGCGCCACCGGCAATGTCGGCACGAGTGTCGTACGCGTCCTGTCCGAGGATCCGGAGATCGGGTCCATACGGGGACTGGCCCGCCGGATCCCGCAGTGGTCGCCGCCGAAGACGCAGTGGTCGGCGGTGGACGTGTCCTTCGAGCAGTCCGGGCTGGCCGGGGAGTTCGCGGGCGCCGACACGGTGATCCATCTGGCCTGGGCCTTCCAGCCCACGCACGATCCGGCGGCCACCTGGCGCACCAACGTGCTGGGCAGCATGCGGGTCTTCGAAGCGGTGGCCGCGGCGCGGGTTCCGGTCCTGGTGCACGCCTCGTCGGTCGGCGCCTACTCACCGGGGCCGAAGGACCACGCGGTGGACGAGTCGTGGCCGACCCACGGCTGGCCGGACGCCGCGTACTGCCGGGAGAAGGCGTATCTGGAACGGGCCCTGGACACCTTCGAGCGGGACCATCCGGATGTGCGGGTGGTCCGGATGCGCCCGGCCTTCCTGTTCAAGCGGGAGTCGGCGAGCGAGCAGCGGCGGATCTTCGCCGGGCGGTTCCTGCCGGGGCAGCTGGCCCGACCCGAGCTGATGCCGTTCCTGCCCGACATCCCGGGCCTGCGGGTGCAGGCTCTGCACACGGACGACGCCGCCCGGGCCTACCGGCTGGCGCTCACGAACGAGGTGCGGGGAGCGTTCAATCTGGCCGCCGAGCCGCCGCTGGACGCGCGGGTGCTGGGTGAGCTGCTCGGCTCCCGGCCCGTACGGCTGCCGCGCACAGCCGCCCGTTCGGCGATCGCCGCCGCATGGGGGCTGCGGCTGCTGCCCGCCTCGCCCCAGTTGTTCGACGCGGTCCTCCACCTGCCCCTGATGGACTGCACCCGGGCGCACGTCGAGCTGGGCTGGCGGCCGGAGCGTACGGCGACCGAGGTCCTCCAGGAGTTCCTCCAGGGGTTGCAACGGGGCGAGGGGGAGGACACGGAGCCGCTGCGGGGCCGCAAGGTGGGGTGAGCAGCGTGCGGGCCGGCCCCGGGATTGTCAGCCGTGCGCGCGCAGCGCCCGCATCTGTTCCTCCAGCGGACCGAGTCCGACGTCCCGGCGGCGCTCGTCGAGGGTCTGCGGGCGGCGCACGGGGTACGGGCGGAGGGTGGCGGGGTTGATCCGCGTGCCGTAGAACTGCGGCTCGCCCAGTTCGACGGCGCAGTGGTCGGCGATGTAGGCCAGGTGCACGGCGGGGCAGCGTCCGTCCGCGGTGGCCTGCGCGACCAGATCCCGGCAGCGCAGCCGGAAGTCCAGGTCAGGGGCGTGCAGCAGGATCATCAGAGCGGCCGTCGAGGCGGCTCCGCCCACGGCCTCCACGGTCGGCCAGCCGTGCCGACGCACGATCACCGCGAGGGCCTCGGCGTTGCCCCGCCGGCACTCCGCCACCTTCCGCCGCCGCTCCGCGGTGGGCGCTGACCCCGTCTCCCTCGTCACCTCCCGATCAGCCTCGGCCCGGCGCACGAGCTCGTCCGCCACAAGAGAGGCAGCCTCCCCGGCCAACGCCACCACACCATGACCACCGACCGCCACCACGTCCTGCCCGCCCGACGCCAAGACCACGTCCCGCTGCCCGCCCGGGCGAACCGCATCCTGCCCGCCCGAGTGCGCTGTGCCTCGCCCCACGTGCGGCATCGCTCCTTGCTCGACCGGTGGCACAGCGTCCTGCCCGCCCGAGGGTCCCGCGCCTGGCCCGACCGGCGACACCACACCGCGCCCGCCTGGCTGCAGCACGCCCTGCCCGACCGGCGGCACCGGGCCCTGCCGCACCCCTCGCCCACTCTGCGGCACCACCCCCTGGCCGCCCGACGACCCCGCCTCTCGCCCACACGACGCCACACCTTGCCCGACCGACAGCAACACGTCCTGCTCACCCGGCGACACCGGGTCCTGTCCCACCCGTGGCATCGCACCTTGCCCGTCCGACGACACCAGGGCCTGCCCGTCCGAGGGCAGCCGGTCCAGCGGCGCCGCGCCTCGCTCACCCAAGGGCGCCGCGCCTCGCCGGACCGGCGACGCCACACCGCGCCCGCCTGGCTGCAGCACGTCCTGCCCACCCGGCGACACCGAGCCCTGCCCAACCGGCGGCAGCACCGCGTCCTGCGTGCCCGGCGACGCCACGACGCCCCTGCCCGGCGGGGTCGGCCCGGCCTGAACCGGTGTCGGGCCGACCGAGGTTGTGGGGGCAGGCGGGACCGTGTGGGGTGTCGGGGTCGCGGGGCCGCCGGTCGGGCCGCGGGGTGTCCTGGGCGTGCCCACGGGGTGGTCCGGGGTGGCCGTCATGGGGACGGGCTTCCTTGGTGGCGGAGGGTGAACCAGACTCTCTTGCCGGGGCGGCCCGGTTCAGGTGGGGACATGCCCCAGTCGTCGGCCAGGGCGGCCACGATGGCGAGTCCGCGGCCCGACTCCGCGGTCGCGTCGGCCGGTCGTGGCCGGGGCAGCACCGGCGAGGAGTCCGCCACGGTCACGCGGAGGGCGTGAGCGCTGCCCTCCACGGTCACCGTGACCGTGTCGTCCGGGTCGGTGCGCGCGTGCTTGACCGCGTTGGCGAACAACTCGTCCGTGGCGAGCACCGCCCCGTCGCGCTGATCGGCCGACAGCGGCAGCCGGGCGAGTTGCCCGGCGACCAGGCGCCGTACGGCCGCCGCCCAGGAGGGGTCGGCGGGCACGGTGGAGCGGATGCGGAAGGGGTCGTCCGAGCCGGCCCCAGCTGTCCCCGCGGCGACGGCCGACCGGTGCCCGGCGTCCGCCGACGCGGGGACAGCAGGTCGGTGCCCGGCGTCCGCCGGGGCGGGCGGCGGTCCAGGGCGTCGGCCGCCGGATGCCGTCATCGGTCCGAAGGCGGCATCCTGCGTCCGGACGGCCGCGCTCGTCCGCGCGCCCCGGGCGGGTCCGGGGTCGTCCGGGCTCCTCGACTGTCCGTCGGTCACGGTGGCCATCCAGGTCTCGCGTCGCATGCCCGTTCGGGGCCGGGCATCCACATCTGGCGGTATGTCAATTCGGCTTGCTGATCAGGGCAGTTGGCCGCCCCCGACGGCCCGCTGCACGACAGCTCACCCTGTCACTATGGTGTCGGACACACGCGGCCCGCAACCTGCGTTCTGATAATTTCAGAACGTTCACCAACACCCTGTCTGCGTCGTCGATGACATGTCACACTGCACGCGACGATGGCCGTTCGGGAGGTAGGACGTGAGGGAGAACCGCTCAGGCGGGAGCGCGCCCACCGTCCTGCGGATGGTCCTCGGCAAGCGTCTGCGGCACCTGCGGGAGCGGGCCGGGGTCTCCTTCGAGGACGCGGCACGGGCCATCGAGGTCACGCCCTTGACGGTCCGCCGGATAGAGAAGGCGGAGGTCGGCCTGCGCATCCCGTACGTCAGGGAGCTGTTGCGCACCTACGGCGTTCCCGTACGGGAGATCGACGACTTCGTCACCCTGGCCCGCGAGGCCAACCGGCCCGGCTGGTGGTACAAGTACCGCGACGTGCTGCCGGAGTGGTTCAAGGCGTACGTGAGCCTGGAGAGCGAGGCCAGCGTCATCCGCCTCTACGAACCCCACTACGTGCCCGGCCTGTTGCAGACCCGCGAGTACGCCACCGCGCTCATGCGCGTCGGCTTCCCCAACGAGTCGAAGGAGGAGATCGCCCGCCGCGTCGACCTGCGCCTGAGACGTCAGGACCTGCTCGCCAAGCCGGACGGCCCGGCCGTGTGGGCCATCCTCGACGAGACCGTGCTGCGCCGGCCCGTCGGCGGTCCCGAGGTGATGCGGGCCCAGCTCGACCGCATGGTCGAGGTGCTCCGGATGCCGAAGGTCAGCGTCCAGATCATGCCCTACTCGGTGGGGGCCCACCCGGGCGCCTTCGGCCCCTTCCACCACTTCCGCTTCGGCTTCTCCGAACTGCCCGACGTCGTCTACACCGAGAACCTCGCGGGCTCGGTGTACTACGACCGGCCGGACGACGTCGTGACCTATCTCGAAGTCCTGGACCGGATGTCCGTGCAGGCGGAACCGGTCGCACGCACCAGGGACGTCCTGGGCGAACTGCTTGAGGAGTTGTGATACATGGCATCCGACACCCCCCTCCACAGCGGCATGCCGGCCGCCGACCTGGGCGCCGCGGGCTGGCACAAGCCCTGGAGCGGCACCAACGGCGGCTCCTGCGTCGAAGCCAAGCGCCTGCCCGACGGCACGGTGGCCCTGCGTCAGTCCACCGACCCCGAGGGACCCGCACTGCTCTACAGCCGGGACGAGATGATCGCGTTCCTCCGGGGCGTCAAGGCCGGCCAGGCGGACTTCCTGGTCGACTGAGCCGGGACCGGAACCGGACCCCGGAGCGAACCCGGACCGGGATCGGAAGGTCCCGGTCCGCGGCGGTGGCGGCCCTCGGACCCCGAGTCCTGCAGCCCCCGCGACCCCCGGACCCTCACCCGGCCCCGCACTTCCCCGTCAGCCTGCTGAACTCGGGCCGCGCATAAGGACGTTGACGCTAGGTTGAAGTCAGACACCGACCGCGGCACCGACAGCAGGAGACCCCCCATGGCAGACAGCGAGCTCACCCCGGACCAGGACGCGCTGTCCAAGATCGACACCACGGTGCCGCACTCGGCCCGCATCTGGAACTACTGGATGGGCGGCAAGGACAACTACGAGGTCGACCGGATCGCGGGCGACGCCTACCGCGAGCACGCGCCGACCATCGGGACGATGGCCCGTGCCTCCCGCCAGTACCTGATCCGCGCCGTGACCTACGTGGCCGGCGACCTCGGCATCCGCCAGTTCCTCGACATCGGCACCGGATTGCCGACCTACGACAACACCCACCAGGTCGCCCAGCGCATCGCCCCCGAGTCGCGCATCGTCTACGTCGACAACGACCCGCTGGTGCTGCGCCACGCCCAGGCCCTGCTCACCAGCACCCCCGAGGGTCTGACCGAGTACATCGACGCGGATCTGCACGACCCCGAGGCGATCATCGAGCGGGCGGGCAAGATCCTCGACTTCGGCCGGCCGGTCGCCCTCATGCTGATGGGCATCCTCGGCCACATCCAGGACTACGAGGAGGCCAAGTCGATCGTCCGCCGCCTCCAGGCCGCCCTGCCCTCCGGCAGCTGCTTCGTGCACTACGACAGCACCGACACCGACCAGGCGCTCAAGGAGGCCCAGCAGGGCTACGACGACACCGGCGCCGTCCCGTACGTGCTGCGCAGCCCGGAGCAACTGGTCGCCTACTACGAGGGACTCGAGCTGTTCGAGCCCGGCATCGTCTCCTGTCCGCTGTGGCGTCCCGAGCCGGGCACCAGGACCGAGCCCACGGACATCCACGGTGGCGTGGCCCGCAAGCCCTGACCCCCGGGGAGGCGGAACTCGCGGGCCGCGCCCCGGCCTACGGCGCCGTGCGCAGGAAGTCCGCGAGCGCCTCCAGGAGGCGGTCCACGTCCTCCTCGTCGTTGTACGGGGCCAGCCCGATCCTGAGGCCGCCGGTGTCGCCCAGACCGAGCCGACGGGAGGCCTCCAGGGCGTAGAACGCGCCCGAGGGCACCGCGACGGAGCGTCCGGCCAGGTGACGGTAGGCGTCGACGGTGCTGCGGCCCTCGACGGTCAGCAGCAGGGTCGGGGTGCGCTCGGCCGCGCGCGAGTGCACGGTGATCCCCGGGAGGCGGGACAACCCCTCCTCGATCCGGCGGCGCAGGACGTCCTCGTGCCGTTCGAGCGAGCCGAAGGAGGCGAGGAGCCGCTCCCGCCGGGTGCCGCGCGCCGACGAATCCATCCCGGCGAGGAAGTCCACGGCGGCCCGGGTGCCGGCCAGCAGTTCGTAGGGCAGGGTGCCGAGTTCGAAGCGCTCGGGGACCGCGTCGGACGAGGGCAGCAGCTTGTCCGGGCGCAGGGTCTCCAGCAGGTCGGGGCGGCTCGCCACGACGCCGAGGTGCGGGCCGAGGAACTTGTACGGGGAGCAGGCGAAGAAGTCCGCGCCCAGGGCCGCGAGGTCGACCGGGACATGGGCGGTGAAGTGCACGCCGTCGACGTAGAACAGGGCGCCGTGCTCGTGGACGAGGGACGCGATCGCGGGCAGGTCCGGGCGGGTGCCGATCAGGTTGGAGGCGGCGGTGACCGCGACCAGCCGGGTGCGGTCGGAGAGCTGGTCGGCGATGTGCCCGGCGGTCAGTTCGCCGGTCGCCGGATCGAAGTCGGCCCAGCGCACGACGGCTCCCACGGCCTCGGCGGCCTGGACCCAGGGCCGGATGTTGGCGTCGTGGTCGAGCCGGGTGACGACGACCTCGTCGCCCGGCGCCCACGTCCTGGCCAGGGCGCGCGAGAAGTCGTACGTCAACTGGGTGGCGCTGCGCCCGAAGACGACCCCGGACGGCTCGGCGGCCAGCAGGTCCGCCATGGCCTGCCGGGCGGCGGCGACGCAGTCCTCGGCGTTGCGCTCGCCCAGGGTCGTCGACCCGCGGTTGGACAGCGGACCGGCCAGCGCCTCGGCGACGGCGTCGATGACCGGCTGCGGCGTCTGGCTGCCGCCCGGACCGTCGAAATGGGCCCACCCGGCCTTCAGGGCCGGAAACTGCGCGCGGACACCGGCGATGTCATACGTCACGGAACACTCCTTCGCACACTCCTGGTGAGGGATGCGTCCCCATGATCCATCGCCCCGCGCCCCGGCGACAGCCCCTACGACCTGCGTTCTTCCAGGGCCGTCCGCCAGGCGGGGACCGGCTCCTCGGGGGCCGGTTCGGCGCGGCGGCCACCGCGGGTGAAGAAGTCGGCGAGGGGCAGGATCGCGGCGCCGACGGTGACCGCGTCCGGGCCCAGTCTGCCCAGGTCGATGGTCACCCGCTCGGCGGGGTGCCGCAGGGCGTAGGCGGTCGCGTGGCGGCGTACGGCGGGCAGGAAGCGGGGGCCGAGCTGAAGGCCGGCCCAGCCGCCGATGAGGATGCGCTCGGGCTGGAACAGGTTGATCAGGTCGGACAGGCCGGCGCCCAGGTATTCGGCGGTCTCCTCCAGCACCGCGACCGCCACGGGGTCGGCGGCGGTGCCCTCGGGCGGGTGGGCGGCGGCCAGCAGGGCGGTGAGCGCGGTCTCCTCGTCGGTGCCCCGCGGCGGCCGGCCGCCCTCCTCGCGCCAGCGGGCGAGCAGGGACTCCGCACCGGCGTACGCCTCCAGGCAGCCCAGGGCGCCGCAGCGACAGCGGCGTCCTCGTACCCGTACCGTCAGATGTCCCCACTCCACGGCCCGGCCGCGTTCCACCTCAGGGGTGACCAGGCAGGCGCCGACGCCGGAGCCGAAGAGCACCACGACCGCGTTGCGGGCGCCGCGTCCGGCGCCGAACCACATCTCCGCCTGGCCCAGCGTCTTGGCGCCGTTGTCGATGAAGTACGGCACGCCGTCCGGCAGCCGGGACCCGGTGCGCAGCAGGGACTCCAGGGGTACCGCGTCCCAGCCGATGGTCTGCCCGTGCACGACGGCACCGCGGTCGGGAGTGGGTTCGACGATGCCGGGGACGCCGATGCCGACCCCGAGGAGGCGCTCCGGGGGCAGGTCGGCCACGGCCAGGACCTCGGCGATCCCGTCCCGGATGTGCCCGGTGATCACCTCGACGTCGTAGCCCTGGGCCTCCAGGGGCCTTTCGGTGCGCGCCAGTTCGGTGAGGGTGAGGTCGAACAGCTCGACGCGGACCCGGGTCTCGCCGACGTCCACGCCGATCATGTGGCCGCTGCCCGGCGCGACGCGCAGCAGGGTGCGCGGGCGGCCGCCGTCGGAGTCGACGCTGCCGGCCTCCTCGACGAGGCCGTCGGCGACCAGGTCGGCGACGACGTTGCTGACCGAGCCGGAGCTGAGGCCGGTCGCGGGGCCGAGCTCGAAGCGGCTGAGTGGGCCGTCGAAGTAGAGCCGTTGCAGTACGGCCGAACGGTTGCCCCTTCTGAGATCGCGCACCGTGCGCCCGTTCCGCCCCGCCATGTGGCTCCCTCCCGAACCGTGCCCGAGCTGCAACATACCGCCGCGGGCCGTCCGGGCGCGACTTCTGGCGGTCCTTAGTCCACGCAATAAATTAAGAGGTGACGGCAAGTCGGCCGATCTCCTCGACGGCGGCGGACAGTTGGGGGGCGACATGGTCGCGCACCCAGTGTTCGTGATCCGGCCCCAGGGCGCGCGGAATCGTCTCGGTGAGCATGATCAGGTAGAGGTAGCTGCGGTACAGCGCGAGCCGCATGCGGGCGGTGCGGCCGAACTCGGCCCGGCCGCCGGCCGCGTGGTAGCCGGCGAGGAACGCCTCGTCCTCGCGGATGTCCCCGAGCAGGGCGAGCGAGACGAAGTCGGCCGCCGGATCGCCCCAGAACATGCGCTCGCCGTCGATCAGGCCCCCGATGCGGACGCCTGCCTCCGAGCGGTCGAGCAGGATGTTGCCCGGCCACAGGTCGAAGTGGACCAGGCGTGGCACGGCGATCTCGTCCAGGGCGCCGTACGCGGCCTCGGCCGTGCGGGCGATCTCGTCGGCGGGCCGGGGCAGCGGGGCGCCGTGGTGGCGGGCGTCGTCGAGGACGGCGGCGTACATGGCGGTGAAGGCGGTGCGCCAGTCGGGGGCGAGCGGGCCGAGCGCGCCGGAGGGGTAGCCGAAGCCGGGGCCGGTCACCCGGTGGAGCCGGGCCACCTGGCCGCCGAGGCGGGCGCGCAGGCCGGCCGCTTCGGCGTCCGTCACCGACGCGTCCCAGGGCTCGCCGGGGCAGGCGGTCATCAGCAGGTGGCGCCGGCCCGCGTCCTCGCCCTCCGCGACCACGCGCGGCGCGGGCACTCCGGCCCGCGCGGCCCCGCGGCAGAACTCGGCCTCGCCGACGAGGAGGTCCCTCTCGTAGCGCAGGCCGGGCGCGGTGGAGGCGGGCGGGATCTTCAGCACGTACCGGGCGCCGTCGGCCAGGCACAGCTCCTCCACGCTGTTGTACGTGCCGCCGCCCAGCGCGCGGAGCCGGGCGAGCCGGTCCGGCGGGACGCCCGCGGCCCGCAGCGCGCGCCGGGCCCGCTCCCAGGACCGCGCAGGCCGCGCGTCCGGGTCACCGAAATCCATTGGACCCCCCTTTCGGTTCCTGCTTACCCTAGCCGCAAAACTAATCCCCTTAGGCAACTTGTGCTGTCATTTCCGGAGGCCCCCATGAGATCACTGACCGAGCAGGACGTGCGCGACTCGTTCGTGAACTGCTCCAAGGGCGAGGCCAAGCGCCTGTCCGTCCCCAGGGACCTCGGTGATCGCCCCTGGGACGACCTGGACTTCCTGGGCTGGCGCGATCCGGGAGCGCCCGACCGCAGCTATCTGGTCACCGAGCGGGAGGGCCGGCTCATGGGCGTGACCCTGCGCTTCCCCGCCTCGCAGCGCGGGTTCCTGCACCGCAGCATGTGCTCGCTGTGCCTGACCACGCACCGCGGGGGCGGGGTCTCGTTGATGACCGCCCGCAAGGCCGGAGCGGCGGGCCGCGAGGGCAACTCGGTCGGCGTGTACATGTGCACCGACCTCGCCTGCTCGCTCTATGTGCGCGGAAAGAAGGTCCCGGACTCCGGCGCGCGCTTCGAGGAGAGCCTCACGCTGGAGCAGCAGATCGCCCGCACCACGGCCAACCTGGCGGCCTTCCTCGACAAGCTGTACGTCTGACCGCACCGCCCGGTCACGTTCGGCCCCGCGCGATCGGGGAACTGCGCAAGGGATGCGGAAGGTACGTGACTGGACCCCGTCCCTGGCTCGGGTGGTGAAGCGGCACCGGGACCCCGTGGTCGTACAGGCGCTGCGCTCCACGACCGCCGCGACGATCGCGTATGTGATCGCGTTGCGGCTGAGTCCGGAGCCCGCGCCGTTGACGGCGCCGCTGACGGCTCTGCTCGTCGTCCAGGTGACCCTCTACTCCACGCTGACCACCGGGATCCGCCGGGTGAACTCGGTGGTGGCCGGGGTGCTCGTGGCCATCGCCTTCTCCTTGCTGGTGGGGCTGACCTGGTGGAGCCTCGCCCTGGTGATCCTGGCGGCGCTGGCGGTCGGGCACCTGGTGCGGGTGGACGAGTTCG
Source organism: Streptomyces sp. NBC_01788 (assembly GCF_035917575.1). Classification (GTDB taxonomy): domain Bacteria; phylum Actinomycetota; class Actinomycetes; order Streptomycetales; family Streptomycetaceae; genus Streptomyces. Next base: position 7,573,900 of record NZ_CP109090.1, on the reverse strand, counting down.
TGCCCGAGGTGGCGATCAGCGCGATGCTGGTCCTCGGCGTCACCGCCGTGGGCAGTACCGCCTCGGCGCGGGTCGAGGAGACGCTGATCGGGGCGGTGGTCGGCCTCGGCTGCAATCTGCTGCTCGCTCCCCCGGTGTGGACCGAACAGGCCGGAGCGTCGATCGAGGGCCTGGCCCGCCGCGTGCGGCAGCTGATGCTGCGGATGGCCGAGGAGGCGGCCGGGCATCCGCCCGTGGAGCGCGCCGCGGAGCAGCTGCACGAGGCCCGCCGTCTGGACCACGACATCTCCGAGGTGGACGCCGCCCTCAGGCAGGCCGAGGACAGCCTGCGGCTCAATCCGCGGGTGCGCGAGGGCCTGCTGCACCGGGTGGTGCTGCGCACCGGACTTGACACGCTGGAGATCTGCACGGTCGTGCTGCGCGTGCTGGCACGCACCTTCACCGACCTGGCGAAGCAGCGGGCCCCCGAGCCGATGTTCTCGCCGCAGACCGGTGCCCTGGTGCAGGAGCTGCTGTGCGAGATCTCCGACGCGGTGGTCAGCTTCGCGGTGCTGGTCACCACGGACGTCAGCGTGAGCGCGGAGGAGGCCGAGTCCCGGCTGGCCGCACAGCTTCGGCAGACCTCCGCCGCCCGCGACAAGGTGGCGCGGCTGCTGCTGGAGGAGGTGCAGCGGGACGCGAGCCAGTGGCAGCTGTACGGCGCGGTGATCACCGAGGTGGACCGGATCATCGACGAGATGGACACCGAGCACCGTTCCCGCCGGCTCCTGGAGGAGCTGGACCGTTACACCCGCGCCCAGCGCGAGCGCGCCCCGCGGCTGACCCGGCTCGGGGACCGGCTGGGCGCCCCGGTCCGGCAGCGGCGGAACCGCGCGGGCGTCGCGGAGCGTTCTGTGCGTCAGGGGCGCGGTCGCAGGACGGCGCGGTCCTGTGAGGGAGGGGAGCAGGCATGACCGGATCGACGGTGCGGATCGACGGGAACACGCTGTGGTTGCCGGGCGGTGTGGCGGTGCGGTTCATCCGCACTCTGCGGCTGCCGGAGAAAGGTACGCATCCGCTGCCGCCGGGGCTGGGCGAGTTCCCGGTCCGGCGGGTGGCCGACTACGCGGACTCGGTGCCCGAGCAGTGGCGGTCGCGCGGCGGCGTGATGCTGCCGGTGTATCTGCGCGAGGCGATGTGGCTGAGCTTCGCGGGCACGACCGAGCCGGCCGCCCTTCAGGTCGGCGTGGGCAAGGTGTGCGCGGTGTCGGGCCGGCCGTGGAGCGACCGGCTGTCCCGCGACCCGCAGAACTACCTGGTGCTGCCCCGCCAGCCCTGGCTGGACGGCATCAACTCCGGCAAGGGCACCGTGCGCCAGTTCGTCGCCGTGCCGCTGGGCCTGGGGGCGAGCGTCGAGGGCCAGGTCACGGGCGAGGAGGTGTGGGGCGGCGTCCAGTTGCAGACGTTCCCGCTGAACGACGCCGAACTGGCCCGGTGGCGCGAGGAGGAGCGGCAGCGGCGGGAGGCGGACCGGTCGACCATGATCTGCGGCGGCGCCCCCATGGCGGCAGCTGCGGCGGCGCCCGCGCCTGCCGCGCCCGCGCCCGGCGCCGCGCCTGCCGCGCCCCGCCGGGCCGCGCCCGCCATGGGGCTCGGTGTCGGCGGCTCCATGCGCCAGGAGGTGTACCGGGACGACCGGCCGCCGGGCGCCTGGTCCGCGCGGCCCGCGGGGCGGGTGTTCGTGCACCTGGTGACGCCTCCGCAGTGGCGCCGTATCACCGGCGAGGCTCCCCCGCCGTCGCCCGTGGACCGCGCCGCGTACACGAGCGCCGGGCTGCCCTGGTTCGACTACTACGACCAGGACGCCGAGGACCTCTCCCCCACCGACGCGCTGTCGGCGGTGCGCCCGGCCGGCGACTGGCTCGGCGACGACCACGAGCCGTGGCAGGAGCCGTCACCGCACCAGGTGCACCCCCTGAAGGGCGCGCCGGGCAAGCCGGTGGAGGACGGGGACTGGTAGGCACACCGGTCTGCCACCGAACGGATCCGGAACGCGCCGACGAGGCCGCAAGCCGCCACGCGTGGGTGCGGCCGGCCCCGGCACGCACGGCGGTGCGACCGGCCCGGCTACGCCGCCCACGGTGGTGCTGGCACGGGCGGTCCGCGAGCCGCCGCGCGTCGGTGCGGCCGGCCCCGGCGCACACGGCGGTCGCCCAACCCCGTTCGCCGGCACGAGCGGGCCGCGAACCGCCACGCGTCAGTGCGGCCGGCGGTCGCCCCCGCGCCTCGGTGCGGCCGACCCCGGCACGCACGGCAGTCGCCCAACCCCGTTCGCCGGCCCGGCCGGAAGCCGGCCCGGGCACGCCGCCCATGGCGGCGCGGGCGGGCCGTGAACCGCCACGCGTCGGTGCGGCTGGGTCCCCGCGTCCACCCGGACCCAGCTGACCGCAGCAGCCCTGCACGGAGCACCGGGCTGCCGCCGTACTCATCCGGGACGCATCGGCGCAGGCGATCCGCGAGCCGCCACGCGTGCACCCGGACCCGGCCGACCGTCGTGGCCCCTGCGCGGAGCACCGGGTTCCGGCCGCAGCACGTCGGGGGGCGCCTCCCACGACCCGAGGGGCCGGTTCCGGGCCCGGTCGGGGACGGCCTGGGCGCGGTCAGGGACGGCCTGGGCGCGGCGGTGGTCGCGAGAAGCCGTCGTTGCCCGGCCGCGACCGGGCCCAGGGGCCGGCGGACCAGGCGCGTGCGGCGGTCGGCTGGTGCCGTTCGCCGGCCCGGCCGGGGGCCGGAGTAGGGGCGCCGCTCTGGTGGCGACGGCGGTGTCGCCACCAGGCCTCGGGTGTTCGGCGGCGGGGCGCCGCGTTTGCGTGGGAGCGGTGGTGCGCGTCAAGGTGGCAGTTCACGACCGGACAGGCCGACGACCTTGAGGTGCGGGCATGGACAGTGGTGCGAGGGCGTCGCGACGGGGGTCTCCCCCGCTCGGGCGGCGCCGGAAGGCCGGGGCAGGCTGGAGCAGGCGGCAGTTCGTCGGGGCGCTGACGGGAGCCGCCGCCGTGCTGGCGGTCCCGGCGCCCGCGAAACCCCGGTCCGGCTCCACGCCCGTGAGCGCGCCGGAGGCCGCCGAGAGCGCTCGACAGCCGGCGGCGAGGCCGCCCGGTCGCCGGCCCCTGTACCTGGGCACCTACACGTCCGTGCCGGGCGGCGGCAAGGGCATAGGCCTGGCGGTGTACGACCCGGTGTCGGGCGCCGTCGGCGGCCGGGGCGCCATCACCGGGGTCGCCGACCCGTCGTACCTCGCCGTGCACCCCGACGGCCGCACGCTGTACGCGGTCGACGAGCGGCAGGACGGTGGCGTGACCGCGGTGCGGCTCGCCGACCGCAGGGTCCTCGGCACCCGGAGCACCGGCGGTTCGGGGCCCTGCCATCTGTCCGTGCACCCGAGCGGGCGCTGGCTGCTCAGCGCCAACTACGGCTCCGGCAGCGTGGCCGTGCACCCGATATCCGCCTCGGGCGCCCTCGGCGAGCGCGCCGACCTGGTCACCCACACCAGCCCCAGGCCCGGCCCCGGACAGCAGGGGCCGCACGCCCACCAGGTCATCACCAGTCCCGACGGCGGCCATGTCCTCGCCGTGGACCTCGGCACCGACACCGTCTACACGTACCGCCTGAACACCCGCACGGGCCGCCTCACCGAGGTCTCCCAGGCGCACACCCGGCCGGGCGCCGGACCGCGTCAGCTGACCTTCCACCCGGGCGGCCGGTACGCCTACCTCGCCAACGAGGTCGACAACACCCTCGCGGTGTGCGCGTACGACCGGCCCACGGGCCGGCTGACCGTCGGCGCGACACAGTCCACGGGCGGGGGCACGGGCAGGAACTACCCGTCGCAGGTCCTGGTCACGGCCGACGGCAAGTTCGCCTACCTGGCCAACCGGGGCCACAACACCCTCGCGCGCTACGCCGTCGCCGCGGACGGGGCCCGGCTGAAGCTGCTGGGCACGACTCCGGTCGCGGGCGACTTCCCGCGTCAGATCGCGTTCTCTCCGAACGGCGCGCTGCTGTTCGCCGCGAACCAGAAGTCGAACACGGTCAGCGTCTTCCACGTCGACCGTGCGAACGGCTCGCTGCGTCTGGCGGGTACGCCGTTCCCCTCACCGGTCGCCGTCTGCGCGCTGCCGCTGTAGGGCGCGCGGGCAGGAGGCGGCGCCCGCCTGGAGCAGCAGGACGTGCATGCGTTCGGTGAGCGCGTTGAGGTCGTCGGCGGGCGCGTGGAACGGCAGGCGTACGTCGCCGTGGGTGCGGGCGCGCTCGATGCGCAGGGTCAGTCCGTGCCGATCGACGGCGAGCGGCTGGACGCGCACCGCGCCCTGCAGGCTGTCGGGTCCGACCAGCCTGGTCAGCCGCTCCACCGCCTCGGGATGGGCGTCGGCGAGGTGGGTGAGCCGGCCCGCCTCCGCCAGGGCGAGCGGGTCGGGCGCGGCGGCGGTGAACTCCTCGGCGCCGACGACGACCGCGCCGGGCGGCTGCCGCAGCACGACGCGCGTGGGGTGGAACACCAGGTGCTCCGCCTCGGGGACGAGCCGGCCGGCGAGCCAGAGCCGGGCACGGATCCGGTTGCGCACGGGGACGGGCGCGACGTCGGCGAACTCCAGGACGGCGGACGGCTCGCCGCGCGGCGCGAGAAGGGCGGCGGCGCGCAGGGCGCTGTCCCCGGGCACGTGCAGCAGGACGCGGCCGTCCTCGCTCACGGTGTGGGCGCCGACGTACTCCTCCCGTCCACCCTCCGCGGTCACCGCGCAGGACCAGGCGGCGGCGAGCACGGACCGCGCCCGCTGTGCCGCTCCGGGCTCCGCCGTCCAGGTCTGGCTTTCGTCCATCCCTCAACCTCCTTCTTAGGCAAGGCTTGCCTAACCTATCGAAGATCGGGGAGTGTGCCAACCAGGCCGGGCGTGTCGACCGGGCGGGCCGCGACCAGGAGGCGGCGTCGAGTCAGCTCTCCGCCGTCCAGTGAGCGGGGCGGGAGAGCGATCCGGGCAGCCGGGTGGCGGCGCTGCCCCGGGCCGCTTCGAGCTGCGGCTGGGTCAGAAAGAACGCGCCGGTCAGATCGGCGTCCGTCAGATTCGTGTTCCGCAGGTCGGCGCCTATCAGATCCGCGTCCCGCAGATCGGCACCGGTGAGGTCGGCGGCTATCAGGCAGGCGCCGCGCAGACTGGCTCCGCGCAGGTCCGCGCCCTTCAGCCGGGCCCCGACCAGGTCGGCTCCCCGCCGGTCCTTCGGCTTCCCCTTCCCGCGCCGCGCCCCGGCGCGCACCAGCTCACTGGTGCGCAGCAGCAGGACGTTGACCTCCTGGCGGTGCGCGCCGACGTCCAGCGCGACGAGTTCGCCGGGCGGCAGAAGGGTGAGCTGTTCGGTCCGCTCCAGCGCCCGGCGCAGCTCGCCGTGCACCGGGCGGGCGACGCTCAGGTCGAGCGCCTCGGTCACGTACCACAGCAGCTCGTGAAGCTGCCGCACCACCGGGAAGACCTCGAACATCAGGCGGGCGTCCTCCCCGGAGCCCGTCCGCCAGTCCTGTCCGCCGAAGACGACCTGCGAGACCTTCTGTCCCGCGCCGAAGCAGTCGTAGACCGTGCACCCGGTGAAGCCCTGCTGCCGGAGCCGTGTGTGGATACCGCACCGGTGGTCGTCCCGGAGGTTCGGGCACGGCTTCCCCGCGGGCTTGTCCAGGGCGAAGTCCGCGGAGGCGGCGAAGGGCAGGGCGACACAGCAGAGCCCGAAGCAGCGCGCGCAGTCGCCGCGCAGTCCGCCGCGGTCGTGCCGGGTGCCTTTCTGATCTTGCATGATGTTCAGCCTACGAGGAGGACTGAGCCGGCACACCACCTTTTCCGCCGTTCCCGGATGCGATCGCCGACTTCTACAGGGAGTTGTCGCGGAGCCAGGTCAGTACCTGGTCGGCGTGTTCGTTCGGGGGGAAGACCGGATAGAAGACGTGCTCGACCACGCCGTCGCGGATGATCAGAGTCAGCCGCTTGTAGAGCGTCAGCCCACTGGTCTCGAATGTGGGCAGGCCGAGTTCCCGTGCCAGGCTCCGTGCGGGGTCGGAGAGCATCTGGAACGGCAGGTTGAGCCGCTCGACGACCTCACTCTGATAGTCGGCCTCCTGGCTGGAAAGGCCGAACACCCCGTCCGCGCCGACGGCGAGGAGACCTTGGTAGTGATCGCGGAAGCCGCATGCCTCGGGGGTGCAGCCGCGTGCACCGGGGATCGAGTCCCAGCCGTCGGGCAGGTCGACGCCCGGGCGTCCGGTGAGCGGGTAGATGTAGATCACCGTGCGGCCCGCGCCGAGCGCGTCGAGGCGGACGGCCGTGCCGCCGGTGCTCTGGAGTTCCAGGTGCGGCACCTCAGTGCCGAGCAGATGTGCGGCTGCGCCGTCGTCCTCGGGTACGGGCAGGCCGGCGGGCAAGCTCGTGTAGTCGGTCATCAGGTCCTCTTCTCCGTTGGCCGGTGAGACGCGGCTGCCGCGGTGGGCGGCCTGCCGCAGGTGTGCGACCAGTACCGCCCGACGGGCCGTGAGTCCCTCGATCCGCTGGGTGAGCTCGGCGATCGCGTCCCGGTAACCGGCCAGCGAAGCCGGACAGTCGTCGCCGTGTCGATGGCCGGCCGTGAGGCACTCCAGGAACGGGCGGGTACGTTCAACAGGAATTCCGAGACTGCCCAGCGCTCTGATCTCCCGCGTGAGTCGTACGTCGTGCTCGTCGTAGTCCCGGTAGCCATTGGCCAGCCGTCCGGGCGTGAGCAAACCCAGCGATTCGTAGTAGCGCACCGCTTTCGTCGTCACGCCCGCCCGACGAGCCAGCTCACTGATCCGCATGCCTCTCACCTCGAAGAACGCTAAACCTTGCCCTCGAGGGCAAGGTCAAGCCGGGCGAGGTCGGGGGGCTCCTAGTGCCGGCGGGTGCGGCGGCTTCTACCCGGGCGTGACCTACCAGCTCGGGAACCTGATCGTCGCTCTCAACCTGCCGCTCCAGGAGGCCGTCGCCCGGCATCACGGCTATCCGGCGGCGCCGGCATGGACAGTGGTGCCCGCCTTGACTCTGGTGATCCTGCTGAGCGCGGTCGGCAAGGAGGCCAAGGCCAAGAGGGGTCGTCGCCCGCCGGGCAACCGGATCTCGGACCGGGGCCGTTCAGCCCGCCCGGTCGGCGGTCAGGTCCAGGTGCCCGAGCCGTTCGGGGTCGGCCAGGATGTAGAGGTGGGTGATCCGGCCGTCGGCGACAACGACGCCCATGACCGAACGCGGCCCGCCCTCGGGGGCGTTGGCCACCCCGACCGAGCCGTTGACCAGCACCAGTCGGGCCGTCCCCGCGTACTGCGCGAAGGTGAGGGCCTGCGCGGCCACCGTCGTCGCACCGCGGACCACCTTGGAGGCGGCCGCGCCCCGGACGAGCGCGCCGGCGTCGACCCGCAGCACCACGTCCGGATGGAGTACGGCCACGAGCGCCTCGAAGTCGCCGCCGCGCGAGGCCGCGAGGAAGGCGTCGAGCACCTGCTTCTGCCGGGCCAGGTCCGCCTCGGCGGACGGAGTGGCGCCCTGCACCCGGCGGCGGGCGCGGCTGGCGAGCTGCCGGGTGGCGGCGGCGCTGCGCTCCACGACCGGCGCGATGTCGTCGAAGGGCACCGCGAACAGGTCGTGGAGCACGAACGCCAGCCGCTCGTCGGGCTGAAGAGTCTCCAGGACGACGAGCAGGGCGAGTCCCACCGAGTCGGCCCGGACCGCCTCCTGCTCCGGGTCGGCCGAGGTCAGGGGCCGGATCACCGGGTCCGGGACGAAGGTGTCGTCGATCGGCTCCTCGCGGCGGGCTTTCCGCGAGCGCAGCAGGTCGAGGCAGACCCGGCCCGTCGCGGTGGTGAGCCAGGCGCCGAGGTTGCGGATGGCACCGGTGTCCGTGCGGGTGAGCCTCAGCCAGGCCTCCTGGACGGCGTCCTCGGCCTCGGGTACCGAGCCGAGCATGCGGTAGGCCACCGCCCGCAGTTGCGGGCGGTGCTCCTCGAAGCTCCGTGCCAGGACTTCCTCGTCACCCGTGCCGGACATCTCTTCCCCACCCTGTTCCCCCGCACCTTCCAGGCATCCTAGTGCCGCGGCAGGCGACGGGCCGGGGCCGGCCGATGCCGCCGGCGTCAGAGGTCGCCGTGTACGAGCCCGAGCAGCCGGTCCAGGACGCGGGGGCCGCCCGCCCGGACGCCGTCGTGCTCGAACTCGTCGGTGACCCAGGTGCGCAGGCCACCGATCGCGCGGGCGGTGGCGAGGGCGTGGGCCGTGTCGACGTACATGTCGTCGTGGTAGACGGCCGCGGCGACCGGGACCTCGTTGGCGGCGAGGCGGGCGGGGTCGTACAGGGGCCGCCAATCGGTGCGGGCGGCGAGCAGTTCGGCGGTCTCGCGCAGCGGGCGCAGCGCCGGGTCGCAGTCGAACATCCAGGGGTGCACGGTCTCGCCGGTGAACAGCACCGGCCCGTCGCCGGCGAGGGCCTTGGCGGCGTCGAACTGCGGGAACTCCGCGCGGACCCGATCGGCCGACCATGCGGTGGGGCGGGCGTCCTGGCCGTAGATGGCCTCGTGGACGAGGGCGTACAGCGGGTGGCCCGCGTACGACAGCAGGCCCTGGACCTCCTCCTGGAAGGCGTCGGACAGTTCCGGCCCGCCCGGGGTGCGGACGAAGGCGTGCTCGAGGAGGAAGTGGAGTCGGTGGCTGCCGTCGCCGCCGCCGAGCATGATGCCGAGCGACTGGAAGGCCTCGACGGTCAGCCGGTAGCCGTTCGGGAGCACCACGTCGTGGGTGAGCAGGTGGTCGGCGATGCGGCGGGCGCGGTCGACGTCGTGCGGGTAGCGGGCGTAGTGGGCGGCGACCTTGCGCTCGATGCGCGGGTAGGCGGCCCTGTAGACGTCGTCGGCGTGGGCGTCGAGCGAGGGCAGGCCGCCGGTGATCAGGGCGGCGGCCATGCCCTCGGGGTGCGTGGACAGGTAGTTCACGGTGCAGAAGCCGCCGAAGCTCTGCCCGAGGACGGTCCAGGGAGCGCCGCCGGTCACCTCGGGGCGGATCGCCTCGCAGTCGCGGACGATCGAGTCGGCGCGGAAGTGCGTGAGGTAGTCGGCCTGTGCGGCCACGTCGCCGCGCAGGGGCAGCGTCTGGCGGTTGGCGGGCGTGGAGTGGCCGGTGCCGCGCTGGTCGAGGAGCAGGACCCGGTAGTCCTCCAGGGCCCGGCCGAACCAGGCCTGCCGTCCGATGAAACGGTTCGCCCCGAAGCCGGGACCGCCCTGGAGGTAGATCAGCCACGGCAGGTCCTGGCCGGCCTTGTCCCGCGCGACGGCCTCACGTGCGTGGAGCTCGATCGTCTCCCCGGCGGGGTCGTCGTGGTCGAGCGGCACGGTGAAGGTGCGGTCGGTGAGGACGACGCCGGGGTGGCGGTAGCTGACGGTCAAGGGTTCTCCCGGGACGGAGGGTTTACGGCCGCGTCCCAGTTCAGCACATGTTCCTCCGCCGCCCGACCGCGGGGACCGGGAATTCGTGCGGAGCGCGCGGTGGACGCGTCACTGGGCGGCCGGTGGGCGCCCGGGCAGACTGGAGCTGCGTACCACCAGTTCCGGCTGGAGCACCACCCGCCGGTGCTCGTGCGCCGCCGGCTGCCCGGTCTCCTCCAGCAGCAGCTCCGCCGCCAGGGCGCCCATGGTGACGGCGGGCTGGCGGACCGAGGTGAGCGGCACGGCCGCGGCGGCGGCGAACTCGATGTCGTCGTAGCCGACGATGGCGAGGTCCTCGGGGACCCGGACCCCGGCCGCGTACATGGACTGCAGCACGCCGAGGGCGAGGAGATCGTTGGCGCAGAAGACGGCCGTGGGCCGGCCGGCGAGGCCGAGGAGGCGGGCGCCCGCGTCCCGTCCGGCGGCCACGTCGAGGCGCTCGGTGGGCAGTTCGCGCAGCGCGTCGGGTCCGAGGCCCGCCTCGGCGAGCGCGTTCAGGGCGCCGGTACGGCGGTCGCGCACCTGGTTCAGACCGGGCGGCCCGCTCACGTAGGCGAGGGAGCGGTGCCCCGCGTCCACCAGGTGCCGTACCGCGAGCGCGCCGCCCGCCACGTCGTCCACGGAGACCGAGCACTCGGTGGCGCCCTCGGCGACCCGGTCGACCAGGACGAAGGGGATGCCGTGGCGGCGGAGGGCGGCGATGTTGCGGCCGGTGGTGTCGGCGGGGGTGAGCAGGACGCCGCGCACCCGCTGTTCGGCGAAGAGGGACAGGTACTCGGCCTCCTCGCCGGGGCTCTGCGCACTGTTGCAGACCATCACGCCGAGCCCGGCCGCCCGGGCTGCCCGCTCGGCGCCCCGGGCGACGTCCACGAAGAAGGGGTTGCCCATGTCGAGGACGAGCAGTCCCATGATCCGGCTGCGGCCGGCCCGCAGTTGGCGCGCGGACTCGCTGCGGACGTAGCCGAGCCGGTCGATCGCGGACTGCACGCGGGCCCGGGTCTCGGTGGCGACGGTCTCCGGACGGTTGATGACGTTCGAGACCGTGCCAACGGAGACACCGGCGGCGCGTGCGACGTCCTTGATACCCACCGATGGGGCCATCGAGCGGAAACCTCCAGGAATGCGACGGGCGGCGGCGGGCCTTCACATTACCGTCACGGCACCGCACATCTGCGCGGGTCACGGGCGGGGGGGGACGAGGCGCGCTCGGTGACTGGTGCCCGGGCACTAGAAGTGGAACTGGTCGATGTTCCTGCCGTCGAAGACGGTCGGCTTGCCGAGGTTGATCAGGCCGTCCTTGCCGATGGTGTACGAGCCCGTGGCGCCGGCGTTGAAGGTCTCGCCCTCCTTGCCGGTGATCTGCCCGGAGGCGAGGGCGACCGCGGTGTACGCGGCCAGCTCGCCGAGCTTGGCCGGGTCCCACAGCTCGAAGGCCTCGACGGTGCCGTTCTTGACGTACGTGCGCATGTCGTTGGGGGTGCCGAGGCCGGTCAGCTTGACCTTGCCCTTGTACTTGGAGCCGGACAGGTACTGGGCGGCGGCCTTGATGCCGACGGTGGTCGGGGAGATGATCCCCTTCAGGTTCGGGTACTGCTGGAGCAGGCCCTGGGTCTGCTGGAAGGACGCCTGCGCGTCGTCGTTGCCGTAGGCGACCTTGACCAGCTCGACGTTCTTGTACTTGGGGTCCTTCAGCTCCTGCTTCATGTAGTCGATCCAGGTGTTCTGGTTCGTCGCGGTCTGCGCGGCGGACAGGATCGCGATCTCGCCCTTGAATCCGATCTGCTGCGCGAGCAGTTGCACCTCGGTCCGGCCGAGGTCCTCGGCGGACGCCTGGGAGACGAAGGCGTTGCGGCAGTCGGGCTTGGTGTCGGAGTCGTAGGTGACGACCTTGATGCCGTTCTTCATGGCCTGCTTCAGCGCGGTGCACAGGGCGCCCGGGTCCTGCGCGGACACGGCCATCGCGTCGACCTGCTGCTGGGTGAGGGTGTTGACGTAGGAGACCTGGCCGGAGGTGTCGGTGGCGCTGGACGGTCCGACCTCCTTGTACTTCTCGCCCAGTTCCGCCAGGGCCTTTTTGCCGCCGTTGTCGGCGGAGGTGAAGTAGGGGTTGTTGACCTGCTTGGGCAGGAAGCCGACGGTCAGACCCTTCTTGGTCGGGGCGTCCGGGTCGGCCTGGCCGGCCGAGGATGCGGCGGCGCCGCTGTCCTTGCCCACGTCGTTCTTGGTGGTGCCGCCGCAGGCGGTGGCGGCCAGGGCGAGGGAGGTCGCGGCGGCGAGGGCCGCGCAGGTGCGGCGGATCGTCGACTTGCGCATGATGAAGTCCTTTACGAGGGCGACGGGGTGGGCGGAGCGGTCTACGAAGTCGGTGTGGGCGCCTCTGACCTGGGCGGCTCGGGCGCCGAGGCCGCTCGGCGCGCGCTCCTGGCGGCGGAGACCTGGCGCGCGACTCGCGGGCCGAGCACGGAGACGACGAGCAGGACGCCGGTGACGACGATCTGCGACTGGGCGGAGACGTTCAGCAGGCTCATCACGTTCTGCAGCGCGCCGAGCAGGAAGACACCGGCGACGGCGCCGCCGAGCGTGCCCCTCCCGCCGTCGAAGTCGATGCCGCCGAGCAACACCGCGGCGACGACGGAGAGTTCGAGTCCCGTGGCGTTGTCGTAGCGGGCGCTCGCGTAGTGCAGGGCCCAGAAGACGCCGGTCAGGGCGGACATGAAGCCCGCGGCGACGAACAGGATCAGCTTGTCGCGCCTGACCCGGATGCCGGCGAACCGGGCCGCCTCCTCGCCGGCGCCGATCGCGAACAGCGCTCGCCCGAAGGGGGTGGCGTGCAGGGTGATGACGGCGATCGCCAGCAGGAGCAGGAAGGGCAGGAACGCCTGCGGCAGGAAGGTGTTCCCGACGCGTCCAGCAGCGAAGTCCAGGTACTGGTCCGGGAAGTCGGTCACCGCGTCGGAGCCGAGCACGATCTGCGCGATGCCGCGGTAGGCGGCGAGGGTGCCGATGGTCACCGCGAGGGACGGCAGTCCGAGCCTGGTCACCAGCAGGCCGTTGACCAGACCGCACACCGCGCCCAGCAGCAAGCACAGCGGGATGATCGTCTCGATCGCCATGCCCTGGTTCCACAGGGCGCCCATCACCGCGCCGGACAGTCCGGCGGTGGAGGCCACCGACAGGTCGATCTCACCGGAGACCACCAGCAGGGTCATCGGCAGGGCGATCAGCGCGATCGGCAGGGTGTTGCCGATCAGGAACGACAGGTTGAGGGCGTTGCCGAAGCCGTCGACGAGGCCGAAGGATAACAGCAGGACCACGACGAGCAGGGCACCGACGACGGTGTCCCAGCGCACGGCTCGCGAGAGGGCGGAGTCAGCCATGGCGGGCGTTCCTCTTCTTCAGGGCCGAGGCCACGCGCAGCGCGACGACCCGGTCGACCGCGATGGCGAGCAGGAGCAGGACGCCGTTGATCGCCAGCACCCAGACGGAGCTGACGCCGAGTGCGGGCAGCACACTGTTCACGGAGGTCAGCAGCAGGGCGCCGAGGGCCGCGCCGTACACACTGCCGGAGCCGCCGTTGAAGACCACGCCGCCGACCACCACCGCGCTGACGACGGTGAGTTCGTATCCGCTGCCGGTGCCTGAGTCGACGTTGCCGAACCGGGCCAGGTACATCGCCCCGGCGAGACCGGCAAGGCCGCCGCAGAAGGTGTAGGCGGCCAGGACACGCTTGCGCACCGGGATGCCGGCGAGGCGGGCGGCCTCCGGGTTGGAGCCGAGCGCGTACAGCTCGCGGCCGCTGCCGTAGTGCTTGAGGCCGTACGCCGTCGCCACCAGGACGGCGAGGGCGATCAGCGCCAGGTACGGCACCATCCGGATGCCGCCGGAGCCGAAGCCGACGAAACCGCCGGGCAGGTCGGCCGCGGTGATCTGGCGGGAGCCGACCCAGACGGAGTCGATGCCGCGGATGATGTAGAGCGTGCCGAGGGTGACGACGAGCGCGGGTACCTGGCCGAGGCTGACGAGAAGTCCGTTCAGCAGGCCGAAGCCGACCCCGACGAGCACCGCGAGGACGACGGCCACCACGGAGTTCCCGCCGCCCTGCAGCCACGTGCCGGCGGCGAAGGCGCTGATGCCGAGCGTGGAGCCGACCGACAGGTCGACGTTGCGGGTGATGACGACCAGGGACTGGCCGGTGGCGACGAGCACCAGGATGGTCGCGTTCAGCAGCAGGTCCTTGACGCCCTGCTCGGACAGGAACGCGCTGTTGCCCGCCTGGGCGACGGCTATCAGCGCCAGCAGGACGACCAGGATGGCGAGTTCACGCATCCTGAACACCCGGTCGACCAGGCGGGTGCCGCCGGACCGGTGCGCCTCGGCGGTGGGGGCGGGGTCGGGGGCGGTCGTGGTCACGCCGCCCTCCCCGTGGCCGCGGCCATCACGGCTTCCTCGGTGGCGTCGGAGCGGGGGATCTCGGCGGTCAGCCGGCCCTCGTGCATCACGAGCACCCGGTCGGCCATGCCGAGGATCTCGGGCAGGTCGGAGGAGATCATCAGGACGGCGACCCCGTCGGCGGCCAGTTCACCGAGCAGCCGGTGCACCTCGGCCTTGGTGCCGACGTCGATGCCGCGGGTCGGCTCGTCGACGATGAGCACCCTCGGGCCGGTGGCGAGCCACTTGGCGAGGACGACCTTCTGCTGGTTGCCACCGGAGAGCGTGGAGACGGCGTCGGCGATCCTGGCGTACTTGACCCGGAGTCTGACCGCCCAGTCCAGGGAGCGGCTGCGTTCCGCGCCGCGGTCCATCAGTCCGGCCCTCACGGTCGTCCGGAGTCCGGTGAGGCCGATGTTGCGCTCGATGGACATGTTCATCACCAGGCCCTGGGCGCGCCGGTCCTCGGGGACCAGGGCGAGCCCGGCGGCCATCGCGAGGGACGGGGCGCCATTGGTGAGCCGGCGTCCGTCGACCTCGACCTCGCCGGCGTCCCACCGGTCGATGCCGAAGACGGCGCGGGCGACCTCCGTGCGCCCGGCGCCGACCAGTCCGGCCAGGCCCACGATCTCGCCGCGCCGCACGTCGAAGGAGACGTCGGTGAAGACGCCCTCGCGGGTCAGCCGGCGCACACTGAGCGCGATGCCGCCCGGTGTCACGTCCTGCTTGGGGTAGAGCTCGTCGAGGTCGCGGCCGACCATGCGCCGCACGAGGTCGTCCTCGGTCATGCCGTCCAGCGGCTCGACGGCGATCCGGGCGCCGTCGCGCAGGGTCGTGACCCGCCGGCAGATCGCGAAGATCTCCTCCAGGCGGTGCGAGATGAACAGGACCGCGGCGCCCTGGTCGCGCAGGGCGCGCACGACGCCGAACAGGCGGGCGACCTCACTGCCGGTCAGGGCCGCGGTCGGCTCGTCCATGATCAGGACGCGGGCGTCGAAGGAGAGCGCCTTGGCGATCTCGACGATCTGCTGGTCGGCGATGGACAGTCCGCGCGCGGGACGGTCGGGGTCGAGGTCGACACCGAGCCGCCCCATCAGGGCTCGGGTGGCCTCACGGGTGGCGTCGTGGTCGATACGGCCCAGAGCCCGCCGGGGCCTGCGGCTCATGAAGATGTTCTCGGCGATCGACAGATCGGGGAAGAGCGTCGGTTCCTGGTAGATCACGGCGATACCGGCGTCCCGGGCGTCTCCGGGACCGTGGAAGACGACGGTTTCGCCGTCGAGCAGCACCTGGCCGGCGTCGGGCCGGTGCACCCCGGCGAGGATCTTGATGAGGGTCGACTTGCCCGCGCCGTTCTCCCCGGCGAGGGCGTGCACCTCTCCCGGAAGCAGTTCCAGGGACACGTTCCTGAGGGCACGCACCGCGCCGAAGGACTTCGAGATGTCCCTGAGCGCCAGCACCGGGGCCGGACCCGTGTCGGACGGGTGAGTCATGGGGGCTCCTCGACGACGCCGGCGGAGTGCCGCCCCACGTCGTGAAAGGTTTCAACCTGGTGGCCGGGACGTTAGGCCGGGAGCGGATGTCCCGTCAATGGGCGCGGATCGAAAACAGTGCGGGATCGACAACCGGGTGGAAGCTCAGGGCACTATGGTGCGTCGCCCCTACCGGAAGGGTTGACACCCTCACCGGCGGCTCATAGTTTCAATCGCTGAATCGTTTCACACAAACGGGTTGCAAGAACCGGCTCAGACCTCGTTCGGAGCTGGTTCTCGAAGCCGTCCCAAAAGCCGTCACAGGAGCCTCGCAGTGACCGACCTCGCCGCGGTGAAGGCCGCCCTCAGGACCCAGGCCGTCGAGACGCCGTCGTGGGCGTACGGGAACTCGGGGACACGCTTCAAGGTGTTCGCGCAGGCGGGCGTGCCGCGTACGCCGTGGGAGAAGGTGGACGACGCGGCCCAGGTGCACGCCGTCACCGGTGTCGCTCCGACCGTCGCCCTGCACATCCCGTGGGACGAGGTGGACGACTACGCGGCGCTCGCCCGGCACGCCGAGGACCGCGGTCTGAGACTGGGCGCGATCAACTCCAACACCTTCCAGGACGACGACTACCGGCTCGGCAGCATCTGCCATCCGGACGCGGCGGTGCGGCGCAAGGCGGTCGGCCATCTGCTGGAGTGCGTCGCCATCATGGACGCCACCGGATCGAACGATCTGAAGCTCTGGTTCGCCGACGGCACGAACTACCCCGGCCAGGACGACATACGGGGACGGCAGGACCGGCTGGGCGAGGGGCTGGCCGAGGTGTACGAGCGGCTCGGCGAGGATCAGCGGATGCTGCTGGAGTACAAGCTCTTCGAGCCGGCCTTCTACACCACGGACGTCCCGGACTGGGGTACGGCGTACGCGCACTGCCTGAAGCTGGGCCCGAAGGCGCGGGTCGTGGTGGACACCGGGCACCACGCGCCGGGCACGAACATCGAGTTCATCGTCGCCACCCTGCTGCGGGAGGAAAGGCTCGGCGGGTTCGACTTCAACTCCCGGTTCTACGCCGACGACGACCTGATGGTGGGCGCGGCCGATCCCTTCCAGCTCTTCCGGATCATGTACGAGGTGGTGCGCGGGGGCGGGTTGACGTCCGGGGTCGCGTTCATGCTCGACCAGTGCCACAACATCGAGGCGAAGATCCCGGCGATCATCCGGTCGGTGATGAACGTTCAGGAGGCCACGGCCAAGGCCCTGTTGACGGACCGCGAGGCGCTGGCCGCCGCGCAGGTCTCTGGGGACGTGCTGGAGGCCAACGCGGTGTTGATGGACGCGTACAACACGGATGTCCGGCCGTTGCTGCGTGAGGTGCGGGAGGAGATGGGGCTGGATCCCGATCCTCTCGCGGCGTACCGCCGGTCGGGGTGGGCGGAGAAGATCGCCGCCGAGCGGGTCGGCGGTCAACAGGCGGGGTGGGGAGCTTAGTTCCGGGAAGCGCCCATGCCCTTTCTCGTACTTCCCTCCCCCTCCCCCGCACGCCCCTCTCCTGAAGGGAACCCCCCATGCCACTTCACCCCGAAGCCTCCGCCCTTCTGTCCCGGTCCCACCGGCTGGGTGCCGATCCCCGCAACACCAACTACGCGGGCGGCAACGCGTCCGCGAAGGGCGTCGGCACCGATCCCGTCACCGGCGACGACGTCGAGCTGATGTGGGTGAAGGGCTCCGGAGGCGACCTCGGGACACTCACCGAGGCCGGCCTCGCCGTGCTGCGGCTGGACCGGCTGGGGGCGCTCGCCGGTGTCTACCCCGGTGTGGAGCGCGAGGACGAGATGGTCGCCGCGTTCGACTACTGCCTGCACGGCAAGGGAGGAGCGGCGCCCTCCATCGACACCGCCATGCACGGGCTGGTCGGCGCCCCGCACGTGGACCATCTGCACCCCGACTCCGGTATCGCGCTCGCCTGCGCCGCCGATGGGGAGAAGCTGACCGCCGAGTGCTTCGGGGACCGTGTGGTGTGGGTGCCCTGGCGGCGGCCCGGATTCCAGCTCGGGCTGGACATCGCCGCGGTCAGGGAGGCTCATCCGCAGGCGATCGGCTGCGTGCTCGGCGGGCACGGGATCACCGCGTGGGGCGCGGACTCCGAGGAGTGCGAGCGCAACTCGCTGCACATCATCCGCGCCGCCGAGGCCTTCCTCGCCGAACGCGGGAGGCCCGAGCCGTTCGGGGCGGTCGTCGAGGGATACGAGGCGCTGCCCGAGGGTGAGCGGCGGAAGCGGGCCGCGGCCCTCGCGCCGTACGTGCGCGCGATTGCCTCCCAGGACAGGGCGCAGGTCGGGCACTTCAGCGACGCTCCCGTGGTACTGGACTTCCTCTCCCGTGCCGGTCATCCGCGGCTCGCCGCGCTCGGCACCTCCTGCCCCGACCACTTCCTGCGGACCAAGGTCCGGCCGCTCGTGCTCGACCTGCCGCCGACGGCTCCGCCGGAGCAGGCGATCGCCCGGCTGAAGGAGCTGCACGCCGAGTACCGCGAGCAGTACACCGCCTACTACCGAAGGCACGCCCGGCCCGACTCCCCCGCGATGCGCGGCGCGGACCCGGCGATCGTTCTCGTGCCGGGCGTCGGCATGTTCTCCTTCGGCAAGGACAAGCAGACGGCCCGGGTGGCCGGCGAGTTCTACGTCAACGCGATCAACGTCATGCGGGGCGCGGAGGCCGTGTCGACGTACGCGCCGATCGAGGAGTCGGAGAAGTTCCGCATCGAGTACTGGGAACTGGAGGAGGCCAAGCTCCGGCGGATGCCCGCGCCGAAGCCGCTCGCGGCACGCGTCGCGCTCGTCACCGGCGCGGGCAGCGGCATCGGCAGGGCCATCGCGCGACGGCTCGCCGACGAGGGCGCGTGCGTCGTCGTCGCCGATATGAACGGCCGGAGCGCCGCCGCCGTCGCCGGGGAACTCGGCGGGCCCGACAAGGCGGTCGCCGTGCCGGTGGACGTGACGGACGAGCAGCAGATCGCCCATGCCTTCGAGGCGGCCCTGCTCGCCTTCGGCGGGGTGGACCTGGTCGTCAACAACGCCGGCATCTCGATCTCCAAGCCGCTGCTGGAGACCTCGGCCGAGGACTGGGACCGCCAGCACGCCATCATGGCGCGCGGGTCGTTCCTGGTCTCGCGGGAGGCAGCGCGGGTGATGATCGCCCAGGGGCTGGGCGGAGACATCGTCTACATCGCTTCCAAGAACGCCGTGTTCGCCGGACCCCACAACATCGCCTACTCGGCCACCAAGGCCGACCAGGCGCATCAGGTACGGCTCCTGGCAGCCGAGTTGGGCGAACACGGGATCCGGGTCAACGGGGTCAACCCGGACGGAGTCGTCCGCGGCTCCGGGATCTTCGCGGGCGGCTGGGGCGCGCAACGGGCCGCCGTGTACGGAGTGCCGGAGGACAAGCTCGGCGAGTTCTACGCCGGGCGGACGCTGCTGAAGCGGGAGGTGCTGCCCGAGCACGTGGCGAACGCCGTCTTCGCGCTGACCGGCGGGGAGCTGACCCACACCACGGGGCTGCACGTCCCCGTCGACGCCGGTGTCGCGGCCGCCTTCCTGCGATGAGCCCGGACGTGAGGGCGTACGCCGCCGTCGACCTCGGCGCCTCCAGCGGCCGGGTCATGGTCGGGCGGGTCGGCCGCGACCGGCTGGAGCTGTCCGAGGCGCACCGCTTCCCCAACCGGCCGGCCCGGCTTCCCGAGGGGCTGCGCTGGGACGTGCTCGCCCTGTACGCCGGGATGCTCGACGGGCTGCGGGCGGCGGGGCGGGTGGATTCCGTCGGCATCGACGGCTGGGCCGTGGACTACGGCCTGCTCGACGCGGACGGCGCCCTGCTCGGCAACCCCGTCCACTACCGCGACGCGCGCACCGAGGGCGTGGCGCGGAAGGTGTGGGCGACGGTGCCGGCCGCCGAACTGTACGCGGCGACCGGCATCCAGTACGCGCCCTTCAACACGCTGTACCAACTGGCGGCCTCCCGCTCCTCTCCCCAACTCTCCTCCGCGCGGCGCCTGTTGTTGATCCCCGACCTGCTGGCGTACTGGCTCACGGGTGAGCAGGGCACCGAACTCACCAACGCCTCGACCACCCAGCTCGTCGACCCGCGCACGCACGACTGGTCGTACGAGGTCGCGGCCCGGCTGGGTGTCGACCTGGACCTGTTCGCGCCGCTGCGCCGCCCCGGGGATCCGGCGGGTGTGCTGCGGCCCGAGGTGCTGCGGGAGACCGGGCTGCGCGGGCCGGTGCCGGTGACGACCGTCGCCTCGCACGACACGGCGTCCGCGGTGGCCGCCGTGCCCGCCTCCGGGGAACGGTTCGCGTACATCTGCACGGGCACCTGGTCGCTGGCCGGTCTGGAGCTGGACGCTCCGGTGCTCACCGAGGACAGCCGCGCCGCCAACTTCACCAACGAGCTGGGGCTCGACGGCACGGTCCGCTACCTGCGCAACATCATGGGGCTGTGGCTGCTCCAGGAGTGCCTGCGGGCCTGGGGCGACCCGGACCTGGACGAGCTGCTGCGGGCGGCCGCCGAGGTGCCCGCGCTCCGGTCGGTCATCGACGCGGGCGACACGGTCTTCCTCGCGCCGGACCGGATGCCGGAGCGGATCGCGGCGGCCTGCGGGGCCTCGGGCCAGCCGGTGCCCGGCTCCCGCGCCGAGATCACCCGCTGCGTCCTCGACTCCCTCGCCCTCGCCCACCGCAGGGCGGTCGCGGAGGCCGAGCGGCTCGCCGACCACCCCGTCGACATCGTGCACCTCGTGGGCGGGGGCGCGCGCAACGCCCTGCTGTGCAGGCTGACCGCGGACGCCTGCGGGCTGCCCGTGGTCGCCGGGCCGGCCGAGGCGGCGGCCCTCGGCAACGTCCTCGTGCAGGCCCGCGCGCACGGGCTCGTCGGCGACCGGGCCGGGATGCGGGCCCTGCTCGCCCGGACGCAGCCGCTCGAGCGGTACGAGCCGGGCGGCGACGCGGCGGCCTGGCGCGCGGCCGAGGCCCGGCTCACCGCCGTCACCCCGTGAGCCGTCACAGTGTGAGCCGGTGCCTCGCCGGGCCGGGGCTCGCGGTCCCCGCCACGCCGGAGGCCGGGATCTCCCGCCGGACCCCGCGCCCGATTGCTCCGCCACTACGCTGAGCGCGTGTGGGCGGTGCCCCGACCCCGTCCGACGACCGACGACCGACGACGAGGAGCCGCGATGCGTGTCGCTCTGTTCCTGACCTGCGTCAACGACACGCTCTATCCCGACACCGGGCGCGCGACGGTGAAGCTCCTGACCAGGCTGGGTGTCGAGGTGGACTTCCCGATGGCCCAGACCTGCTGCGGGCAGGCGCACTACAACACCGGCTACCGGCACGAGGCCGAGCCGCTGGCCCGGCGCTTCTCGGAGGTCTTCCGGGACTACGAGGCGATCGTGACACCGTCCGGTTCCTGCGGCGCGATGGTGCGGGAGCTGTATCCGCGCATGGGCACCCGCGCACGGGCCGAGGGGCGCGGGGACGGGCTCGCGACCGCCCTGGCCCCGGTGGTGCCGAGGACGTACGAGCTGACCGAGTTCCTGGTGGACGTGCTGGGGGTGACGGACGTGGGCGCGTACTACCCGCACACCGTGACCTATCACCCGACCTGCCACGGACTGCGCGGCCTGGGACTGGGCGACCGTCCACTGCGGCTGCTGCGGGCGGTGAAGGGGCTGGAGCTGGTGGAGCTGCCCGGGGCCGAGGAGTGCTGCGGTTTCGGCGGCACCTTCGCGGTGAAGAACCCCGATGTCTCGGCGGCGATGGGCGCGGACAAGGTGCGCAACGCCGAGTCGACGGGCGCGGAGGTGCTGTGCGCGGGCGACAACTCGTGCCTGATGCACCTCGGCGGCACGATGGCCCGTCTCGGGACGCGGATGCGGCCGGTGCACATCGCGGAGATCCTGGCCGGCACGGAGGAGGAGGCCGCGGCATGAGCGCGACGTTCCTGGGCATGCCCGGCTCCCCGGTGTTCCCGCCCTTTCCCCGGGCCGCGCACGACGCCGTGCGCGACACCACCCTGCGCGGCAATCTGCGCCACGCCACGCACACCATCCGCGCCAAGCGGGCCGCGGCCGTGGCGGAGATGCCGGACTGGGCGGCGCTGCGGGCGGCGGGCCGGCAGATCAAGGACCACACCCTGCGCCATCTGGACCGGTATCTGGTGCGGGTGGAGGAGGCGGTCACCGCCGCGGGCGGCACCGTCCACTGGGCCGCCGACGCCGACGAGGCCAACCGGATCGTGGCCTCGCTGGTCAAGGCGACGGGCGAGCGCGAGGTCGTCAAGGTCAAGTCGATGGCCACCCAGGAGATCGGCCTCAACGAGGCACTCGAAGCGGAGGGCATCAGGGCCTACGAGACCGATCTCGCCGAGCTGATCGTGCAGCTGGGCCACGACCGGCCCTCACACATCCTGGTGCCCGCGATCCACCGCAACCGCGGCGAGATCCGGGACATCTTCCGCTCCGAGATGGGCGAGTGGGGCCGCCCGGCCCCCGAGGGGCTGACGGACGCGCCCGCCGAACTCGCCGAGGCCGCCCGTCTGCACCTGCGGGAGAAGTTCCTGCGGGCCAAGGTCGGCATCTCCGGCGCCAACTTCGTCGTCGCCGAGACGGGCACGCTGGTCGTGGTCGAGTCCGAGGGCAACGGGCGGATGTGCCTGACCCTGCCCGAGACACTGATCTCGGTCGTCGGCATCGAGAAGATCGTCCCCACCTGGCGCGACCTGGAAGTCTTCCTCCAGACACTCCCCCGCTCCTCGACGGCCGAGCGGATGAACCCGTACACCTCCATGTGGACCGGCACCACCGACGGCGACGGGCCGGAAACCTTCCATCTGGTGCTGTTGGACAACGGCCGCACCGACACCCTCGCCGACGAGGTCGGCCGCCAGGCCCTGCGGTGCATCCGCTGCTCGGCGTGCCTGAACGTCTGCCCGGTCTACGAGCGGGCCGGCGGGCACGCGTACGGCTCGGTCTACCCGGGCCCGATCGGTGCCATCCTCAGCCCCCAACTACGTGGCACCACGAGCGAGATCGACGCCTCCCTGCCGTACGCGTCGTCGCTGTGCGGCGCCTGCTACGAGGTGTGCCCGGTCGCCATCGACATCCCCGAGGTGCTGGTCCACCTGCGTGAACGCGTCGTCGAGGGTGGCCCGGTGACGCGGGCGGGCAACAAGGTGCTCCTCAAGCCGGCCAAGGGGCACGCCGCCGAGCGCGCGGCGATGCGCGCGGCCCGCTGGGCCCTGACCCGCCCCGGCGCCCTGCGCGGCGGGCAGCGGCTCGCGTCCCGAACCCGCCGCTTCCACCCCCGCGCCCTGCCCGGCCCCGGCCGGGCCTGGACCGGGACCCGTGATCTGCCGCCGGTGCCGGTGGAACCGTTCCGCGACTGGTGGCAGCGCACGCACGGGGGCAGGGAGGCAGCGAAGTGAACAGCCGGGACCGGATCCTGGGCCGGGTGCGGCGCGCCCTCGCGGACGTACCGCCGGACGACGTGCCGTACGAGCGGGCGGTGTCCCGCGACTATCTGCGGCAGCACGGCGAGCGCGGCACCGAGGAGACGGTGGACCTGCTCGCCGAGAACCTGGCCGACTACCGGGCGATCGTGCACCGCTGCGACGCCGACGCGCTGCCCCGGCTGATCGCCCACCTGCTCGGCGAGCGGGGCTCGAAGACCGTCCTCGTACCGCCCGGGCTCGAAGAGGACTGGCCGGCCGTCGTCGGGGTCACCCGGGTCACGGACCGGCCGGACGCCACCGCGCGCGAACTCGACCGGGTCGACAGCGTCGTCACCGGCTGCGCGCTCGCCGTCGCCGAGACCGGCACCCTCGTCCTGGACGGCTCCCCCGACCAGGGCCGCCGCCGGATCACACTCGTCCCCGACCACCACATCTGCGTGGTGCGCGTCCCGGACCAGGTCGTCTCCTCCGTGCCGCAGGCACTGGACCGGCTCGACCCGACCCGCCCGCTGACCTGGATCTCCGGCCCTTCCGCCACCAGCGACATCGAACTGGACCGGGTGGAGGGCGTACACGGGCCGCGCACCTTGGAGGTGGTGCTGGTGAGCGGGAAGTGACTACCTCCCGCCCGGCTTCGCGTACTGCCGTGCCATGACGCCCGCGAAGTCGTACAGCACGACCTGCTCGTCGCCCACGACCCAGGCGTCGTGTCCCGGCGAGCAGACGAAGACGTCGCCGGGCCCCACCTCGGCCTCTCCGCCGTCGTCCATGACCAGGCGCATACGGCCCTGGACGACATAGCAGTCGTGGTGGACCAGGCAGCTTCGCGTCCCGGTGATCGGCCCGACCGACTCGGACCAGCGCCAGCCCGGTTCGAACGTGGCCACGGCGAAGTCGAGTCCCGTGAGGTGGACGGCTTCGAGGTGCCCCCGTGGGAAGTCGCGCCGCTCGTCCGGCTTCTCGACCGTCTTCACTTCCAGCATGACGGTGATCTCCCTTCCGGCCGTGATGCCTGCGACCGGGGCCGGCCTCCGTCCCCCCGCACACGCACACGCCACCGGCGGGGACCGAGCCCCTCGCTCTCATCGTCTCCCTGGGGACGGACCCCCGCCATTCGGCCTCCACGGGCCGGGCGGCGCCCGGACGGTTCCGGCCACCGGCGCCCCAACCCTCCTGGACGGGGCCGGAGTTCAGTCGGTGCCGTGGTTGCGGCGGATTCTGCTCGCCACCTCGTTCTGCTCGGTTTCCCACCAGGGACGGACGCGTACGGGAGCGGATGCCGGGGCCTGTTCGCCGGGTGAGCGGGGCGGGACGGCGACGCGGACGAGTTCCTGGTCGAGGCGGCGGTCGAGGGCGGCGTTCTGGACGCGTTCGGCGCGCGCCCACTGCGCCAGGATCGCCAGGATGAAGGGGAGCGCGACCAGTTCGGCGATGCTGAGCATCGCGCCGCCGCCGATCTGCTGGTCGTGGTGGACGTCGGTGGCCCAGGCGGGCGCGTGCTGCTGGTACCAGGCACCCGCGATCAGTGTTCCGTGGGTCATCACCACGACTCCCGGCACCGCGTCGACGATGCCGTCCAGGAACACCAGCGCGGCCCGCACGGGATGCGTGCACCAGGACGGCAGCGCCTGCTCGTGGGTGAGCATCGGGACGACGAACAGGCAGCCCGCGACGAGCAGATGGAGGTACATCAGCTCGTGCAGCCAGCCGACGCGCAGCGCGGTGGCGAAGTACGGCGTGAAGTAGACGACGAGCTCGGTGGCGAGCACGAGGGCCGTGCTGACCAGGGGAAAGGTGAGCAGGCGCACCACCCGGCCGGTCATCGCCCGCCGGACCCGCTCCGCCCTGTCCTCCGGCAGCGCCTCCACCGCGAGCCGCAGCGGGTCGCCGAGGGCCAGGCCGAGGGGCGCGACCAGGTCGAGCAGGATGTTCTGCACGGCGGCGGGCCAGAACAGGACGTGGTCGTACACGGCCAGCGCCGACATCGTGGCCACCACCAGCGTGCCCAGTCCGAGCAGCGCGAAGGCGGCGGTACGGGCGGGCGACCAGCTCCGGCCCTGCCGCCGCAGCCGCAGCACGCCCCAGCCGTACAGTCCGCCCAGGACGGCCACCACGACCAGCGCCGGGACGTCGGCCTGCCACGAGGACAGCAGCTCGCCGAGCGTCGGCTCGGCGAGCTGCCCGGCCGACAGTTCGGTCACCGCGTCAGGAATCATGCGCATCCTTCTCCATTCGCCCACAGGGGACGAGTCGGTTCATGCCCCCAGCGGACGGTAGCGGCCGGCGGCCGCGGGCGGGGCGGCGGGGTGCGGGTGTGCGGCGCGTCGCGCTCGCGGGGCGCGGCGCCCACGGAAACGGCCGGTCAGCGAGGCGGACCGGCCGGGAGCCGGGGCCCCGAGGACCCCCCAGGGCCGAGGGCAGTGCACCCGCGGGTATCCTCGCGTTCCTGTCGGCAGCAACTTCTCACGGATTCCTCACCGCGGCCTTACCGGGACGACGGCTTCGGACGTCCGCGCGAAACGGTCAAAATCGCCCTGAACAACGAAGATCTCCCGGATGGAAACCTGTCCGTAACCGCAAAGTTCCTGACAACTACGCGCGTTGAATCTAGGCTTCCGCCAGCTGCCCCCACTTTCCCCCGTCCCACCCAGGAAGGCACCATGTCGCCTACCCACTCCCGCCGCCCGGCTCCCCGAAGAGTCGTCGTCGCGGCTCTCGCCGCGGCCGCCACTCTGGCCACCGCCGGCGCCCTCGTCGCGGCGAACCCCGCGCAGGCCGGGCCCGACGCCAACTCGGCCCCGCTGAAGGACCTCCAGCTCCTCGCCATCAACGACTTCCACGGCAACCTGGAGCCGCCGGCCGGCTCCTCCGGCCGGGTCACGGAGCTGCAGGCGGACGGCACCACGAAGGACATCGACGCCGGCGGCGTGGAGTACCTGGCGAGCGGCCTGCGCACCGCGCGCAAGGGCCACGACCGGTCGCTGACCGTCGCCGCGGGCGACATCGTCGGCGCCAGCCCGCTGCTGTCCGGCCTCTTCCACGACGAGCCGACCGTCGAGGCGATGAACAAGCTCGGCCTCGACGTCACGGGCGTGGGCAACCACGAGTTCGACGAGGGCAAGGACGAGCTGCTCCGCCTCCAGAACGGCGGCTGCCACCCGGTCGACGGCTGCTACGCCAAGGGCCGCAAGTTCGCGGGCGCCGACTACCCGATCCTGTCGGCCAACGTGGTCAACGAGAAGACCGGCAAGCCGCTTCTCAAGCCGTACGTCGTCCAGAACGTCAAGGGCGCGAAGGTCGGCTTCATCGGCGTCACCCTCAAGGGCACTCCGAACGTCGTCACCGCCGCGGGCGTCAAGGGACTGAAGTTCCTCGACGAGGCCGAGACGATCAACAAGTACACCAAGGAACTGCAGCAGCAGGGCATCCGCGCAATCGTGGCGCTCGTCCACGAGGGCGGATACCCGATGGCCTCCTCGGCGTACAACTACGACTGTGACGCGGGCGGAAACACCGGTCTGAGCGGTCCGATCGTGGACATCGCCAAGAAGGTCGCGCCGGAGGTCGACGCCCTCGTCACCGGCCACACCCACAACGCGTACGTCTGCTCCATCCCGGACCCGGCAGGCCACCCCCGCCTGGTGACCAGCGCCGCCTCCTACGGCCGGCTCTTCACCGAGCTGAACATGAAGTACGACCCGCGCACCGACGACATCGTCCGCGCCACGGTCAAGGGCTCCAACCGCGTCGTCGACCGCACCCAGTCCAAGGCGGCCGACCTTACGCAGCTGCTCGACTACTGGCAGACCCTGGCCGCCCCGGTCGCCAACAAGCCGGTCGGCTACATCACCAAGGACGTCACCCGCAGCGGTGCCGTCGAGTCGCCGCTGGGCGACCTGATCGCGGACGCGCAGCTCGCGCACGCCAAGTCCCTGGACAACCGCGCCGTCGTGGCGCTGATGAATCCGGGCGGCATCCGCGCCGACCTGGTCTACGCCGCCTCCGGCAAGGAGGGCGACGGCGTCGTGACCTTCGGTGAGGGCTTCGCGGTGCAGCCCTTCAGCAACACGGTCAACCTCAAGAACCTGACCGGCGCGCAGCTGGTCACCGTGCTGAAGCAGCAGGTCAGCGGCAGCAACGCCGCCGCCCCCAAGTACCTTCAGATCTCCAGCAGCCTCACCTACACCCTGGACCTGACCAAGACGGGCGCCGACCGCGTCGTCGAGGACTCCATCCGGGTGGACGGCAAGCCGGTCGACCCCAACGCCACCTACCGCGTCGCCATGAACTCCTTCCTGGCCGACGGCGGTGACGGCTTCACCGAGTTCGCCAAGGGCACCGACCAGCTCGTCGGCAGCGACGACCTGGCCGCCCTGGTCGACTACCTGACGGCGAACACCTCGGCCGCCGCGCCGTACACGCCGACGGCCGCCAACCGCGTCACCGTCGTCAAGTAACCACCGTCGCACGGACGGCACTCCGAGCAATCGGACGAGGGCGGGCCCTTCGGGGCCCGCCCTCACGCTTGCCCGCGGACAGCACGTACGCCTCGACCGGCGCGGGCCGGGGTGGGCCGCCGGGTGGGATGTGGGGCCGAAGGGCCCCTGCCGGGCCCGAGCGGCCCGTGGCGGCGCGGGGCGTACGGGGCCAGGCTGGAGACAGCAGCGCGGCGGCAGGACGTTCCCCTCCACCGCGGTCCTGGCCGGAAGCAGGTGCCGTGGCCGGTGCCGGTGCGTCACGCGGTACGCGGTACGCGGTCGGTACCGACCGCGCCGGGGTAGCCGCCGCGCCGCACGACGCGCTCGCCGACCGAGCGAGGCGGCAGGAACGAGAGGAGCCGGAGCGATGACCTCCACCACCACCCGGGCCGCGGCCCTTCCGGCCGAGCATCGTGCGCGGCTCATGCGGCTCGCCCGCGAGACCTCCTTCGACATGGGCTCCCGGCTGTTCCACGAGGGCCGCCACGCAGACCGGTTCTGGATCATCCGGACCGGCACCGTCGCTCTGGACCTGCACATCCCGGGCCGCAGCGCCGCCGTCATCGAAACCCTGGGCCACGGCGAACTCGTCGGCTGGTCCTGGCACTTCACGCCCCACGTGTGGCAGCTCGGCGCCGAGGCCACCAGCCCGGTGCGGGCGTACGAGTTCGACGCCGAGGCCGTGCGCGAGCTGTGCCGGGAGGATCCCGAGTTCGGCCGCGCCGTCGCCGTCTGGGTCGGCGGTGTGGTCGCCCACCGACTGCAGGCGGCCCGTATCCGGCTGCTCGACCTGTACGCCCCCTACGGCAGCGGCGGCAGGTGAACCGGCCGCGACCGCACCGACGTCCCGAGGAGGACACCGTGCACGGCAGCCCGCACATCGTGAGCGACGTCATGACGCACACGGTCGTGGCCGTGGGACGCGACGCCCCGTTCAAGGAGATCGTCGGCCTCATGGCGCAGTGGAAGGTCAGCGCCCTTCCCGTGCTGGAGGGCGAAGGACGCGTGATCGGTGTCGTGTCCGAGGCCGACCTGCTGCCCAAGGAGGAGTTCCGCGACAGCGACCCCGACCGGTTCACCCAGCTCCGCCGGCTGCCCGACCTGGCCAAGGCGGGCGCGGTGACGGCCGGGGAGCTGATGACCTCCCCGGCGGTCACCGTCCACTCCGACGCCACCCTCGCCGAGGCGGCGCGCATCATGGGCCGGCACCGGGTCAAACGGCTGCCCGTCGTCACCGGCGAGGGACTGCTGGAGGGCATGGTCAGCCGGGGCGACCTGCTGAAGGTCTTCATGCGGTCGGACGACGACCTGGCCGAGGAGATCCGCCGGGAGATCGTCTCCCACCTCTTCCCCGCCCCGCTGGAGCCCGTCCACGTCGGCGTCGTCGACGGCGTGGTCACGCTCACCGGCCGGATAAGGGACGCCTCGCTGGTGCCCGTGGCCGCCCGCCTGGTACGGGCCGTGGAGGGCGTCGTCGACGTCGAGTGCGATCTCGCGAGCGGGCCGGCGGTGACCGAACAGCGCTGAACGCCGGCCGGTTCAGTCGTCGTGGGGCACGAGCGCGACCGGGCGGGTGACGTGGTGGACGAGGGCGTGCGTGACCGGACCCGCGTGCGCGCCGATCGCGGGGTGCCGCCTGCGGCGGCCCACCACCAGCAGGCCCGACCCGCTCACGGCGCCCGGCAGAACGTGCGCCGGGCGCCCCTCGTGCAGCGTCGCAGCCACGTACACGGCGGGGAACTTCTGCCGCCAGGGCTCCAGCAGCGCGGCCAGTTCCCGTTCCGCCTCCTGCCGGAACGATCCCCGGGTGCGCGCGTCCGGCAGCCCGTGGGTCAGCGGCACGTGCCAGGCGTGCACCACCCGCAGGGGCGCCCCGCGCAGTTCGGCGGCGCGGAAGGCGAAGTCCAGGACGTCGTCGCAGGAGCCGTCGGTGTCGACGGCGACCGCCACGTCACGGTGCGCGGTCCCCGTCGAGACGTGTCCGGAGACGTCCGGCAGATGTTCGCTCCCCGCCGTCTCCCCCGCCCTTACGAGGACGACGGGCCGCTCAGCGTGCACGGCGGTCGCCATGGCCACCGAGCCCAGGACGAAGCCTCCGACCGCGCCCAGCCCCTGGCTGCCGATGACCAGCAGCTCGGCGTGCGCCGCCTCGTCGAGCAGCGCGGGACCCGGCTGCCGGCGCACCTGCTCGCTCGACAGGTCGAGGCGCGGGTACGACGCGGCCAGCTCGCCGACCGTGTCCCGGAGCATCCGGCGCACACGGGACTGCGGCACGCGCACCTCGGGCAGACCCGCGCTCCCGGCGGTGTCGGGCAGGCCCTCCCAGGCGTGCACCAGCCGGAGCGGCAGCCCCCGCCGGAGGGCCTCCCTGGCCGCCCAGTGGGCCGCGGCGAGGCTCTCGCGCGAACCGTCCAGGCCGGCCACGACGGGTCTCAGCATGTCACCCTCCTCGTCCCCGCACCGTCCCCCGGCGGGTGCGCGGCCGGCGCCACACCGGCCGCGCACCCGGGTGCGGCATGGAGCGCCCCCTGCTCGGACGCGCCGCACCGGGATGGTCCTGGTGCCCGTCTTCTCCTCCGGGACCAGGACCGTGTCGGTCTCGGGTCGTACTGCGCGCGCTCCGTGCTCCGCGCACACTTCCAGTGTCGCGCGTCCGGGCCGCGGCGGGAGTGGGCCGACCGGCCCTGCGGGAGGTGGGCCCTGGGTCCCGCCCCGGCGGGGACGTACGGCCGGTGTGCCCGCGTCGGGCGGCCCCAGGACGGCGGCCCGGAAGGATGTCAGGCTGAAGGTGGAGGGAGCCGTTCAGGCGACCGTCCGCTCGGCGGGCCGGGGGTGGCCGGAGGGCCCGGTGGTGGTCGGAGGTCCGGAGGGAGCAACGATGAGGGCGAACACACCCGGCCGGCTTCCGCTGTGGCGGTGGCGGAGCAATCCGATGCGCCGGCGTGAGGACGTGATCGAGGGCTGGGTCCTGCTGGCCACGTGGGCCGTCATCTCGGTGGGCGCTCCCCTGACGGGGGTGGTCGTCGGCCAGGCGGCGGCGGACGGCCTCGCCCGGCAGCAGGTGGAGCGGCACCCGGCCACCGCTGTCCTGGTCACCACGGCCCGGCCCGGCGGCGACAGTGTGACGACGCCGGACGACCGGGTCTCGGGGACCGTCCGCTGGACGGAACCGGACGGCACCCGGCACGAGGCCCGGACCCTGGTCGCGCCCACCTTCGAAGCGGGCGACCGGATCGGAATATGGACCGATCAGCACCACCGCGTCACTCCCCCGCCCCTGACCCCGTCCCAGGCCGCGACACAGGCGGCGGCCACGGGCGCGCTGGTGTCGCTCGCCGTCGCGGGTGCCGCCGGCGCCGGATGCTGTGCGGCCCGCGCCGCGCTCGACCGGCGCCGTGCCCGCGCCTGGGAGGCCGAGTGGCACGAGGTCGGACCGCAGTGGGGCCGCGCGGCACGCTGAGTCGCGCGGACGTCATGTCCCCGGTGCGTCCTGGCCGTCGCGGGGCAGCGGACAGCGCAGCAGGACGCCCACGCCCTCGTGCAGCCGAGCCTCCCGCTCGGGCACCAGGACGAGTTCCGCCCGGGTGCCGACCAGCGCCCGGGTCAGTGCCGCGTCGGCGCGCTCCCGGCGTACGTCCTGGACGCCGTAGGAGCGCAACTCCTCTTCTGTGAGGGCGATTTGGCCGGGTTCCGGGCCGACCCACAGGCGCAGTGGCGACTCGGGGTGGTTGTTGAGCAGCAGAGCCCTGACCTGGCCCCGTTGCAGGGCCGCCACGGCGGCGCGCAGTCCCTCGGCCGTCACCGCGCCGTGGGCGCGCTGGGCCAGGAAGACGTCCAGCAGGCGTCGGTCGTGCGCCGCCATGCGTCCCCTGAACAGGCTCTCCAGCCGCTGCTCCAGCAGGGCCCGCCCCGGCACCGCGTCGCCCGTGCCCTCCACCATGGTGACATGTCCGCGCAGCGGCGCTGGAAGCCGGTTGACGAGGATGCCGCGGGCCCAGGCGTCTCCCGCGACGACCACCGCTTCGCAGTCGATGCGCCGTGCGTGGCCCTCCAGTTCCCGGCCGATCACCCGGGCCGCCCCCGGCCAGTCGCCCGCCGGGATCTCCTCGTGCAGGCGGTACCCGGGCGCGACCTTGGTCAGGGGCCAGACGCCGGCCTCGGCGTCGACGCGCACCGTGCCCGTCGCGTCCGTGGAGTGACGTCCGCCGTAGCGCACCCGCACCGCCAGGTACGCG
The DNA here is from genome assembly GCF_035917575.1 of Streptomyces sp. NBC_01788. Lineage (GTDB taxonomy): Bacteria > Actinomycetota > Actinomycetes > Streptomycetales > Streptomycetaceae > Streptomyces. The sequence goes on along the minus strand of NZ_CP109090.1, from coordinate 7,542,278 downwards.
ATCCCGGGGGCGTGCTGGGCGATCAGCGGCATGATGTCCGGCAGCGTTCCGAAGTGCGCCGTGTCCCGTGCGGGCGGGACCGGCAGCTCGTCCAGCAGGGCCGCGTGGCCGTGCGCGGTGAACACCGCCTGCCCGTGGGTGCCGGGGACCTCCGTGTCGCTGCCCACGAGGTCGGCCACCGCGGTGATGGTGCCCCGGTCCGCCCCCTCGGACGTCAGGGCGTCCCGCAGGTGCCGCCACCGCAGTTCTATGGCCGCGTCGGGATCGGCGACGGCGCTGTCGCGGGAGGTGTCCAGATACACCGAAGCGAACGGACCGGACTGCTTGTACAGAGGTTCGAGAAAGGAAAGCCTCATGGTCGCTCCCGACTGCCCCGCGCCCGCCCGAAGCCGCTCACGGCGGCCTCCCGGCCGGCTCGCCAGTCACCCACCCGGCCAGTCTCCCACCGTTCCGGCCGGCCGGCCGCCCCGGGACTCGGGCTGCTCGGGCTGCACCGCCCGGCGGCGCACACGACAATGGGTCTCGGCGCGCGATCCGCCCCGGCGGCGGGCACGCGATCCGCCCGACGGGCAGGGGAAGGCGGTGGCCTGTGATGACGTACGTAGCTGTGAGTGCGCTGAGCCATCCGGGACTGATCCGCGAGCACAACGAGGACAGCCTGGTCGCCGGGCCGTGGACCCTGTGCGCCACGGTGACCGAGAATCCGCAGACGCTGGTGTTCCCGCTCGGCGCGCCCCTGGTCGTCGCGGTCGCCGACGGGATCGGCGGCCAGCCCGGAGGCGATGTGGCCAGTTCCCTGGTGGTCCGGCAGCTCGCGCGGTCCGGGCCCGGCATGACCGGCGAGGACGACGTCCGCGAGGCACTGCACGCCTGCAACCGCCGGGTGTACACGGCCGCGGAGAACGACGGACCGGCCACGATGGGCACCACCGTCGCGGGCGCCGTCCTGCTGCCCGGGTCGCTGCTGGCGTTCAACGTGGGCGACAGCCGGGTCTTCGCCGCGCCCCGGGACGGGCTGCTCCAGGTCAGCGTGGACGACAACCCGCCGACCCCGCCGGGGCAGCGCACGATCTCGCTCCTGACCCAGGCCCTCGGCGGCGCCCGGACGTTCCACGCCGTCACCCCGCATGTGACGGCCTGCGCCCTCGCCCCGGGCGACCGGTACCTGATCTGCACCGACGGCCTGACCGACCCGCTGCCGAACGACGTCCTGGACGAGTTGCTGAGGGAGTTCGACGACGGCCGGGCCGCCTTCGAAATGTGGAAGGCCGCCATCGCCGCCGGCGGTCCCGACAACATCACGCTCGCCCTGGTGCGGGTCGTGGAGCGGTGACCCCTCCGCCCGTCCCGGCGCGTACCTCTCACCTGGCCCGCCGGAGGGGTCGGTTCCTAGACTGTGAGACGTGGTGCGGGCCAACGAGGAGGTCGAGGCGCTCCTCCAGGAGTACGCGGACCTCATCGCCATCACCGGAGGCGACGCGTTCAAGGCGCGCGCCTACGAGAAGGCCGCCCGTGCCATCGGCGGCCACCCCGCCGACGTCTCCCGCCTCGACATCACGGGTCTGAAGGAGATCCCGGGCGTCGGCAGGTCGATCGCCGAGAAGGTCGTCGAGTACCTCCGCACCGGCAACGTCACGGTGGTGGAGGAGACACGGGCCAGGATTCCCGCCGGGGTACGGCAGTTGATCACCATCCCCACCCTCGGCCCCAGGAAGGCGATGACCCTCCACGAGGACCTGCACATCTCCTCGGTGGCCGAACTGGCCGACGCGATCAAGGCGGAGAGGCTGCGCGATCTGAAGGGCTTCGGGAAGAAGACCGAGGAGAACATCCTGCACGGCATCGCCCTCATGCGGCAGGCCGGCGAGCGGATCCTGCTGGGCACCGCCACGGAGGCCGCCGAGGACGTCGTCGCCGAACTCTCCCGGATCACCGGCTGTGCGCGGTGCGCGTACGCCGGATCGCTGCGCCGCATGAGGGAGACGGTCGGGGACATCGACGTCCTCGTCGCCGCCGAGCGGTCGGCGCCCTTCATGGACGCGCTGACCGAACTGCCCACGACCGCCGAGGTCATCGCGCACGGCGCGAAGAAGACCTCGATCCGTACCGACACAGGCGTCCAGGTCGACCTGCGCGTGGTGCGGCCGGACTCCTGGGGCGCGGCGCTGCAGTACTTCACCGGCTCCAAGGGGCACAACATCCGCACCCGGACGATCGCCGTCCATCTGGGGCTGAAGCTCTCCGAGTACGGCCTGTTCGACGCCGAGAGCGGGGAACGGGTCGCCTCCCGCTCGGAGGAGGACGTGTACGCCAGGCTCGGCCTGCCCTGGATCCCGCCCACGCTGCGCGAGGACCGGGGCGAGATCGAGGCCGGTCTGCGCGGTGAACTGCCCGAGGTGGTCACGGAGGACGACATCAGGGGCGACCTGCACACCCACACCGATCTCACCGACGGTCTCGCCCCGCTGGAGGAGATGGTGGCGGCGGCCGCCGGCCGGGGCTACGCGTACTACGCGGTCACCGACCACGCGCCCGGCCTCGCCATGCAGCGCATGACCGAGGAGAAGGTCCTCGCCCAGCGCGAGCAGGTGCGGTCACTGGACGGCCGGCACCACCGGATGCGGCTGCTGCACGGCACCGAGCTCAACATCGGCCCGGACGGGGAGGTGGACTGGCCCGACGAGTTCCTCGCGGGCTTCGACCTCTGCGTGGCCTCGGTGCACTCCCACTTCGGCCTCGGCCGCGAGGCGATGACCCGGCGGCTCGTACGCGCCTGCGAGAACCCGCACGTCCATGTCATCGGGCACCCCACCACCCGGCTGATCGGCAGGCGGCCCGGCATCGACGCCGACCTCGACGAGGTGTTCGCGGCCTGCGCCCGCACCGGCACGGCCCTGGAGATCAACGCCCAGCCGGACCGCCTCGACCTGGGCGACGAGGACATCCTGCGGGCCAGGAGCCACGGGGTGAAGTTCGCCGTCGACTCCGACGCCCACTCCCTCCTCCATCTCGCCTACCTGCGCTACGGAATCGGCACGGCGCAGCGCGGGTGGCTGACCCCGGACGATGTGATCAACACCTGGCCGCTGCGGCGGCTGCGCGGCTTCCTGCGCAAGGACGGGGCCGCCTGAGGCGGTTCGGGAGCCCCCCAGCACGCGGCCGTGACCGAGCACCGCACGGGCGGTTCGGTCACGGCCGCGGGACGGCTCGCGCGGGTGTCACGGCTTGCGCGCGAGACCTCCGTGCTCGGCGACGGCCGCCGCGGCGGGGGCCTCGGGGTCCGGACGCCAGTGCGGGACGGAGACGACGCCGGGCTCCACGAACTCCAGCCCGTCGAAGAACGCGGTCATCTGCTCGACGGTGCGCAGGTTGTACGGAATGGCCCCGCTCTTGTTGTAGCCCTCCTGGGCCGCTTCGAAGTCCGGGTCGGTGCCGAGCGAACCGTCGTTGATGGACAGGTAGCTGCCGGACGGCAGCGCGTCCATCAGCCGGGTGACGATGGAGCGAGCCTGGTCGTAATCGGCCACGTGGCCGAGGATGTTGCTGAGGATCAGGGCGATGGGTCGGGTGAAGTCCAGCGTGTCGGCGGCGGCCGCGAGGATGCGGTCGGGGTCCAGCACGTTGGCGTCGACGTAGGAGGTCGCCCCTTCCGCGGTGGAGTAGAGCAGGGCGCGGGCGTGGGCGAGGACCATCGGGTCGTTGTCGACGTAGACGATCCGGGACTCGGGCGCGATGCGCTGGGCGACCTCGTGGGTGTTGTCGGCCGTCGGCAGGCCGGTGCCGATGTCCAGGAACTGCCGGATGCCCGCCTCGGTGACCAGGTAGGTGATGTTGCGGCGCAGGAAGCCGCGGCTGCTGCGGGCGATGGTGACGATGCCGGGGAAGACGGCGGTGTAGGCGTCGCCGGCCTCCTCGTCGACGGCGTAGTTGTCCTTGCCACCCAGCCAGTAGTTCCAGATCCGAGCCGAGTGGGGCACCGTCGTGTCGATCTTCTGGCGCGCCGCTGGGTCGGGGCTCGTCGCGGGGTGGGTCATGGGTACCGTCCGTTCTCCGTCGCGCGGGTTGTCCGACGACAAACTACGTTCCGAAAGCCCTTCTGCGCACGCCAGTTCGCGTTTCCGCCGGTGGTTTTCACGAACAAGGGCGGCCCCGGCGCCGGACTGCCGCGCGCTGCACGCCCCTCCGTCCCCTACGCCATGCCCCGGCGGCGCAGCAGCAGCCAGAGTTCCGCGGTGACGTCCGGGTCGGTGAGGTCCACGCCGAGCAGCGTCCGGCAGCGCGCGACGCGGTGCCGGAGCGTGTTGCGGTGGACGCCGAGCGCGCGGGAGGCCGCCTCCCACTGGCCGTGATGGCGCAGGTAGCCGACGAGGGCCTGGCGCAGGACGTCGCTCAGCCCGTCGCAGGCGGCGGCGAGTCGCGCGGTCGTGTCGCCGTCGTGCGGTCCCGCGGACGGGCGGGCGAGCAGCCGGGTGCCCGGGGCGAGGTCCGCCAGCGTCGCGGCGGCGACCGCGCGGACGGATGGCACCTGTCCGACCGGGACCGTCTCCGTCAGGACGGCCGCGGCGTCGGCGTCCGCCCGCCGTAGCGCGTCCTCCAGGCAGGCGGTCGGGGGATGGTCCGCGGGGACCAGGAACCAGGCCGCTCCCTCGTCCGTCCGGACGGCGACCGTCTCCGGGCACCAGCGGCGGGCCACTCCGACGAGGATGTCGCTCGCCCGGCCCCTCATCGTCAGGAGACGTACGTGGTCCGGCGGGCCCGGTGCCCGTACCGCGCCCGCGAGCCTGCGCGCGGCGTCCGCGTGCCCGAGGTCGACCAGCAGTCCGACGCAGCGCTGCCCCTCGTCGGCCACGGACGCGGCGCGCGCGCCGCGGACCGCGTCCAGGCTCAGCAACGCCGACGCCGTCAGCACGGCTCTGCGCCTGGTGGGGTCCAGCGGCGTGGAGGTGCCGACCGCGAGGAAGCCCGCGGCGCGCTCCCGCACGGCCAGCGGGAAGACGATCACCGCGCCCGAGCCGGTCGCGAACGAGGCGGCGGAGTGCGCTCCGGCGCCCTCCAGCCGGACGATCTCCGCGCGTACCCGCTCTGCCTGCTCGGCGGCTCCGGCGGGGAACACCTGGTCGACCTCGCCGGCCGGTGTGTACGCCGCCGCCCAGGCGTCCAGCGACCGGCCGAGGGTGCGCAGGACCGTGGCGACCGGGTCGGCGGAGGCGGCCGCGTCGACGAGCGCCCGCTGGGTCGCCAGGACGTCCTTGAGGTGCTGCTCGGCCGTGCGGGAGACGGCGGCCCAGTAGGCCTTCGTGATGCGCAGGAACGGCGTGGGCGGCGGGACCGTGAGCAGGCACAGCCCGAGCTTGCGGCAGGCCGCCAGGAGCGGCGCGGGCACCTCGGTGTGCACCGGACCGAGGCCGAGGGCCAGCGCGGTCAGCTCCGCCGCCACCAGGCGGCCCACGTAGCGTTCGCAGCCGAGCTTGTTCCGGGGCAGGGACAGGCCCGTCGTCAGCAGCAGCTCCCCGCCGTTCAGATAGCCGGTCGGGTCGGCCAGTTCGCTGATGTGCACGGCGGACACCTCGCGCGCCGAGGCGGCGAACCCCTCGGCCGGCGCGAGATCCGTACCGAGGGCCCGGCACAGGGAGGCCACCGTCGGAACCGTCACGCGTGCTCCTGCGCGGGAAACCTCACGAGTGCTCCTGTGCGATCCGTCCAATGCGGGTCCTGCGTGGTGCATTTTATCCAGTGAGGGATCCGCGCCGTCTCCGTACGGTCGTCCCGTCCCGAGCGAATGGAGAGAGGTCATGCCCGTCGATCCGCCCGAGGCACCGCTCCACGGCCTGGTCGTCGCCGACTTCAGCCGCGTCCTGGCAGGCCCGCTGGCCTCGGTGATGCTGGCGGATCTGGGGGCCACCGTCATCAAGGTGGAGCGCCCGGGCTCCGGCGACGACACCCGTGCCTGGGGCCCGCCGTGGACCGACGGTTCCAGCAGCTACTTCGAGTGCGCCAACCGCTCGAAGCGGTCGGTGACCCTCGACCTGTCCGACCCCGAGGACCTCCGGCTGGCGAGGACGCTGGCCGAGCGGGCCGACGTCCTGGTGGAGAACTTCAAGGACGGGGCGCTCGCCGCACGAGGACTCGACTACGACTCCGTCCGCCGCGCCAACCCGGGCGTCGTGTACTGCTCGGTGACCGGCTTCGGCCGCCACGGCGGCGCGGCGCTGGCGGGCTACGACTTCCTCGTCCAGGCACTCGGCGGTCTGATGAGCATCACAGGCGACCCGGGCGGCGACCCGCAGAAGGTCGGCGTGGCCCTGGTCGACGTACTGACCGCCAAGGACGCGACCATCGGCATCCTGGTGGCGCTGCGGGCCCGCGAGCAAAGCGGCCGGGGCCAGCGGGTGGAGGTCAATCTCCTGTCCAGCCTGCTGGGTTCGCTGGCGAACCAGGCCTCGGCGTATCTGACCACCGGCCGGGCGCCGGGCCGGATGGGCAACGCGCACCCGTCCATCGCGCCGTACGAGACGCTGCGCTGCGCGGACGGCCTGCTCGCCATGGCGTGCGGGAACGACGGGCAGTTCCGCCGGCTGACCGAGGTGCTGGACGCGCCGGAGCTGGCCGACGACGAACGCTTCGCGGTCAATCCGGCCCGGGTGCGCAACCGCCACGCACTCGTCCGGGCCCTGGAGGAACACCTCGCGCGCGACAGGGTCGAGACCTGGATCGGACGGTTCACCGCGGCGGGTGTTCCGGCCGGACGGGTCGGCAGCGTCGCCGACGGCATCGCCCTGGCCGAGTCGCTCGGCCTCGAACCGACCGTCCGGGTCGGCCCGTCGTCCCCGCCCCAGATCCGGCACCCCGTCACGTACTCGGCCACCCCGGTCACCGGCTACCGGCCGCCGCCCCGTCTCGGCGAGCACAGCGACGACGTACGCCGCTGGCTCACCGGCCCGGAACCCACCGAACCGCCAGAGGAGAAGACCGCATGAACGCACCGGCCAAGCTGCCCCTGCTCGACCCCCGCGACCCCGCCGGACTGCACGACCTGCTCACCCCGGAGGAGAAGGCGGTCGCTGCCTCGGTGCGCCGGCTCTGCGGGCAGCGCGTCGACCCCTTCGTGGCGGACTGGTTCGAGCAGGGCACCGTTCCCGACATCCGCGGCCTGGCCAAGGAACTCGGCGCGCTGGGCGTGCTCGGCATGCACCTGGAGGGCTACGGCTGCGCCGGCATGTCGGCCACCGAGTACGGCGTGGCCTGCCTCGAACTGGAGGCCTCCGACTCCGGCATCCGCTCGCTGGTCTCCGTGCAGGGCTCGCTGGCGATGTTCGCGATCTGGAAGTGGGGCACCGAGGAGCAGAAGCGGCAGTGGCTGCCGTCCATGGCCGCCGGTGAGGCGATCGGCTGCTTCGGCCTGACCGAGCCCGACATCGGCTCCGACCCCGGTAGCATGCGCACCCGGGCGCGGCGCGACGGTGACGACTGGATCCTCGACGGCCGCAAGATGTGGATCACCAACGGCAGCGTCGCCGACGTGGCCGTGGTCTGGGCCCGGACCGACGAGGGGGTGCGCGGCTTCGTGGTGCCCACCGGCACCCCGGGCTTCTCGGCCCCGGAGATCAGGCACAAGCTGTCCCTGCGCGCCTCGGTCACCAGCGAGCTGGTCCTGGACGGGGTACGCCTTCCCGCGGACGCCGTGCTCCCCGGGGTCCGCGGTCTGAAGGGCCCGCTGAGCTGCCTCAACGAGGCCCGCTACGGCATCGTCTGGGGAGCGATGGGCGCGGCCCGGTCCTCGCTGTACGCCGCCCAGTCCTACGCGATGGAGCGGACGCAGTTCGGCAAGCCGATCGGGGCGTTCCAGCTCACCCAGCAGAAGCTGGCCGACATGTACCTGGAGTACACCAAGGGCGTGCTGCTGGCGCTGCATCTGGGCCGTCGCAAGGACGCGGGCACGCTGCGGCCCGAGCAGGTGAGCCTCGGCAAGCTGAACAACGTCCGCGAGGCGCTGGACATCTGCCGCACCGCCCGCACGGTCCTCGGGGCGAACGGCATCTCGCTGGAATACCCGGTCATCCGGCACATGAACAACCTGGAGTCCGTACTGACCTACGAGGGCACCGTAGAGATGCACACCCTGGTGGTCGGCCAGGCGGTCACGGGTCAGTCGGCGTTCCGGTGAGCGAGGGTGCGGCGCTGCTCCTCAATCACCCGGAGGCCGTAGCGCTCCTTTCCCGCTGGGCGCTGGAGCGGGCCCGCGATCCGGACCGGCCTCCGGCGGTCGCCGGCCCCTCGGTGGCCTCCTGACCGGCACGCGGGGACCGGGGTACCGTCCAGCGAGACGACCACATCGCAGCGCCGAGGCCCGGCCCGCCGGGCGAGGGGAGCACCGCATGAGCGAGTCCACCCACCAGGCACCCGCCGAACCCGGGGACGGCGGCCGTACCGATCCGCTCGTCCAGCTGTCCCTGGAGCGGTTGCGGCAGCGCTCCAGCCTGAAGTGGCGCACGCATCCGGAGGACGTCCTGCCGCTGTGGGTGGCGGAGATGGACGTCCCCCTGGCGCCCGCCGTCGCCGACGTCCTGCACCGGGCCGTGGCGCTGGGGGACACCGGATACCCCCACGGCACCGCCTACGCCGAGGCCCTCGCCGCCTTCGCCGCCACGCGGTGGGGGTGGGACGGCCTGCGCGTGGAGAACACGGCGCTCGTGCCCGACGTGATGCTGGGCGTCGTCGAGGTGCTCCGCCTCATCACAGGACCCGGCGACGCGGTCGTCGTCTGCTCGCCCGTCTATCCCCCGTTCTACGCGTTCGTCGCGCACGACGGCCGGGAGGTCGTCGAGGCCCGCCTCGGCCCCGACCTGCGGATGGACCTCGCCGCCCTCGAGGACGCCTTCCTACGCGCGAGGCGCCGCGGCCGCCGCGCCGCGTTCCTGATGAGCAACCCGCACAACCCGACCGGTGTCGTCCACACCCGCGCGGAACTCGAGGCGGTCGCCGCGCTCGCCCGCAGACACGGTGTCCGGGTGGTCTCCGACGAGATCCACGCCCCGCTGGTGCTGCCCGGCGCCGTCTTCACGCCCTTCCTCAGCGTCCCCGGCGCGGAGAACGGTTTCGCCCTGACCTCCGCGTCCAAGGCGTGGAACCTGGCCGGTCTCAAGGCCGCCGTGGCCGTCGCAGGCACCGAGTCCGCGGACGACCTGCGCCGGATGCCAGAAGAGGTCGGCCACGGCCCCAGCCACCTGGGCATCCTTGCCCATACGGCGGCGTTCCGCGACGGCGCCGACTGGCTCGACGAGCTGCTGCTCGGGCTCGACGCCAACCGGAGCCTGCTGGGCGAACTGGTGAAGGAACACCTCCCGGACGTGGGGTACGTCCCGCCGCAGGGCACCTACCTGGCCTGGCTGGACTGCACCGGCCTCGGGCTGCACGACGACCGTCCCACCGACGGTCCCGGCGTCGTGAGCGACCTCGCCGGACCGGCGCGGCTGTTCCTGGACGAAGCCCGTGTCGCCCTCAGCTCCGGACACGTCTTCGGCAGCGGCGGCGCGGGCTGCGTACGCCTCAACTTCGCGACCTCACCGACGATCCTGCGTGAGGCGCTGACGCGCATGGGCCGCGCGGTCGCCGGCCTCGGGCGGGAGTCCTCCCCGGCTCGCGGCTCCGGTTCTTCGATCCAGGAGGGCTGAGCCGAGGGCGCCCGCCGTCCCCGGTGGAAGGCGGGCGTCCTGCCGCGATGCCCACCGGGGTCAGTGGCCGATGGCCCGGAAGCGGCGCAGGCGCAGGCTGTTGCCGACCACGAAGACCGAGGAGAAGGCCATCGCGGCGCCCGCGATCATCGGGTTGAGCAGTCCGGCCGCGGCCAGCGGAAGCGCGGCGACGTTGTAGGCGAAGGCCCAGAACAGGTTGGAGCGGATGATGCCCAGCGTCCTGCGGGCGAGCCGTATGGCGTCGGCCGCGGCCCGGAGGTCCCCGCGGACCAGGGTCAGGTCGCCGGCCTCGATCGCGGCGTCCGTGCCGGTTCCCATCGCCAGTCCCAGATCGGCCTGGGCGAGTGCCGCCGCGTCGTTGACGCCGTCGCCGACCATGGCGACCGAACGGCCCTCGCCCTGGAGGCGCTTGACGACGTCGACCTTGTCCTGCGGCAGGACTTCGGCGATGACGTGCTCGGGTGCGATGCCCGTCTCGGCCGCGACGGCCTCGGCGACGGCCCGGTTGTCGCCGGTGAGCAGCATGGGCGTCAGGCCCAGGTCACGCAGCCGGCGTACGGCCTCGGGGCTGGACTCCTTGACGGCGTCGGCGACTTCGAGGACCGCACGCGCCTCGCCGTCCCAGGCGACCGCGACGACCGTACGACCGGCCGCCTCGGCGCCCTCCTTGGCGCGCCGCAGGTCGTCCGGCAGGGACATCGCCCACTCGGCGAGCAACCGCTCGCGCCCGACGAGGACGGCGTGCCCCTCGACGACGCCCTGGACCCCGAGTCCGGCGACGTTGGCGAAGTCCTCCGGGACCGGCAGGGTGCCCGCACGGTCCGCGGCTCCGGTGGCGACCGCCCGGGCGATCGGGTGCTCGGAGGCGTGCTCCAGGGCGCCGGCGAGCCGCAGGACGTCCGTCTCGTCGGTGCCGTCGGCCGGGTGCACGGCCAGCAGGGTCATCCGGCCGGTCGTGACGGTGCCGGTCTTGTCCAGGACGACGGTGTCGACCTTGCGCGTGCTCTCCAGGACCTCGGGGCCCTTGATGAGGATGCCGAGTTGGGCCCCGCGTCCGGTGCCGACCATGAGGGCGGTGGGTGTGGCGAGCCCCAGGGCGCACGGGCAGGCGATGATCAGGACGGCGACAGCGGCGGTGAAGGCGGCGGTCGGTCCGGCGCCGCCGAGGAGCCAGAAGCCGAGCGTGGCCAGGGACAGCGCGATGACGACGGGGACGAAGACCCCGGAGATCCTGTCGGCGAGCCGCTGGGCGGCGGCCTTGCCGTTCTGGGCGTCCTCCACCAGCTTGGCCATGCGGGCGAGTTGGGTGTCCGAGCCGACCCGGGTGGCCTCGACGACCAGCCGTCCGCCCGCGTTCAGGGTGGCGCCGGTGACGGCGTCCCCGACAGCGACCTCGACCGGGACGGACTCGCCGGTGAGCATCGAGGCGTCCACGGCGGAGGCACCCTCGACGACGGTGCCGTCGGTGGCGATCTTCTCGCCGGGGCGGACCAGGAAGCGGTCGCCGACCTTCAACTCCTGTACGGGGACGCGTTCTTCGTGTGCGCCGCGGAGAACGGTGACCTCCTTCGCACCCAGTTCCAGCAGGGTCCTGAGCGCCGCACCGGCCTTGCGCCGGGACCGGGCCTCGAAGTAGCGGCCGGCGAGGATGAACGCGGTCACACCGGCCGCGGCCTCCAGATAGATGTTCCCCGCGCCGTCGCCGCGGGCGATGGTCAGCTCGAAGGGGTGGGTCATGCCGGGCATGCCGGCGGTGCCGAGGAACAGCGCCCACACCGACCACAGGAACGCCGCGGAGGTGCCGACCGAGATCAGCGTGTCCATGGTGGCCGCGCCGTGCCGGGCGTTGGTCCAGGCGGCCTTGTGGAACGGCCAGGCGGCGTACGTCACCACGGGCGCCGTCAGGGTCAGGGACAGCCACTGCCAGTACTCGAACTGGAGGGGCGGGATCATCGCCATCGCGATCACCGGCACGGCGAGCACGACCGCGGTGGTCAGCCTCTCCCGCAGCGGCCGGAGTTCGTCAGGGCCCTCCCCCACCGAACCCGCCGAACGCGCCGAGCCCGCCGAGCGGCCGGCCCGGTCGGGCTCGGCACGGACGGACTCGCGTTCGGGTTCGCGCGCGGTGTAGCCGGTGGCCTCGACCGTGGCGATCAGGTCGGCCACGGCGACATCCTCGCGGAAGGTGACTCTCGCCTTCCCGGTGGCGTAGTTGACGGTCGCCTCGACGCCGTCCATGCGGTTGAGCTTCTTCTCGACACGGGCCGCGCACGAGGCGCAGGTCATGCCGCCGATGGCGAGTGCGACCTCGGCGGCACCGGACGTGGTGGTGGTCATGTGATCGGCTCCTCCTTGCCTTTCAGATACCCCTGGGGGGTATCCAGCAGTTCCATGTATACCCCTAGGGGGTACATGAAGCAAGAACTCGACCACTGGTTTCACATACGGGGTGGGGGTATCTGACGTGCATGGACCCGCCCGGGAACGTGCGATGCCGCACGTCGCACGGGCCGGCGGCTCGCCTCGTCGAGGCGCGTACTCAGTGCGCGCCGAGGCCGTCCAGAAGGCGGGTGACCTGCGAGTGGACGGCGTCCCACGCGGCGGCCGGCAGATCGCCGAGGGCCGTCCCGCGCAGCCCGCTCAGGACCTCCGCCGCGTCGACCGCGCGCGGGACACTTCCGCTGAGCACGTCGTAGCCGTCGCGGACGGCGACCCGCAGACGATCGCCGTCGTCCTCGGCGTGCACCGCCGAGGCGACCACGAGGGGCGGAGGTCCGCCCGCCTCGCCGTCCAGCTTGCGGTAGGCACAGGCGACCGGCTCGCGCCAGCGGAGGCTGAGCAGGACGGGCCGCTTGGCCACCACCTCGGACAGGTCCGCCTCACGGACACCTTCGGGCTCCAGCACCGTCGCCCGGGCGTCCAGGACGAGCGCGGCGGGCAGCAGGCAGCGCAGGGCACTGCCGACGAGGTTGCCACCGACCGTCGCCGTCCGGCGCACGGCCCCGGTGCCCACCGTGGCGGCGGCCAGGCGCAGTACGTCGGGAACCCGCTCGTCGATCCGGTGCAGCACCACGGCGCCGCCCACGGTCCGCCGCCCCACGACGTTGGCCTCCGGCAACTCGCGCAGGGACATGGCCAGTTCGGGGAATCCGTCGCGCTGCCAGGTGGCCCAGACGAGGGTTGCCCCGCCGATCGGCACGGCTCCCTCCGCCAGACACTCCCGCGCTTCGGACACGGACGTGGGCAGACGCAACAGCACAGCGACCGACCTGCCTTCCTGGGACGCCGGACGAAGGCGGTGGGCAGTGCCGCGGTCCCCTGCCCGCCGGCAGGCAGTCTTCCCTCCCGGACGGGGGCGCGCACAGGGCTCACACGAGCACACGGCACGCCGGCGGCAGCGCCCTGGCGCATATCCCCGCCGCATACCCACCCGCTCCGAACCCGTCTGTCGCCGTCGCCCGTTCGCCGCGAGTCGATGGCCGCGGGATGTGCGCCTACGATGGGCACATCGGCTCGCAGGGCCTGAACGAAGGCCTCGAACCTTGGACAAGGACTCATTTCCCGGGGCCCGGGCGTTCAGTGGCACCGGCGCTTGCCGGCCGGGCACCCTGCGCGTCTCGCCACGCGCGTCTCAGAATGCGCTTCTCAGCATCGCCAAGGAGCATCGCCATGGCCGCTCAGTCCAGCACGATCGTCCTGGAGCGTCCGGCGCAGGAACTCGCCGACGCGACCTCGAAGCACCCCTTCCTGTACGAGATGGAGCCCGCCGAAGCACGCAAGGTCCTCGACGACCTTCAGGCCGCGCCGGTCGACAAACTGCCGGTCGACGAGGAGTGGATCACCGTACCGGCCTCCGTGGGCGACGTACGGGTCCGCCTCGTCAGGCCGCGGGGCGTCACCGGAACGCTGCCCGTCGTGGTGTACATGCACGGCGGCGGCTGGGTGCTGGGCAACGCGGGCACCCACGACCGGCTGGTGCGCGAGCTGGCGGTCGGCGCCCGTACCGCCGTGGCCTTCGTCGAGTACACGCCCTCGCCGGAGGCGCGCTATCCCGTGGCCATCGAGCAGGGCTACGCGACCGCGCAGTGGATCACCCGGGAGGGAGAGTCGAAGGGCCTGGACGCCCGGCGGCTGGCGGTGGCCGGCGAGTCGGTCGGCGGGAACATGACCGCGGCGCTCGCCCTGATGGCCAAGGAGCGCGGTGACGTCAGGTTCGTGCACCAGTCGATGTACTACCCGGTCACGGACGCAGCGATGGACACCGACTCCTATGACCAGTTCGCCAACGGCTACTACCTCAGCCGCAAGCTGATGGAGTGGTTCTGGGACGCCTACACCACGGACCCGCACCAGCGCGAGGAGATCACCGCGTCCCCCAACCGGGCCACCAGCGAGCAGCTCGCCGGACTGCCGCCCGCCCTGCTGCTCGTCGACGAGGCCGACGTGCTGCGCGACGAGGGCGAGGCGTACGCCGCCAAGCTCCGCGCCGCCGGCGTCCCGGTGACCACGGTGCGCTACGACGGCACGGTGCACGACTTCATGATGCTCAACTCGCTCAGCCACTCCAAGGCCGCCCGGGCGGCCATCGACCAGGCCGTGCGGTTCCTGCGGGACGCGCTCGGCACGGACGACGACGCGTCCGCCACCGGTTAGCTCCGGCCGGCGCGGGTGAGGAGCAGGGCCACGTCGTCGGGTTCCTCGGGGCTGCGCAGAGCGTCCAGCAGATGGTCGCAGGTCTCTTCCAGCGGACCCGGTGGCCCTGTCAGGAGGCCCAGCAGCGTGGCCAGTTGCGCGTCGAGCGAGTGGCTGCGGGTCTCGACGAGACCGTCGGTGTAGAGCAGCAGCCCGTCCCCGGGCCCGATCCGGAGGCGGGTGGTCTCGAAGGGGACGCTTCCCACGCCGAGGGGCGCCCCGGTCGGGAGGTCGAGCAGCCGCGGAGCGCCCGAGGCGGGGATGAGGACCGGCGGCAGATGTCCGGCCATGGCGACGTGGCAGCAGGCGCGGCGCGGGTCGTACACGGCGTACGTGCAGGTGGCGAACCGCTGCTCCAGCTCGCCCGTGATGCGGTCGAGGTGCGACAGGACCGCGGCGGGGTCCAGGTCGAGCGCGGCCAGGGTGCGGGTCGCCGTACGGAGCTGGCCCATGGTGGCGGCGGCGCCGCTGCCGCTGCCCATCACGTCGCCGATGACCAGGGCGGTCCTGTCGTCGGACAGCGCGATCGCGTCGTACCAGTCGCCGCCGATCCCGCAGATGGTGGAGGCGGGCTGGTAGCGGCAGGCGATGTCCAGGCCCGGCCGCCGCGACGGTTCCCTGGGCAGGAGGCTGCGCTGGAAGTCCTCGGCGGCCGTCCGCTGGTTCTGGTACCAGCGGGCGTGGTCGATGCTGACGGCCGCGCGGGAGGCCAGTTCGAGGGCCAGGGCGGCGTCGTCGTCGCCGAATGGCACGGGATTGCCGCTGCGGGCCAGTGCCAGGGCGCCCAGGACGCGGCCGTGGGCGACGAGCGGGACGACCAGGCAGGAATGGGCCTTGACCTCCGCGAGGGCGTTGGCGGCGTGGGCCGGGGCGAGGCGGGCGAGGTCACGGACGGTGACACGGGCGGCGAGGACCGGTCCGCCGGTGGTGACGCACCGGGCGACCATGTGGTGCGGCGCGAACCGGGCGACGTACCCGACGGGGAGGGAGACGCCCGGGTCCGGGTGGGCGACGACCGCCAGGGTGCGCATGGCCATCGGGCTGCCCGGTCTCCAGCCGGGGTCGCCGCCCTGGAGCGCCGCGTCCAGGAGGTCGACCGCGGCGAGGTCCGCCACGTCCGGCACGCAGACACGGGCGAGCTCGTCGGCGGTGGTGGCCGGATCGAGGGTCGTCCCGATGCGCGCCGAGGCGTCGGCTATCAGAGCGAGGCGCTGCCGCGCGGCGGCGGCCTCGGCGGAGGCGCGGTGCTGCGCGGTGACGTCGATGAGTTCGATCGCGACCCCGAGCGCCCGCCCCGCCTTGTCCTCCAGGCGGTAGTACGAGACCGACCACGCGTGCTCACGCCCGGGGTCGGAAGGGGTGGGGGCGAGGATGAGCTGGTTCAGCAGCGGGTCACCGCTGTCCAGTACGCGGCGCATCGCGGTCTCGACCCAGACGGCGTCCATGAAGCCCAGCACCTCACGGACGGTCCGCCCGACATGCTGCTCGGCGGACCGGCCGTTCACGCGCTCAAGTGTGGGGTTGACCACGAGATACCGCAGGTCGGTGTCCACGATGCCCAGGCCGATCGGGGACTGCGAGACCAGCCGGGCGGAGAGCGCGAGGTCGCGTTCCATGGTCCGCAGGACGGCGCGGTCGGCGGCGATGCCGAGCGCGTAGTAGTCCCCGTGCGCGCCCTCCAGCCGCATGTTGCGGAACTCCACCAGGCGGGAGCTGCCGTCCTTGTGGCGGACGGGGAAGGCCCCGGCCCACCCCGTGCCCTCCGTCATCACCTGGGCGAACAGTGCGACGACGAGGTCCCGGTGCCGTTCGTCGACCATCAGCCGGGCCGCGTACCGTCCCACGGCCTCCCCGGCGCTGTAGCCGAAGACCTGCTGGGCCTGGGGGCTCCAGAAGACCACGCGCCCCTGCGCGTCGAGCACCACCGCCGAGACGCTCAGCGAGTCCAGCAGGCCGCCGGACGGGGCCGCGGGCTCGTTTCCGGCCTTTCCCATGAAGGCTTCGGCAGACTCCACCGTCGACGCCTCCTCTCGACTCGCCCCCGCGCTCCCGGCCGAGACCGCTGCCTACGCCACCATGGTCTCGCGCCCCGGCCGGGTCGGCAGGTCCGCCGCGGGCGGCTCACCGCCCGCCGGATGAGGAGCTGGGCGGGCGGGTCGTTCTCGGCCGGGAGGCGGTCGGCCTCGCCCAGGACGAGGACGGCGTGACCGTGCGCTTCGCCTCCGGTGCCGAGGTGACGGCCAGGTACGTGGTCGCCGCCGACGGCGGCCGCTCGGCGGTGCGCCGGGCGCTCGGCATCGGCATGACCGGCGAGACGGTCGATCCGAGTCCGACGCTGGTGGCGGACGTCCGCTTCACCGGTCTCGACCGCGACAACTGGCACATCTTCCCGGCCGAGACGGAGAACGGCGGCTTCATGGCGATCTGCCCGCTGGCGGGCACCGAGGACTTCCAGGTCGTGGCCGGGTTCCCGGAGGGCACCGCGGTGGACCTGTCCCTCGACGACATCCGCGAGGTCGTCGCAGCCCGCTCGCACCTCGCCCCCGAGGACCTGACCGAGGTGCGGTGGGCCTCGGACTTCCGCCCGCGGGCGGCGCTCGCGGACCGCTTCCGCGAGGGCCGGGTCCTCCTCGCCGGGGACGCCGCGCACATCCACTCACCGGCCGGCGGCCAGGGCCTCAACACCAGCGTGCAGGACGCCTACAACCTGGCTGGAAGCTGGGCGCGGTGCTGCGCGACGGCGTGCCCGGCTCCCTCCTCCACACCTACGAGGAGGAACGGCGGCCGATCGCCGCCGGGATGCTCGCCCTCTCCACGAGTGTCCACCGCGGAGAGACCCGCCGCGGCGGGGCCACCCGCCAACTCGGCCTGGGCTACCGGACCTCCTCCCTCACGGAGGAAACCCGCCGCTCCCCCGGACCGGTGCGCGCGGGCGACCGCGCGCCGGACGGGACGGTGGACGGGACACGGCTGTTCGACGCGTTCCGGGGGCCGCACTGGACCCTGCTGACGACAGGCACGGACACGGCGGCCGAGGCGTACGGCGCGGGGGTGTTCCTGATCCGCCCGGACGGTTACGTGGGCTGGGCGGGCGAGACCGCGGACGGGCTGGCGGAGTACGCGGGGCGGGTGGGAGCCGAGGACGCGCACCGGATCCCGTAGCGAGCGGAACCGGACGCATGTCCCGGCCGACCTCGCCTACCGTGAACTCGGCGCGCTCACCGACCGGCCCAAGCTGCTGGTCGCCTCCTACTTCGACCGTCTGGGCGACGCGCTGCCGCTGCTGGCCAAGGCCCCGGTGGATGGGCTCGCGCTGGACTTCACCGAGGCGGCGGCCAACCTGGACGCCCTTGCCGCCGCCGGCGGACTGCCCGGCAAGCGGCTGGTCGCCGGGGTCGTCAACGGCCGCAACATCTGGGTCGACGACCTGTCGGCGTCCCTGGCCACGCTCGGCACCCTGCTGGGCCTCGCCGACCGGGTCGACGTGTCGGCCTCCTGCTCCCTGCTGCACGTGCCGCTGGACACGACGGCCGAGCGTGACATCGAGCCGCAGATCCTGCGCTGGCTCGCCTTCGCCCGGGAGAAGACCGCCGAGATCGTCACCCTCGCCAAGGGCCTGACCCACGGCACGGACGCGATCGCCGCCGAACTCGCCGCGGACCGCGCCGACCTGGCCTCCCGCGCGCACTCCCCCATCACCCGCGATCCGCAGGTCCGCGCCCGTGCCGCGGCCGTCACCGACGCGGACGCCCGCCGCTGCCGGCCCTACGCCGAACGGGCCGCCGCCCAGCGCGCCCACCTCGGCCTGCCGCTGCTGCCGACCACCACGATCGGCTCCTTCCCGCAGACCGGCGAACTGCGCGCCGCCCGGGCCGATCTGCGCGCGGGCCGGATCGGCACCGCCGGGTACGAGGAGCGTGTCAAGGCGGAGATCCGGGAGGTGATCTCCTTCCAGGAGAAGACCGGCCTCGACGTGCTGGTGCACGGCGAGGCCGAACGCAACGACATGGTGCAGTACTTCGCCGAGCAGCTCACCGGATACCTCGCCACCCAGCACGGCTGGGTCCAGTCCTACGGCACCCGGTACGTCCGCCCGCCGATCCTGGCCGGCGACATCTCCCGTCCGGACCCGATGACGGTGCGCTGGACGACGTACGCGCAGTCCCTGTCCGACCGGCCGGTCAAGGGCATGCTCACCGGTCCGGTCACCATGCTCGCCTGGTCCTTCGTCCGCGACGACCAGCCTCTCGCCGACACCGCCCGCCAGGTCGCCCTCGCCCTGCGCGACGAGGTGAACGACCTGGAGGCGGCGGGCACTTCGGTGATCCAGGTGGACGGGCCCGCCCTGCGCGAGACCCTGCCGCTGCGCGCCGCCGACCGCCCGGCCTACCTGGCGTGGGCCACGGAGGCGTTCCGGATCACCACCGGCGACGTACGCCCGGACACCCAGATCCACACCCACATGTGCTACGCCGAGTTCGGCGACGTCGTGCAGGCCATCGACGACCTCGACGCCGACGTCATCAGCCTGGAGGCCGCCCGCTCCCACATGCAGGTCGCCCGCGAACTCGCCGCTCACGGCTACCCGCGCGAGGCCGGGCCCGGCGTGTACGACTTCCACTCCCCGCGCGTCCCGAGCGCCGAGGAGACCGCCGACCTCCTGCGCACCGGTCTGGAGGCCATCCCCGCCGAACGGCTGTGCGTCAACCCCGACTGCGGTCTGAAGACCCGCGGCTGGCCGGAGACCCGGGCCTCCCTGGAGAACCTGGTCGCGGCGGCGCGCACCGTCCGCGGTGAGGTGTCGTAGGACTCCCCCGGCGCGTCACGTCCGCTCCGGCCGGCGCCCCCGGCCGGAGCGGACAAGCGTCCAGTCGTCACCGGGCCCCGGGCACGGGCCGCTGCCGTGGCCCGTCGTAGGAGGCCAGGGGGCGGATGAGGGCGTTGTGGGCGAGCTGTTCGGTGATGTGGGCGGTCCAGCCGGTGACGCGGCTCATCATGAAGAGGGGCGTGAACGCGGGGGTGTCGAAGCCCATCAGGTGGTAGGCGAGCCCGGCCGGGTAGTCCAGGTTGGGGTGGATGCCCTTGCGGCTGAGCATGGCGTGCCGCAGGGCCGCGTGGAGCGTGGCCAGGCGGGTCATCTCGGGGTCGGCGGCGCGGGCGACCAGGCGGTCCAGGGCGCTCTGCATGATCGGGACGCGGGAGTCGCCGTGCTTGTAGACACGGTGGCCGAAGCCCTTGATCTTCCGCTTGGTCGCCAGGGCCTCGTTGACGCCGCCGTGCGGCGGACCCTTCAGCGCGCCGATGGCGGCGGTGACCGCGCTATAGAGGTCGGAGAGGGTGGAGGTGACCACGCGGGCGGTGAACGTCGAGGCGTTGAAGCTGTGTTCGGCGTACCGCACGAGGGAGATCCGGTCCAGGTCCTCACCTCCGACCGGGCAGGCTGGCTCGTCCTCACCGCATGGCGGCTGCGCAGGAGGCTCGGCGGCCGCATCGACGACGGGGAACGCTGTAGTGGAATATTCAACCAACCGTGCCGGTTGTGGCAGCCGGTGGCTCTGGAACGAGGCACCGGAGGAGGTCACCAGTGGACACGACGTACTACGAGCACGGAACCCCTGCGGAGCGCTGGGAGCGGGCGCGGATGTTCTTCGACGCCCGGGACTACGCGGCCGCGGCCCGTGTGCTGGAGGGGCTGGTCGAGGAGGTCCCGGAGCAGACCGGGCCCCGGCTGCTGCTGGCGCGTGCCTACTACCACTCGGCGCAACTGCGCCGGGCTGAGGACCAGTTGCGTGTCATCGTGGAGCGCGACCCGGTGGAGCACTACGCCCGGCTGATGCTCGGCCGCACCCTTCAGCGGCAGGGTCGCCGGGACGAGGCCGAGACGCACCTGCGGGTCGCCTCCGCCCTGGCGGGCGACCTCCCGTAAATCACACCGGGTGGAGGAGCAGGAACAGGGTGACCGCGGAGTTCGCCGAGGACATCGCGGACACCACCGCACCGGCGGCGGCGCCCCACACGGCGGCGCCGACCGCCGTGAAGACCGGCGGCCAGTGCCGGCCCGCCGGTGCCGGCGCCAGCAGGGCGGCGACCCGGCGCGGCACCGGACCGCCGGCGGCCACCGCGGCGAGAGTGGGCGCGGGCGCGCCCGACGACAGCAGGGCCGCCTTGCCGACCGCCCGCGCCACCACGCGCCGGTCGCCGACCGCGCGGGCCGCGTCCTCGTCGGCCCAGCGTTCGGCGGTGTAGACGACGGCGGAACGCAGCGGCCGCAGGAAGGGGTTGGCGCAGGCGGCCAGGTGGACGGTGAGCAGGTGACGGTGGTGGCGGGCCGCCAGGTGGGCGCGTTCGTGCGCGAACAGGGCACGCCGTTCGTCCGGGGCGAGGCCGTCCAGCAGCGCCGTGGTGACGACGATCCGGTCTCGGCTGCCGGGCAGGGCATAGGCGTACGGCGTGCTGTCGGGCAGGACCACGACGGGTGCGCCGCGCACCCCGGTCAGGGCCCGGCGGGCTCGGCGGGCCACCCGCCGGTGGCGCCACAGGGTACGCCCGCAGGCCACCGCGACCAGTCCCAGCGCCGGGATCGCCGCCCGGCCCGTGACCCGGTCACGTGAGACGGCCGACCTGAACTCGGGATCGGCCCAACCGTCCGGGACCGGGCCGCCGGTCAGCTCGGCGACGCCGATGACCGCGAGCAGGGCGAGGCACAGCGTGCTGCATCCGCCCGTGACGGCGGCCACCCAGGTCAGCAGCCGGGTGGCCGTGCGCGGATGGAGGCGCGGTGCGGCCCGGCATGCGACGGGCCAGGCGGACAGCGGCAGTACCAGCGGCAGTAAGACGTAGAGCCCCATGAGGCGTCAGTGTCCCGTACCGTCGCCCCTCGGATGGCGGGCGCCGTCGTCGTCCGCGGCCTCCGCCGCGTCCAGCAGCGCGCGCAGCACCTGCTCGTCGCCGGGCGGCAGCGCGGTGACGAAGCTGGTCAGCACCGCCTCGCGGTCCCTTTCGCCGTCCAGCAGGCGGCGCATCCGGAGCGCCGCGAGGCGGGCGACGTCCGCAGTCGGGGTCCACACGAAGGAGCGGCCGCGGCGCTCGCGGGAGACGACGTCCTTGGCGAGCAGCCGGGTCAGGATGGTGACCACGGTGGTGTAGGCGAGGTCGCCGCCGAGCCGCTGCCGCACCCAGGCCGCGGTGACCGGGCCGTCCGCCTCGCGGAGCGCGCCGAGCACCTGGACCTCCAGTTCGCCCTGCCCGCGCCGGGCGCGCCGCTGTGGCGTCGTCATGTGCGTCTCCCTCCGGCGTCGGCGTGTCGCACCACGCTACTTCACACCGGGGCGCGGCCAGGGGTGCCGCACGCCGGGTGCGCGCACACGTGCCGCACGCCCCTGCCCTCCGTACAAGCGTGCGTCGGGCGGGCCGGGCCGGCCGGCCCCCGTGACATCCTGGCGTGATGGCTTCCCCCCACGCGCGTACGCCCCTCGCCGAGCAGGTCGACGAACTCCTCGCCGACGGCGGCCCGTTGCCCATCGTCGCCGCCGGCGACCCGGTGCTGCGGCGCCCCGCCGAACCGTTCGACGGCCAGCTGGAGCCCGCGCTGCTGACCCGCTTCGTCCAGGCCCTGCGCCTGACCATGCACGCGGCACCGGGCGTGGGACTGGCCGCGCCGCAGGTCGGGGTGGGGCTGCGGATCGCGGTCGTCGAGGACCCGGCACCGGTGCCGGAGGAGGTGCGCGAAGCGCGCGGACGGGTGCCGCTGCCCTTCCGGGTGCTGGTCAATCCGTCGTACGAGGCCGTCGGCACCGGGCGCGCCGCGTTCTACGAGGGCTGCCTGAGCGTTCCGGGCTGGCAGGCCGTGGTGGCACGGCACGCCGAGGTGCGCCTGCGGGCCCTGGACGAGCGCTGTCGGGCGGTGGACGAGGTGCTCTCGGGCTGGCCCGCCCGGATCGTCCAGCACGAGACCGACCACCTCGAAGGCACCCTCTACCTCGACCGCGCCGAACCGCGCTCCCTGTCCTCCAACGACGCGATGGCCAACCGCTGGAACCAGCCGACCCCGGGGCGGGCCGCGCGGGCCCTCGGCTTCGAACTGCCGTAGGCGCACGCGGCCGTGCGGGCGCGCGGTCAGCCCCGGTAGGCCTCAAGGAGGCGGAGCCACACCTCGCTGATCGTCGGGTAGGACGGGACCGCGTGCCACAGACGACCGACCGGGACCTGCCCGGCGACGGCGACGGTCGCCGAGTGGAGCAGTTCGCCGACGCCGGGCCCGACGAAGGTGACACCGCGCAGGATCTCCTCGTCGAGGTCGACGACCATGCGGGCGCGGCCGCGGTAGCCGTCGCCGTACAGGCCGGCCCCGGCGACGGTGGAGAGGTCGACGTCGACGGCGCGGACCCGGTGGCCGGCCTGTTCGGCCTCGGCCAGGGACAGGCCGACGGCCGCGGCCTCCGGGTCGGTGAAGACGACCTGCGGTACGGCGTGGTGGTCGGCGGTGGCGGCGTGCGCGCCCCACGGGTCCGTCCCCAGCAGCGGCACACCGGCCGCACGGGCGCCGATCGTGTCGCCCGCGATCCGGGCCTGGTACTTGCCCTGGTGGGTGAGGAGCGCGCGGTGGTTCACGTCGCCGCACGCGTACAGCCACGTGCTGCCGTGCACGCGCAGGGTGTCGTCGACCGGCAGCCAGGAGCCGGGTTCCAGGCCCACCGTCTCCAGGCCGATGTCCTCGGTGCGCGGCGCGCGTCCGGTGGCGAAGAGGATCTCGTCGGCCTCGACGCGGTCACCGGCGACGGTGACGGCCACGACGGTGCCGTTCTCTCGGGCTACCGACTCCACCGCGGTGCCGGTGCGGATGTCGGTGCCGGCCTCCGTGAGGGCGTCGGCGACCAGTTCGCCGGCGAAGGGTTCCATCCGGGGCAGCAGCCCCTTGCCCCGGACCAGGACGGTGACCTGCGCGCCGAGCGCCTGGTACACGGTGGCCATCTCGGTGGCGACCACACCGCCGCCCACGATGATCAGCCGCCCCGGCACCCGCTCGGCGCTGGTGGCCTCGCGGCTGGTCCACGGCTTGACGGCGTCGAGTCCGGGCAGGTCCGGAAGCTGGGCGCGGGTTCCGGTGCAGACGGCGACGGCGTGCCGTGCGGTGAGCGTCCTGCGGGTGCCGTCGGGGCCGTCGACCGTGACCGTACGCGGACCCGCCAGCCGGCCGTGCCCGCGGTGGAGGTCGGCGTCGATGCCGTCGAGCCACCGCACCTGGCCGTCGTCGTGCCAGTGCGAGGTGTACTCGTCCCGGCGGGCCAGGACCGCGGCGGCGTCGAGGGGACCGCGCACCGCCTGGCTCAGGCCCGGAAGACGGCGGGCGTCGGCGCGGGCGATGACCGGGCGCAGCAGGGCCTTGCTGGGCATGCACGCCCAGTACGAGCACTCGCCGCCGACCAGTTCACTCTCCACGATCGCGGTGGACAGGCCGGCCGCGCGGGTGCGGTCGGCCACGTTCTCCCCCACGGGTCCGGCGCCCAGCACCACGACGTCGTACGCGATGGTTTCCGTTTCGGTCATGGCGTCAGTCTGGTGGGTGGTGTGCGCCCTGGCCACACGGGTACGTGCGCGGAATACCCATGGGGTCGGCCGTGTTGTGCCCACGGCTTCGCCCCCACGCCAGTAGGCCGACACCCGGAAGCACCAGGAAGAGGGATACACCATGAGCAGCACCGTGGAGCTCACCAAGGAGAACTTCGACCAGACGGTCACGGACAACGAGTTCGTCCTGATCGACTTCTGGGCGTCCTGGTGCGGGCCGTGCCGGCAGTTCGCCCCGGTGTACGAGAAGGCGGCGGAGGAGAACCCGGACCTGGTGTTCGGCAAGGTGGACACCGAGGCCCAGCCGGAGCTGGCGGCGGCCTTCGGCATCCAGTCCATTCCGACGCTGATGATCGTCCGTGACCAGGTCGCCGTGTTCGCGCAGCCGGGCGCGCTGCCCGAGGCCGCCCTGACGGACGTGATCGGGCAGGCGCGCAAGCTGGACATGGACGAGGTCCGCAAGGCGGTCGCGGAGCAGCAGGGCGGTCAGCAGTCCGAGTGATCGGTGTCGCGGTTCAGCTGGAGTCGCGGTGGACCACCGTCGCGCCCAGCACCGCGTGCCGTTCGGGCGGGGCCGCCGGGTCGTGTACGGCGCGGTCGACCAGTTCGGCCACGTCGCGGCCGGAGGGCAGGTCGATGTGGACGGTGCTCAGCCGGGGCCGCAGCAGCCGCCCGAGCATGAGGTCGTCGGCGCCGATCACGGCTGTCCCCTCGGGGACGCGTACGCCCGCGTCCTGCAGTGCGCGCATCAGCAGCATGGCGTACTCGTCGTTGTAGGCGAACACCGCGTCGAGGCCGAGGTCGCGCCAGCGGGCGGCGAGGCGGGCGGCGGACCGTTCGTCGTAGCCGAGGGGCAGTTCGGTCACGTCGCCGTCGGTGCCGCGCAGGGCTCGCCGTACGCCGGCGAGCCGGGGCCGGGAGAACGTGTCCAGTCCGGGTTCCTCGGGTACGACCACGCCGATGCGGCGCCGGCCGCGGGCGTACAGGTGGGCGCCGGCCCGGTGACCGACGCTCTCGTGGTCCATGAGCAGCGCGTGGGCGCCCTCGACGGGCTCCGGGCCCAGCGTGACGACGGCACGCGCGCCGGAGCGTTTGAGCACCGCCACTCCGGCGGGTCCGAGCCCCACGCCGGACACCAGGACGGCGACGGGGCGCAGTTCGGCCCAGGCCCGTACGGCCGCGTCACCGGGCAGGCAGGCGGTGGCGTGCTGCACGACGGTGTAGTCGAGGAGGCCGAGCGCCCACTGGAGTTCGTCCAGGAAGCGGCTGTAGAGCGGGCCTGCCGGGAGGGCCGGGGCGGGCATCAGGACCATTCGGCTGTGCCCCGCGCGCAGGCTGCGCGCCGCCGCGTGCGGCACGTACCCGAGTTCCTCGGCGGCCTCGTGGACCCGGCGGCGGGTGGGCTCGCTGATGCGAACGGCTCTGGTGTTGTTCAGGACGTAGGAGACGGTCGCGCGCGAGACGCCGGCCAGTCGGGCCACGTCGGCGCTCGTGGGCACGGAGCGCGGAGCGGGCGTCGGGGGCGCGGCGGGTTTCGGAATCTGCACCATGACGTACCGCATCTTGGCAGAAGCCGGGGACTGTCCGTCCGGTGAACTGCCTTATTGCAGACCGAAGTTGAAACGGCAACAGATGAGGGCAGGGTGGGTCGGGCGCGTGGCGTGCGGTACGCGCAGGTCGCGTCACCGGGCCGCGCCGCCCGTGCGACGCCCCGGTCGGCAGGCGGCGGGCGGGGACGCGGGGCCGGCGTCGACCGCGTGCCGCGCCCCGCGGACATCACCCCGGGCCACGCCGGACCGCCCAGGGCGGCGGCCCGCCCATACCGCCCGACCGGGTGACGCCGAAACCGCCGCGGCCGCTTACGGGACGGCCACTCGCGCGCCTTGTCGCCTTGAAGGCCGGTCGGCGTCGCGGCGGCGGTCGGCAGGCAGTGCGGTTACGCCGCGCCCGGCTCCGGCTCTGCGCTTCGCGATCGCCGCTGCCGCTCCAGTTCGGTACAGCGCGCCCGCATCGGCCCGCCGGCGGCCGGCCCTGCGGTGAACACATACGCGTCGCTGTCGTCGAGGCTCTTCCCGGTGCGGGCGTCGACCACGACCGGCTCGGCCTCCTGGCCGGTCTCGGCATCGACAAGGATCATGGACCGGTCCTGCGGGGCGAGATGCCGGTTGCCCCAGGCGGCCAGGGCGACCATCACGGGCCGCAGGGAGTGCCCGCGCTCCGTGAGGATGTACTCGTGGCGGAGCAGGTTCGTCGAAGCCGCCTCGCGCGGCGCGGGCTTCCCCCGCCGGGCCATGGCCGCGGCTCGCCGAAGGGCGCGACGTGACGACCGCCCAGCGGCGTCCGCCGGAGGCGTTCGCCGCGCACAGCGGACCCGGCCGGGTCTGCCGGGTCGCCCGGACTGGGTCTCCCGCTCTCAGCAGGCCGGCTCCGTGGTGGTGATGCGCGCCACCACGTCGTGCCAGCCCGCCTGGAGCCGTTCCATCGGCATCTGGCACTGCCGGGTCAGATGGTGGATGAGGGCGGGCTCGAGGTAGCCCATCAGGGTGTGGGCGAGGAGTTCGCTGTCGGCGCCCGGCGCCGCCTGTCGCAGCAGCATCGCCACGTGGGCGTAATGGACCTGGCGGGCGGGTACGGCGAAGCGGCGGGCCGGGCCCGGATCGGCCGCCAGTTGCAGTTCCAGCTCGTCGGCCGCGCGGCGCAGCGCCATGCAGCCGAAGGCCCGCAGCCGCTCGGCGGGCGGCGCGCCGGGACCCATCGGAGGGGGCCCGCTGAGGAACGCGGCCTGGAACTTCCGCTCCGAGTGGTCCAGCAGCGCCCTGAGCAGACCGGTGCGGTCGCCGAAGCGGCGGAAGACCGTCCCCTTGCCCACCTCGGCCGCCGCGGCGACGGCCTCCATGGTGACGCCCGCCGCGCCGTGCTCCGCGACCAGGCGCGCGGCGGCGTCCAGCAGCCGGGCGCGGTTGCGGGCCGCGTCGGCGCGCAGGCACGGCTCGTCCTCACCGGTTCCGAATTCGAGCAGCACCGGCTGCGCCAACAGCTTCCGGGTCTCCTGAGGTTCTTGAGGCTCCTGGGGCTTCGGAGGGGGCGGCAGGGGGCGCGACATGAGGACAGCGTAAGGCATCGGGAACAGAACTGGACCGTGGTCCGCTTATGGTGGTAGAAAAATAAACGGACCTCGGTCCGGATCCTTAACGCCACTGTGTCATCCCCCTTGGAGACCCCCATGTCTGTCCGCATCCTCGCGCTCGTCGGCAGCCTCCGCGCCGGCTCGCACAACCGCCAGCTCGCCGAGGCCGCCGTCAAGCTCGCCCCCGCGGGCGCCGAGGTCGAGCTCTTCGAGGGCCTGGCCGAGATCCCGTTCTACAACGAGGACCTCGACGTCGAGGGCAGCGTGCCCGCCGCGGCCGCCAAGCTGCGCGAGGTCGCCGGCTCCGCCGATGCCTTCCTGCTGTTCTCCCCCGAGTACAACGGCACCATCCCGGCCGTCCTGAAGAACGCCATCGACTGGCTGTCCCGCCCGTACGGCGCCGGCGCCCTCGTGGGCAAGCCCGTCGCCGTCGTCGGCACCGCCTTCGGCCAGTACGGCGGCGTCTGGGCGCAGGACGACACCCGCAAGGCCGCGGGCATCGCCGGCGGCAAGGTGATCGAGGACATCAAGCTCTCCATCCCCGGCTCCGTGACCCGCTTCGCCGAGACCCACCCGGTCGACGACGCCGAGGTCGCCGCCCAGCTCACCGAGGTCGTCGCGCGCCTGCACGGCCACACCGGTGACGCGGCTGCCGCCTGAGCACCCCCGGGAGGGGCCGGCGCCCGCCGGGCGCCGGCCCCTCCCGGCCTTTTCCGAGCGGGCCTTTCACGAACCGGCTCTGCACCGCCCGGCTCTGCACGAAGCTACGGGCAGGACTCCCCGAACTTGACCGCAGTGAAGGACACCGGCTGCCCCTTCAGCCGGGTTCCCGGCCCCGGAGTCTGCGAGCACACCTGCCAGTTGCTCTCCACCAGCACCCAACGGTGGTGCGCCGACGCGTCCTTCACCGTGAGCGACGTATGCGCGTCGAGGGCGGCACGGGCCGCCTTCACCGACTTCCCCTTGAAGACGGGCATCCTCCCGCCCCGAACCGACGGCGGGGCCTGGTCCTTGGTGGGGCAGGACTCCTCCAGCTTGACCGCGCCGAAGTCCAGGGTCGTACCGGTCAAGACCGTCGTACCCGCCGCCACGTTCTGACTGCACACCTTCCAGTTACGGTCGAAGGCCTGCATCCGGCCGCGCCCCAGGGCATCGTGCGACTTCAGCGAGCGGAATCCCTGCTTGTGGGCGGCGTCCTGCGCGGACTGCAACCCCATGCCGACGAAGGCCGGCACCTTCTTCTGCCGATTGCCGCCCGGCTTGCCGTCGCGCCCCGGCCCGCTGCCGCCTGGAGCGGCGGAGGCCGACGGGTTGCGGCCGCCCTGCGACCCGCCGCCGGCCGCCGGGTCGCAGGCGACGAGGGCGCCGGCCGCGGCACACGTCAGAACAGCGGCGACGAGACGAGTTCGCACGGATTCCCCCAAGTGCTGCCGGTACAGGCGAATAACGGTAGACCCCTCATGAAAGAGGAGGGAAGTCCGACCGTCCGGTCCCGGACACCTTGCGCGTACGCGTCAACGGTATGTTGGACAGGCCAAGTACCAGTACATGGCAAGGAACGGTCGGAATGAACGGGGCATGTCGACCTGGCGCGGGGCGGCTTCACGCCGCCGGTGCGACGTGGCCGTTCCCCGCGTACTCCGCCCGTCACGACGCCGTATCGCGCGGCACGCCTCTGCCGTGGATCAGCAGACGTATCCGAAGGGATCTGTTCGTGACGAGTCAGCAGCACACCGGTTCACGTCGCCGCTCCATCGAGGTGTCGGTCGGCGCCGTGGGTGCGGTCGCGATGGCGATAGCCCTCAGTGGCTGCTCCAGCGGCCCGGACTACCAGGGCACCTGCGTGGACAAGCTGACGCAGAAACGCGTGGCGGACAGTCACTGCAACCCCGGCGGATCCGGTGGGGCCGGCGGTGGGGCAGGCGGCACCGGCGGAAAGAACTACGGCTGGTGGTACACCCCGCGCGGCGAGAAGGCCCCCGCCGTCGGGCAGAAGGTCGACCTGACCAAGGGCGGCGGCTCGTTCACCGCGCCGAAGTCGGGCAACGTCGTCCGCGGCGGCTTCTCCGCCAAGGGCGGATCGGTCGGCGGCTGATCCATGCGACGAGAACCCCGCACACCGAGGCCCGGCTGGGAGCAGACCGTGCTCCAGTCCGGCCTTCCGTTCCACACCGAAACCCTGCCGGACGGCCGCGGGTTGCCCTACTGGAACGAGAGCGCCGCCTACGTACTCACCTCGCAGGAGGTGGACCACCTGGAGGACGTCACCGAGGAACTGCACGCGATGTGCGTGGCGGCGGCCCGGCACGTCCTGGAGAAGAGCGACGTCGAACGCCTCGGCATCGACCCCCGCTGGACGAGGCCGATGCTCGAAACCCTCGACAAGGAGTCACCAAGCATCTACGGCCGGTTCGACTTCGCCTGGGACGGCACGGGCGACGTCAAGTTGTACGAGTACAACGGCGATGTTCCGGCGGCGCTGCTCGAAGCCGCGGTGCTGCAGTGGCAGTGGCTCGAGGACGTGCACCCGGAGCACGACCAGTTCAACACGATCCACGAGCGCCTGGTGCGGACGTGGCGGAGCCTGGCTCCGCGGCTGGGCGGCCGGGTCCACTTCGCGCACTCCGCCGACGAACCCGACGAGGACGTCATCACGACGGCGTACCTGCGGGACACGGCCGTCGAGGCGGGTCTTCTCACGGTGGGCCTGACGATGGAGGACATCGGCTGGCACAGCGGGATCCGGCGCTTCGTGGACCTGAGCGACGTCCCCATCGAGTCCTGTTTCAAGATGTACCCGTGGGACTGGGCGTTCGAAAGCCTCTACGCCCCGCAGTTGGAGGCCGAGCCCTGTTCGACGCGGTGGCTGGAGCCGATGTGGAAGGCGCTGCTGTCCACGAAGGGGATCCTCGCGGTGCTGTGGGAGCTGCACCCCGGTCACCCGAACCTCCTGCCGTCCTACCTCGACGGGCCCCGCGACCTGGCCGAATGGGTCGCCAAGCCCCTGTGGGGCTGGGAGGGCGCCTCGATCAAGGTCCGTTCCGCCGAGCACCACTTCGACCAGGCGGGCTCGTTCGACGACGGGCCCTTCCTGTTCCAGGAGTTCCACCGGCCGCCGTCCTTCGACGGCAACCACATGGTGATCGGCTCGTGGGTCGTCGGCGGCAGGTCGGCCGGCATCGGCATCCGCGAGTCCGACGAGATCGTCACCGACCGCCGGGCCCGTTTCGTTCCCCACCTCATCGACGCGCCGCGCTCCACTCCGGAGCAGGTCGCGCACTGGTTGCGGAACAGCTGACCGCGAACCCGGTCACGCCGCCAGCAGGCTGACGCCGAGCGCGATCAGGACCGCCACCTTCACGGTCTCCACGGCCACGTAGGCGAGGTGGCCGCGCGAGCGGGGCCGGTCCTCACCGGCCTCCTCACCGGCCAGCACCATGTCGGACCTGCGGTTGAGGCGAGGACGTACGAAGGCCAACTGGGCGAGCAGCAGCACGGCGACGGCCGCGGTCAGCCCGGCGACCCGGGCCGGCGGCCCGCCCGCGGCGACCGTGACGATCACCACGACGGCCAGGGCGGTCTCGACGAGGTTCAGCGCCCGGAAGACCAGCCGCCCGATGCCCAGCCCGATCGGGATGGTCACGCCGGGAGCGCGGAACTTCAGCGGGGCCTCCAGGAACGAGATGGCCAGCACCATGCCGAGCCAGACGAACGTGACCGCGCTCGCGATGGCGGCCGCCGTGGTGTTCATCGATATGTCACCTTTCGCGAGTACGTGCGGCACGTACGGGACTTACCGGGACCCGTCACGTCGCTCACCCGGCGCCGTCACCGGCACCCCCACCGGGCGGGCCGCCAGGTGGGCCAGGCAGAAGTCGGGTTCCGCGAACGGTTCCAGTCCGGTCGCGACGAGTGGTGCCCGCAGCTCGGCCAACGCCCCCTGCATCAGGCCCAGATGGATCGGACACACCAACTGACCCTGCTCCTCGGCCAGTTCGAGGAAGGGGCAGTGGCGCAGCCGGATCCGTTCCGGCGGCTTGCCGACGCCGCCGCCCTCGGACTCCGGGGCGAAGCCGAGGTCGTCGAGGAGCGCGACGAGCCGGGCCGCGGCCCGCTCCGCCGTGGGCGGCGGCGAGGGCGGCAGCGGGTCGACCAGGAAACCGCCCCAGGCGCGGCCCGCCTCCGTCGCGGCCTCGCGCGCCCCGGGGCCCTGGGACGCCAGTTGCCCGAGCAGGATCTGCGCCAGCAGCCGGTAGCCGCGCGTGCCCCGGCGGTCCATGCCGGGCCGGGGGGCGTAGACGGTACGGGGCCGGCCGGGCCCCGAGGGCTCCTCGACCTGGCGTACGACGACTCCCTCGGCCACCAGGGCGTCGAGGTGGAAGCGCACGGTGTTGGGGTGCAGCCCGATCCGCTCGGCGGCCTCCGCGACCCCCAGCGGCTCGGCCGCGGCCCGCAGCACGTCCAGCACCTCGCGTCGGCGGGGGCTCTCCCGTGGGGTGGTCACGTCCACTCAGCTCTCTTCACCCGAAGCTCCGCAGCGGAAGCAAATTTTCACGAATACTACATGTAATAATCGTGGGCCCGGGACACCGCCCCGGCGGACCGAGATGAGGGGTGCACGATGACATCGCCTTCCGAGCACGGCACCGGGCCGGCCGGCCACGCGGCGCCGGAGCCGGAACAGGAAGCGGAACCGCGGGTCCTGTGCGACGCCCGGGCGCTGGCCGCCACTCCTCCGGTACCGGGAGGCGTGCTGTGGAAGCTGGACGAGTCCGGACGCCAGCTCGACGCGAACGTCGTACGGCTGGCACCCGGCACGCGCGTGGCGCCGCACCGCGAACGGGACCTGGACGTCCTGCTGTTCGTCGTCGCGGGCAGCGGTGTCCTCGGCGCCGGCACCGGTGACGAGCCGCGGCAGCTGACCGAGGGCGCGACGGTCTGGCTGCCGCACGGCTCCACCCGCAGCCTCACCGCGGGCCCGGACGGACTGGCCTGCCTGACTGTCCACCGGCGCCGCCCCGGTATGCGGATCCGCCCCCATGGTGAGGCTTCGTGATCACGCTCTAGGGTTCCCCCGTGACTGCCTTTACCGATGAGACCGATGAGAACACGCCCGGCCGTTACGGCCCCACCGCCACCACCGAGGCCGACCCTCACGAGGTGGACCGGGTGCACACGGAGTACGCGCCCGCGCACGACGGCGACCCGGACCCCGGGGAGATCGTCTGGACCTGGGTGCCCTTCGAGGAGAACGACGGCCGGGGCAAGGACCGGCCGGTGCTGGTGGTGGCCCGGGAGGCCGCCGGGACCCTCCTGGCCGTGCAGCTGACCAGCAAGGCGCACGACGGCGCGGCAAGGGGCGCGGCGCAGCCGCTCCAGGGGAGCCGGGGCTTGCCCCGGTGGGTGGCCATCGGCAGCGGCCCCTGGGACCGGTCGGGCCGGGACTCGTGGGTGGACGTCGACCGGGTGCTGCGGCTGCACCAGGACGGCATGCGCCGCGAGGCGTGCGCGCTGGACCGGATGCGGTTCGGCCTCGTGGTGCACCGCCTGCGGGAGCGCTACGGCTGGAGCTGACGCCGGGCCGCGCCCCACGGCGCGCACATCACCCGGTCGGAGCAGCACCGAACACGGGGCACGGAGTACCCGCGGGACTCCCGCGAGGGCGACGGACCCCCCGCGGAGGCACGGGGCCCCGACACCGCGGGTGAGCCTCGGAAATATCGCGCATACGGAGATTCGGCGCCACGATTGTCGCGATTTGCACCCTTGTGCGAATCGGTCGGAGGGTTTTGGCTGGGACGGTGCGGCCCCGGCCCGGCCCTCCGACCGCCGGGCCGGTGGCATGGTGGAATCTCAGGAGGATCCCGACATGTCCGATGCGCAACGCCCCTCGGCGGGCGGCCGTACGGAGTTCCGTGCCGCCGTCTCCGAAGCCGAGGCCGAGGCTCTGGTCAGCGGCATCTGCTTCAAGACCGGACCGCCCCGCACCCTCGGGGTCGAAGTGGAATGGCTCGTCCACGAGCTGCGCTCGCCGCGGCTCCCCGTGACACCCGAACGTCTCGAAGCGGCCTACGCCGCACTGCGGACCATGCCCCTGAGGTCGGCGTTCACCGTCGAACCCGGCGGCCAGCTGGAACTGAGCTCGCCGCCCGCCGCCTCCCTGATGGAGTGCATCGGTACCGTATCCGCCGACCTCGACACCGTCCGCGCCGTACTGGCCGGGCACGGACTCCGTCTCGTCGGTGTCGGCCACGATCCCTGGCACACCCCCCGCAGATTCCTGCGCGAGCGGCGCTACGACGCCCTGGAGGCCTGCCTGGACCGCGGTGGACCGGCCGGCCGGCACATGATGTGCGCCTCGGCGTCCGTGCAGGTCTGCGTGGACGCCGGTCACGAGGAGCCCGGACCGCTCGGCCACGGGCGCCGCTGGTGGCTGGCGCACCACCTGGGCGCGGTGCTGGTGGCCGCGTTCGCCCACTCCCCGCTGGTGGCGCGGAGGCCCACCGGCTGGCGCTCCACCCGGCAGCTCATCTGGATGGAGATCGGCCCTGGCCGGGCCGGCGCCCCGGCACTGAACGGCAGTCCCCGCGCCGCCTGGGCCCGCCATGTGCTGGACGCGCCGGTGATGTGCGTACGGCACGAGGACCGGCCGTGGGAGGTGCCCGACGGGCTCACCTTCCGCGAGTGGATCGGATCGCGCCGGCCGAGGCCGCCGACCCGGGAGGACCTCGACTACCACCTCACCACGCTGTTCCCGCCGGTGCGGCCGCGCGGGCACCTGGAACTGCGCATGATCGACGCGCAGCCCGGCGACGACGGGTGGATCGTGCCGCTGGCGGTCACCGCGGCGCTCTTCGACGACCCGGAGGCGGCGGAGACCGTCTACAGGGTGGTGAAGCCGCTGGCCGAGCGGTCCGGGCCGCTGCCCGCTCCGCACAATCCTCTGTGGGCCGAGGCGGCTCGTTCCGGGCTCGCCGACCCCGATCTGCGCGAGGCGGCCGTCGCCTGCTTCGCCGCAGCCCTGGGGGCCCTGCCCCGGCTCGGCGCCACCACCGAGGTCACGGACGCCGTCGCGGCGTTCCAGGACCGCTACGTACGCCGGGGCCGCTGCCCCGCCGACGACCTGCTGGACCGGCTGCGCGGCGCGGAGCCGCCCCGGCCCGGACTGCGCACCGCCCGGGCAACCCCCACCGCCCACGGGAAGGACATCGCGCCATGACCGATCCCGCCCGCGACGCCGGGACACCCGACGCAGAGACCTTCGGCACCGAGACGCTCGGTCCGGAGACGTTCGATCCGCGGACGTTCGACGCGGAGACGCTGCGCGAGCGCGCGCTGCGCTCGCTCAGCACGGCCCGTGACCGCACCACGCTGCTGACGAACTGCGTGGAGGAGCCCGACCTCACCGCCCAGCACTCGCCGCTGATGTCCCCGCTGGTGTGGGACCTCGCCCACATCGGCAACCAGGAGGAGCTGTGGCTGCTGCGGGCGGTCGGCGGCCGCGAGGCGATGCGCCCCGAGATCGACAGCCTCTACGACGCCTTCGAGCACCCGCGCGCCGAACGCCCCTCGCTGCCCCTGATGGCCCCCGACGAGGCCCGGGGCTACGCGTCCGAGGTGCGCGGCCGGGTGCTGGACGTACTGGAGTCCACCGCGTTCCACGGCACCCGGCTGACCGAGGCCGGCTTCGCCTTCGGCATGATCGCGCAGCACGAGCAGCAGCACGACGAGACGATGCTGATCACCCATCAGCTCCGCCGGGGCCCGCAGGCCCTCACCGCGCCGGACCCGGATCCGGCGCCGCCGTTCACGGGTCCGCCCGAAGTCCTCGTCCCGGGCGGCCCGTTCACCATGGGCACCTCCACCGAGCCGTGGGCACTGGACAACGAGCGGCCCGCGCACGTGCGCGAGGTGCCGCCGTTCTGGATCGACACCACCCCGGTGACCAACGCCGCCTACCAGACCTTCGTCGAGGACGGCGGCTACGGCGAACCCCGCTGGTGGGCGCCGGAGGGCTGGGCCCACATACGGCAGCACGGCGTCGACGCGCCGATGTACTGGCGGCGTGAGGGCGGGCAGTGGCTGCGGCGCCGGTTCGGTGTCACCGAGGCCGTACCGCCCGACGAGCCGGTGCTGCACGTGTGCTGGTACGAGGCCGACGCCTACGCCCGCTGGGCCGGACGGCGGCTGCCCACCGAGGCCGAGTGGGAGAAGGCGGCGCGCCACGACCCGGTGGCCGGGCGCTCGACGCGGTACCCGTGGGGCGACGCCGACCCGGCGCCGGAGCACGCCAACCTCGGTCAGCGGCATCTGCGCCCGGCGCCGGCCGGCAGCTATCCGGGCGGGGAATCACCGCTCGGTGTAAGGCAGTTGATCGGGGACGTGTGGGAGTGGACGGCGAGTGACCTCCACCCCTACCCGGGCTTCACCGCGTTCCCGTACAAGGAGTACTCGGAGGTGTTCTTCGGGCCGGAGTACAAGGTGCTGCGCGGCGGTTCGTTCGCCGTGGACCCGGTGGCCTGCCGGGGCACGTTCCGCAACTGGGACTACCCGGTCCGGCGGCAGATCTTCTCCGGGTTCCGAACGGCCCGTTCGGAGCGCGGCTGATGTGCCGTCATCTGGCGTACCTGGGACCGGAGGAGCCGCTCGGCCGGTACCTCGTGGAGCCGCCGCACAGCCTGTACCGGCAGGCGTGGGCGCCCCGGAACCAGCGGTACGGGACGGTCAACGCCGATGGTTTCGGGGTGGGTTGGTACGCGGAGGGCGACCCGGTGCCGGCCCGCTACCGCCGGGCGGGTCCCGTCTGGGCCGACCTGTCCTTCGCCGACCTGGCCCGGGTCGTACGCACCTCGGCGCTGCTGGCCGCGGTGCGGGACGCGACCCTCCCGGGCGCGGACGCGGAGGCCGCGGCGGCGCCGTTCGCCGCGGGCACCTGGCTGTTCAGCCACAACGGCGCCGTGACCGGCTGGCCCGACTCGCTCGCCGCGGTGTCCCGGTCCCTGCCGCCTCGGGACCTGCTGGCGCTGGAGGCCCGCACCGACTCGGCGCTCGTGTGGGCACTGGTGCTGGCCCGGCTGCGCGGCGGCGACGAGGAGGGGCAGGCACTCGCCGACACCGTCCTGGAGGTCGCGGCGGCGGCCCCGGGCTCGCGGCTCAACCTGCTGCTCACCAACGGCGAGACGATCACCGCGACGGCCTGGGGCGACAGCCTGTGGTACCTGGCCGAGCCCGGCCGCCGCACGGTGGTGGCCTCCGAGCCGTACGACGACGACCCGCACTGGCGTCAGGTGCCCGACCGCACCCTGCTCGCGGCCAGCCGCACGGACGTCCTGCTCACCCCGCTCAAGAACCCCACCGAGGACCTGGCATCCGCACGATCCGAGGAGCCCCGCACGTGAGTGAGTTCCACATCACCCGCACCCTGCCCGAGGACGCCATGGCCGCCGCACTGCGCGCCGACGTCCTGAAGGGCCTGACCTCCGACCCCAAGACGCTGCCGCCGAAGTGGTTCTACGACGCGCACGGCAGCGAGCTGTTCGAGCGGATCACCGAACTGCCCGAGTACTACCCGACCCGCGCCGAGCGGGAGATCCTCGCCGGCCGCGCCACGGAGATCGCCGCCGCGCTGCCCGCCCGCACCCTCGTCGAACTGGGCTCCGGCTCCTCGGAGAAGACGCGCCTTCTGCTCGACGCGCTGCCCCGGCTGCACACCTACGTCCCCGTCGACGTCAGCGACTCCGCGCTGGAACAGGCCGGACGGGCCCTGGTCGCCGAGCGGCCCGGGCTGAACGTGCACGCGCTGATCGCCGACTTCACCGCGGGCCTGACCCTGCCCCCCTCCCCCGGCCCGCGGCTGGTGGCGTTCCTCGGCGGCACGATCGGGAACCTGCTGCCCGGCGAACGCGCTGAGTTCCTGGCCGCGGTGCGCGCCCTGCTCTCCCCCGGCGACGCGCTGCTGCTCGGCACCGATCTGGTCAAGGCCGAGGACGTACTGGTCAGGGCGTACGACGACGCGGCCGGGGTGACGGCCGCGTTCAACAAGAACGTCCTGAACGTGGTCAACCGCGAACTGGGCGCCGACTTCGAACCGGACGCCTTCGACCACGTGGCCCTCTGGGACCCGGCGAACGAGTGGATCGAGATGCGGCTGCGCTCCCGCACCGAACAGACGGTGAAGGTCCCCGCGCTCGACCTCGCCGTCCACTTCGCGGCGGGCGAGGAACTGCGCACCGAGGTCTCGGCGAAGTTCCGCGAGAACCGGGTGAGTGCGGAACTGGCGGCGGCAGGGCTTGAGCTGGAGAGGTGGTGGACCGACGGGGAGGGACGCTTCGCGCTGTCGCTGAGTGTCGTGGCGTGACGGCGGTGGGCCCTCCGGGCCGTTGCCCGGAGGGCCCGGAGGGCCGTGGGCGGCTAGCCCAACTGCACGGTGATCCGCTGTGAGGCCTGGCGGGCCTCCTTCGACGGGTCGCCGCCGGAGAGGACCTTCGTCATGTAGTCCTTGATCGGGTTGTCGGCCTCGACCGTGGCCCAGTCGGGCGTGTTGGGGGTCGCCCGGCCGTGTGCGGCGCCCGCCGCCATGGCCGCGACCCCCTCCTCGCCCGCGACGGCGGAGGCAAGCTTCGGCTTGTTGGGGACGTAGTTCATGACGCGGGCCAGTTCGGTGTCCCACTTGGCGCCGGTGAGGGCCGCGACGACGGCGACGGCGCCCTCCCGGTCGGTGGTGTTCCGGGGCACGACGAGGTCGGAGCCTCCGGTGAACACCGTGCCCGGCCGGGCTGCGGTCTTGCCCGGCACGGGGAAGAAGCCCAGCTTGTCCTTGAGGGCGGGGTTCTTCTCCACGATGGTCTGGGCGAGTCCGGGCACCGCCACGATCTGGGCCACCTTCCCCTCGGCGAACACCTCCGCCTGGGGCGGGTGTTCCTCGTCGGCGTCGACCGGACCCCGGCCGAGCGACTGGAGTTGGCGGTAGAACTCCATGCCGCGCAGCGCGGGCTCACTGTCCAGGGCGCCCTTCCATCCGCCGTTGGTCTCCTCGGCGAGGTCGCCGCCCTCGTCCCAGATGAACCCGGAGAGCGTGTACCAGTCCTGTCCGGCGAGGTAGATCCCCTGGTTGCCGCCGGAGTCGAGCTTCTCGCCGGCGGCGAGCCACTCGGTCCGGGTGCGGGGCGGTCTGGTGACGCCGGCCTGCTCGAACAGGTCCTTGCGGTAGATGACGACCCGGTTGGCCGCGTACCAGGGGATGCCGTACTGGGAGGAGTTGTCCAGCCCGGGCTCGGCCAGGCCGGGCAGCCAGTCCTCCATGTCCCAGTCCCGCATCGACTCCAGCGTCAGATTGGTCAGCCTGCCGCCCTTGGCGTACTGCGCGACCTGGGTGTTGCCCACCTCGATGACGTCGGGGCCGTCCCCGGCGCGGTCCGTGAGCGCGGTCTGCACCTTCGGGCCGATGCCGGTCCACTCCTGGATGCGGATGTCGAGCCGCAGGTCGCCGTGCGTGCGTTCGAAGTCCTCTGTGAAGCGGTCAAGGAAGTCCTGGGAAGCGCTGCCCTTCATCATCCACACGGTGACGGTCTGCCGCCCGCCGCCGCCCTGCGACAGCACACCGCAGGAGGAGACCAGGAAGGAGGACGCACACAGCAGAGCGACGAGGCGAGGTCTCACGAGGGGTCCTGTTCTTTCCGAGGCACAGGGAAGGGGCCCGACGTGGGGGGACGAGCGGGGGCTCGCACGGGTGTGTGCGATTTTGGTATGGACCAATGCCCGGGTCAAGTGATGTCCGGCTTGCCGTACTTCTTCGTCTCGCGCCCCGCCCCGGCATACGGCACGGTGGAGTGACCCGCGCCACACGTGCGCCCGGAGGCCGTGACGCCCCGGGCCCGCGTCACCGGCGCCGCCCGCCGAGAGGAGCCACCCTCATGACCGACCACACGTACCGGGTCACGGAGATCGTCGGCAGCTCGCACGAAGGCGTCGACCAGGCCATCCGCAACGCCATCACCCGCGCCTCGCAGACCCTGCGCAATCTGGACTGGTTCGAGGTGACCCAGGTCAGGGGCCAGATCGAGGACGGGCGGATCGAGCATTACCAGGTCGGCCTGAAGGTCGGCTTCCGGCTGGAGGAGGGTGACTGACGCACCCGCGTCCGTCACCCTCGTACGTCAGGTACGTCCCTCGGTCTCCTGCGCGGTCCTCAACTCGGCGGACGGCGCGGTCCAGCGGGCGCGCAGGACCCGGAACCCCGCCTGCTCGGCGTCCGCGCACACCAGCTCGTCGTCGTCCACGAGGACGCGGATCTCCCGGCCGCGGGCGAGCCTTCGCAGGATCTCCAGCTTGGTGCGGCGGGCCGGCCTGCGGTCGCTGTCGCGCCGCATGTGCACGCGGCCCTCGGGCAGCCCGTGGGCGGCCAGCCAGTCCAGGGTGTCGCGGCGGCACCGCTCCGGCCGCCCGGTGAGGTACACGATCTCGCACTCCTGCGCGCTCCGGCGGGCCAGCTCCACACCCTGTCGGATCGGCGGATCCTCGGGCGCGGCCGCGAAGAAGCCGTCCCAGTCTCGCGGGCGGCTCTGGAGGAAACGCTGCCGGTGCGCCGTGTCGGCGAGGGTGTTGTCCAGGTCGAACACGGCGAGCGGCCGTCTGCTGCTGTCCGTCACCCCGCCAGCGTAATCGGGCCCTCCCCTCGGCGGCCCGCGCACGCCGTGGACCCTAGGGCCACTCGTTTGGATCAGGCCGGGCTCGCGGGCCCTGGCACCGCTCCCTGATCCGGCCTGATCCAAACGAAAGACCCTAGCCGTCCGGATGCGGGCCGCCCGGCCGCATCCCATGCTGGGTACATGCCCGGAGCACTGCCTGTGATCGTGCACCCGCCCTCCCCGACGGGCGGGCGGCGCGTCCGCGTGAACGGCGAGATCCTGGGGCTTGCCTACAGCGTCGCCGACGTCGCCGAGTTCCTGCGCCGCGCGGGGCTC
This sequence comes from Streptomyces sp. NBC_01788, assembly GCF_035917575.1. Lineage (GTDB taxonomy): Bacteria > Actinomycetota > Actinomycetes > Streptomycetales > Streptomycetaceae > Streptomyces. The sequence continues at coordinate 7,502,238 of NZ_CP109090.1, read as the reverse complement.
GACGTCGACCCCGTGGAGGTCTCGGTCTCCCCGCTGATCGACTGGCGCGGGGGCGGCCCTGAGTACTGGGGCCCCGAGCCCGACAACACGCGCGGCTGAGCGTCGGGGCCGCGTTCGGCGCGCTTCAGGTCGTTTCCGTCACGCGCGTCGTCTGGATGGTGACTCCGCCGCCCGCGCCTACGGCGGCCACCACGGCCTGGTGCAGTTCCCGGCTGTGCCGCTCGGTACGGCAGGGCACGGGGCTACCGGTGAGGGTGAACCATTCGGAGGTGCCGGTGTACCCGACCGTCACGTCGGCCTCGTTGCCGTCCCAGGTGGTGTGGACGGTCAGATTGCCGGTGACGACCCCGGCCTCGTCCGTTCGTACGCCGCCCCGGCCGGTGAAGACCCCGGGGGTGGTCCAAGATGCCCAGGCCATGCCGTCAACCTTCTTCCCTGCTCCTGCGCTCGGGTCCCGCGCACTTCCCACGGTCACCCGGCGGCCCCCCGTCTGTCATGGGGCCACATGGCCTCACCGCACGCCGTCGGCCCCATGGGCGGCGCTCGGCACGGGACCGGATCGCGACCGGCCGGTCACCGCCTCGATCACGGCAGCTGTCCGGTCGCTCATGCCTCACCTGCCTCGGACCCGTACCTTCAGCTTGTCTTCCACATCCGCCCCACGCACCCGGGCACGGACGGGCCCCGTTGTCAGTGCCGGTCGGAAGACTGTCCGGCATGATCGAAGCAGACCCGAAGGCGAACCTTCTCCGCTATCTGCAAGACGCCCGTGACGCCCTGCTCTGGAAGCTCGAAGGGCTCTCGGAATACGACGTACGCCGCCCTCTGACCCCCACCGGCACCAACCTGTTGGGGCTGGTCAAGCACACCGCGGGCGTGGAACTCGGCTACTTCGGCGACACGTTCGGCCGGCCGTTCTTCAGGGGGGATCCGCCGCCCTGGTGGTACACGGAGGACGCCGAGCCCAACGCGGACATGTGGGCCGCCGCGGACGAGTCGCGCGAGGAGATCACCGGGCTCTACCGGCAGGCCTGGGAGCATGCGGACGGGACGATCACGCAGCTGCCGCTCGACGCGACTGGTCGGGTCCCGTGGTGGCCGGAGGAACGGCGAGAGGTGACCCTCCACCACATCCTGGTCCGCGTACTGTCCGACACCCAGCGGCACGCCGGCCACGCCGACATCGTCCGGGAACTCATCGACGGGACCGTAGGCCTGTCACAGGGCGCCGCCCACATCCCTCCGGGCGATCGCGTCCGGTGGGAGAACCACCGACGCCGACTGGAGCGCACCGCACGGGAGGCGGGCGAGGACTGAGAGGGCGCTGATCCCGCTCGGCTGTGCTGGGACAGGCGCCTGGGCGTGAGCGCAAAAGGCCGCCCCGGCTTCGCACGAACGAAGTATGCGAAGGCGAGGCTGCGCACGTCGGGCGGGCGGCGTAGGTCATGGCCAGCAGCTCCTCGCGGGCCTGGTCGATGACCTCGACGAGCACCTGGGCTGTGGCACGCACCGGGACGGCCGGTGTCGAGGGCCCGCTCCACACGGACGCTGTTGGTTAATTCCGCCCCGCTGGATCTCATCCAGCGGGGCGGAGTGCTGCGAAGGGCGAAACGCGAGTCTTGGCGAGTGGTCTGCCGGTGAGCCAGGCATCGATGCGGGCGAGGTTGATGGCGGCGCCGGTGCAGTAGTGCTGCAACCGGGTCTTGGTGAGGCCGCGGTAGCGGGATCTGCGCAGGCCGAACGCCTGGACGCTCTGTGAGATGGTGCCCTCGACGCCGGCTCGGTGTCCGTAGCGGCGGCGCCAGTGGTCGGTGTCCTGCTCGATACGGGCCTGTTGAAGGATGTCGTGCTCGGTCTTCGGTCTCAGGGTCAGATTGCGGCCGGTCCTGGAGCTGGTGCACGAGGTCCGCAGTTCGCAGGGGTCGCAGTGCCGGGCAGCGAACCGGACCCGGGTGACTGGGGCCTCCCACTGGCTTTGGGCTTCCCGCCACTGGACGCTGGTTTGGCCTCCGGGGCAGACGGCCTTGCGTTGGTCCCAGTCGATGGTGAAGCGGGTGTTGTTGAAGACGTTCCCGGTCGCCTGTCCCTTCACGGTGGTGGGCTTGACCGGACCGACCAGTTCGATGTCGTGATCGCGGCGGGCGTGGTGGATCTGTTCGGCGTCGATGTATCCGGCGTCCACCAGGTGCTCGTCCGGCAGCAGGCCCCGTTCGGCCAGGGCGGTGTGGATGTCCTCCAGGACGAGGACGTCGTTGACGGGCGCCGGCGTGGTGCGAATGTGGGTGATCAGATGCGGTGCGTCGGGCTCGCAGGTCTCGCTGAGGTGGACCTTGTAACCGGACCAGCCCAGATCCCGTTTCGAACCAGTGCGGGCCTCGGGTTCGTAGGGGGTCCGTAAGCGGATCAGGCCCGGCGGGAGGTCCTTCGTCCCCCGCCAGCGCACGGCGCCCTCAACGTGGTGGAACTGCTGCACCCAGGTCTGCCGCAGGAACTCCACTGCGGGCAGGCTCTGCAACGTGGGCGGTGACGCGGCCGACCAGACGGCCTCCAGCAGCGTCATGCCGTCGGTCCCGCACTGGTCGGCGTGTTCGACGCGGGCCGCCCACCGGGACGCGAAGCGGCTGTCCTCCGGCCTGGCCGAGTAGCGGTCGAACCACTCCGGCGGCGACACCGTCACCAGCCAGTCCCCGGCCTCCGCCGCCACCTGGTTCAGTGCCGCCCGCAGTGTCTCGACCACGAACTCCAGACGGTTCAGGTCTCTTGTTGCGGCCAGCACATGCGTGGCATCCGTGCGCTGCCGCTTGCCCGCCTTGACCAGCCCTGCCTCGCCGGCCGCCCGGAGTACTGCATCGAACATCATCTGGACGGCCTCGCCGTCGACCAGCCGGGCACGGAACTCGCTGAGTACCGAGAAGTCGAATCCGGTGTCTGCCAACTCCAGCGAGAGGGCGTACTTCCAGTCCAGACGGGAGCGGACCGCGTGTGCGGCCTGCCTGTCGGTCAGCCCCTCGGCGAACTGCAACACCGACACCAGCGCGAGCCGGGCCGGAGACACCGCCGGCCGCCCCCTGACCGGAAACAGTTCCTCGAAATCGGCATCCGAGAACACCGGCCCGAGCGCATCCCGCACCCGCATAACCGGGCAGCCCTTCGGGAACACCGCACGTGCCAGCCGAGCGGTCTCCTCCGGAATCTCCGCCAGATCCACCCCACGCAGGGACACCGAACCCACCCCTCAACACGACGACGGCCTGCACAACCCCAACGGGGTCATCCAGGCCGTCGTCACGCCCGCACCCGATTTACCAACAGCGTCCACACGGTGCGGACCTGGACCGTGTCCCGCGCCCGCAGCAAGGCGGCGACATATCCCCGCACAAGGCGGCCGCCTCGGCCGGCGGGACCGACTCCGCTTCCATGGCGTCGTACACCTCTGCGACGGCGACACCGACTCCCGAGGTCGCGAGCTCGGTCAACGCCCTTTCCCTAGAACGTCGTTGTGCCAGCAGGCCAACCAGGTCCTTGCCTCGGTACAGTCCGAGGGCCGCCACCGCGGCCTCGACGGCGGCCTCGAACCGGTGCCGGTCGCCTTCGTTCACTTCCGCGTCGCACCCGTTCTGCGCCATGTGGGATGGCTGTCCCCCGACGACAGCTGACGCGCGTTTCTGTGAGGCCGCGCAGCCGTGGTCACGGTCGCGCGGCCTCAGGCGTCTCCGTCTTCCGCCGTTCACGCGCTGCCCACTTACCGGGCTCGAGCCAGAACCTCCTTCGCCAGCTCACGGAACTCCCGGTAGCAGGTCTGCACGTACTTCTGGGTGCTGCCGAGCGCGCCGTCGGCCGCTTTCAGGTCGAACATGGGTTTCCTCGCATCGTGCGCGAGCGGCGTGAGACTGCGGTAGTTGCGCAAGGTGGCGATGCGGTGCCGGTCGCCACCTTGCTCCGGCGCTCCCTCGCCCAGTACGGCCGCGGAGTAGACCCAGGGGATGCGCTGCAGCCACCGCTCGTACGCCTTCACGGGTCTGTCCAGCCGCATCTCCGGCTGCATGATCACATAGCCGAGGGGGCGCATCTCGGCGCGCGGCGCGGAGAAACCGGCGGGAACCCGGGGCAGGACGAGTTGCTGCCAGTCCCTGCGCCAATCGCGCAGGGTGGGGCCGAGGTTGCTGAGCCCCTTGAGGGAGAAGAGGTCGGCGGCGAGCGGCATCAGCACATTGTCGGCCGCGATGAGCGCAGCCCTGTTGATCGCCCCGAGGTTGGGCCCCACGTCGATCAGGACGATGTCGGCGTCAATCCCGTCGGCCGCCTGCTCCACCACGCGGTGGAAGGCCGTGGTGGTGCGGATCGCCGCGATGTCACCGGCAAAGGTCTTGAACCACTCGTTGGACAGCTTGTCCTCGAAGCGGCTCAGATCAAGGCTACCGGTCAATAGCCAGAGCCCCGGCTGGAGTTCGGCCGGTTCGATGGGGGCAACGTCTCCCGTGCCCTCCAGGATGGGCCGCACCGCGTCGGCGATCGTCTGCCCGTTGCGCACCCGGCCGGTGCCGGGCAGCGCGGAGGCGACAGCGCCCTGAGCGATCAGCTCGGACTGGTTGTCCCACAGTTCCTCGATCTCGGTCTCGTCCAGGCACATCGAGGTGAGGTTCGCCTGAGGGTCGAGATCGACGGCCAGCACCGTCAGACCGAGCCTGCGGAACATGTGGGCCAGGTGGTAGGTCAGGGTCGTCTTTCCCACCCCACCCTTGTTGTTGAAGAGCGCGATCGACGTCCGCTTCATGAGGCCCTCCGGAGGATGACGGCCCACGACGACGCGTCGACCTGGAATTCGGCGGGGGGATTCCCGTTGCGCGCGAGCGATGCCCGTACCCGTCCGATCCCCCGCCCGAACCGGTTCACATAGCCGAGCCCTTTCATCGCCGCGGCGAGGGATGGGTTGCGGTAGTCGTTCACCCGGTCGAAGTTGTCGTCCCGGACCTGCCCGTAGGGTCCTCCGGGATTGGTCACCTCGATCCGGTCGTCGAACCAGGCGATGCGCACGGGGGCGTACGAGGTCTCGTAGTTGCGGTGCATCAAGGCGTTCATCGACACCTCCCGCAGCGCCTCCAGCGGATAGTCGGGCTGCGGAGTCTCCCGGAATCCCTCCTCCACCAGACGCGTACGAAGGTTGCTGCGCAGCAGCGGTTCGAGTCTGGCCGCCATGCCCACAAGGTTCTCGCGCAGTTCCTGGTCGTCGGTGACGGGCGCGTCGAGATCCACGCCCTGGTACCGGACGAACTGTACGTACGCCCCGGGGATCAGGCTGCCGGGGTCGAGCCCGACAGCGAGCAGTCCGAGAGCGGTCGGCCGACCGTCCGGGGTGGTGAGGTGCAGGGAGGAGAGCTGCTGGTGCACCGGGCGCCCGTTCTCCTCGATGACCTCAGGTCCGACCATGGACGGCAGGTAGTCGCTGCGGAAGAGTTCGAGGTCCAGGTCGTCGAGGGTCGCGCACGGCACGGGCCTGCTGTCGAAGGGACCGTCTCCGGCCCGCCGACGCTCGGTGAGGACTCGCTCGTCCTCACGCGTGGCCTTACGGGTGGTCGGACCGGGCCGCACCCACACGACTCCGTCGAAGCGCACGGGCAAGGCGGCGGATGCCTCCACGTGGATGTGCACCACGGGCTTGCCCCGGTAGGTCGCCGCCCGGACGGTGAAGGACGGCCGGTCCAGGATCCTGCCGTCGTCCCGGAGGTCGGTGAGGGCCAGCAGAGCCCGGTCGCTGACGTCCACGTCGTCGACCGGGGTCCCGTCGTCCGCGACGCCGATGAGGATGTCCCCTCCGCCCGTGCCGACGAGATCGTTGGCCATCGCGCAGACGGCATTGCCGATGGCGTCACCGCGCTTGCCTTCCCGCTTGGCGGTCCGCTTGAACTCGAGGGTCGGGGTCTCACGGGTCCCGAGGGCGTCGGCCAGATCTACGTCATGTGCGTTCACACAGAGTATTGTGCCGTTCGCCCGACGCCGAATGCCCTTCGGCGGCCTCGCACCTGCCGCACTCCCCTGCTCGGGCTCCGCGCCACTGTGTGATCGAGAACGAACCGGGGTTGACCCTCGACCTTGTGGAGGGCCCAGAGTTCCGGGTGTGGAGAACGACATGCGCAGCATCGGGGAGATGGCCCGGGACAGCGGACTGAGCGTGAGCGCGCTCCGGTTCTACGACCGGGCCGGTGTACTGGTCCCCGCCTGGGTGGACCCGGTGAGTGGCTACCGCTGGTACGACCCCGAACAGTGCGACGAGGCCGGATTGCTGGCCCGCCTGCGCCGGGCCGGCATGCCGCTGGCGGACATCCGCCTGGTGCTGGCCGGCTGGTCCAGCGCGGACACCGACCTGGTGCGGAGGCTCCTCCAGGCGCACCTGCACCGTCTCGAGCTCGGTCTGTCCGATGCCCGCAGTGAGTTCTCCGCGCTCCGAGCAGTACTCGACCACAGGGAGAACCCCATGGCCTCTTCGCTCCGCACCGCCACCGCCCGGCTGTCCGTCTCCGCCCTGGAGCTGGCCGCCGCGCTCGACGCGGTCCGTTTCGCGGCCAGTACCGATCCGGAGCTGCCGATGCTCGGCGGGCTCCTGTTCGACATCGAGGGTGAAGACCTCCGTGTCGTGGCCACCGACCGGTACCGGATGGCCGTCGCGCGGGCACGCACCGCCCGGCACGGCGCGGGCCGCGCGCAGGTCATCGTGCCCCTCCCGCTCGCCGACGCGATGCGGGCGCTGCTGGACGGCGGGGAACCCGTCCACCTCGCCGTGGACGCCGGCCGTGTGACGTTGGAGGCCGGGGACCGCCAGGCGGTCGGCCAGTGCCTCGACCACGACTTCCCCGACTACCGGCGCATCGTCGCCCTGCCCGCCGGGCGCCGGGCGGTCATCGACGTGGCCACCTTCCGCAAGGCTCTGGAGACGGGCCCCGTCCGTGCGGACAGGACGCGCGAGCAGGACGGCGTGTCCTACGACCTCAGCGTGCTCGCCGTGGCGAACGACGGCACGGTGACCGTCCGCGAGGACGACGACGACCGGAACCACGTCGCCGTCAACCGCGAGTTCCTGCTGCACGCCCTCACCGCCGGTGCCAGGGACGAACTGCTCCTGGAGTTCGGCGCCCCCACGGCCCCACTCGTGATCCGCCGCCCTGACGACGAGCACACATTCTCTCTGCTGATGCCGGTCCGCCTCAACGACCAGGGGTGAGGCCGGCCGTTGGCGGGGTGTGCGGCGCGGAAGAACGTGCCGCACACCCGCCGGGTGCCGGACTGAGTACAACTACTCAGCTCGACGTTCAACCTCGGACCGGCGTTCTTCACCAAGGTGCTGTACTTCGCCGGTCACGAGCGATCGGTTGAACCGTTCCGTCCGCTGATCCTGGACAGTGTCGTCGCACGCGCGTTGCGGACTGCGGACGCCGACGTGAAGTGGCCGGGTGGCGGCTGGACGACGCCGCAGTACGAGCGGTACCTGTCCCTCGCCCATGACCACGCACACCGGGTGGGTGTCCTGCCGGACCAGGTCGAGGCCACGCTGTTCCGATACGGCAAACGGCTGCGGTGACGCACCACGCGTCCCCGCGTCCGGCCCGGCACTCTTCCGCAGCCCTTCGAGTGCCGTCGCCGGCTTCTCTTCTGGCGCGGCGCCCCCTGTTGTCGAGCCCCCACACGCCGGTCGATTTTGGCGTAACCCCGCAACTTCGGCTTGGATTTCCTCTTCTTCGCCGACTGGTCCGCCACAGACTGGGTCGGCGTGAGGGAAAGCCGTGGTGGCATGGCGCACGGTGGAATCGCGTACGCGGCGAAGGCCCGTTCGGTCTCGACGGCGGCCCAGCGCCGGATGCGGGGCGAGACCCCCGCGCACAGGACGCCGAGTCGGGACAGCACCCGGGCCAGGTACGGAACCGGGACGAGGCACGGACGCCCAACGCACGACTGCCTGCGATGGCGAGGCCGGCGATCCGGCCCCGCCATCGCTCCGCGTCAGCGGCTGCCGCGGTAGTAGGTGACGTCCCAGTGCGAGCCCTCGCGGGCGTAGATGTTCCCCGACGGCGCCTTGTACTGCTTCGCGCGGTCACTGCGCTCGCCCACGTAGCGGAACGTGCGGGTGATGTACGAGTTCACGCACGACGTCAGCTTGACGTCGATCTTGTAGCCGTTCCAGTGGCTGTACGTACCGGAGGCGTGCCCCTTCTCCGTGCCGGCGGTGAGCGTCACCGCGCACTTGCTCGCCTTCTTGAAGTCGATCACCCCATCGACGGTGCTCTTGTTGATCTGCTCGAAGGAGGTGCACCTGCTGTTGTCCCGGTTGCTGCACCCGCCCGACGAGACCCACGTGACACCCGCCCGCTTCAGCTGCTGCTCGGCGGCAGCCTGCGAGTACTTCGCGGGTGCGGCGGTGGCGGCGGGTACGGTCGCCGCCAGCAGGCCTCCGGCGAGCAGTGCGGCCGAAGTGGCGAGTGCGGCGGGACGGGCCGTACGTGACCTCATGAGCAGTGGCTCCTTTCCTGAGCGCTTCAGTTACGCCTGAGTCACTGCCCGGCGGGCATTTGCGGCATTCCCTCGCAAGGGAGCGCGTAGTGGCACTCCGGCGCACCATGATCCCCACCGCGCGCGGCCGTCGGGAGACCTCCGCGCCCCGTGTGCCTCCTGGTTGACCCACGCGCGAGGCCAGCCACCGGAACTCGACCTTGCCCTCTGCCAACTCCCCGGCCATCTTGTCGCTTGCTGTTCTCAGTGGTCGTGCTGGGTGTGAGCCGCCGCCGGCAACTTGCCGGCCTCCGACTTGCCCGACCCGCGCAACCCGCGACGCGAGCCAGGGTGAGCCGTTCCGCGCCTGAGCTTGTGGTTGCTACTCGGCCCTCCAAGCGTGTGGTGTGGACGGCAACTTGTCCCCCGCGCCCACCCCACGCACGCTGGGAACGGGCGGGCAGTGGGGCGCGGAGACCGTCGGGCTGTCCTGCGGCGCGAGCGGGGCGCTAGGGGACGGTTACGCGCAGGGGACCGCACCGGGTCTGTTGCGCCCGAGTCGTTCGTGGGCGCTGACGAAATGCCCGGAGACGGCTGCCGAGACCGTCGAGAGGTCGAGGGCGAGTGCGAAACCGGCGATCACCTCGGCCAGGCGGACGGCGCTTCCCTTCCCCGTGCAGCCCATCATCTCCAGGAGTTCGCGCTGGGCGGGAAGGTGGGTGCCGCCGCCGACCGTCCCGAGCGCCAGTCCGGGGAGGGTCATGCTGGCATAGACGCCGCCGTCCGATGTCCGTTCGAGGATGAACTGCCCCACGCTCGACTCATGAACGCATGCGATGTCCTGACCCGTCGCGGTGAAAATGGCCGCCACGATGTTGGCGGCGTTCGCGGTGGAGCCCAGCACTCCGCCGTGGACGGCCCCGGACGCGATGTGGTGATAGCCCATGGTCAGTTCATCCGGCGTCGTGTTCAGGACACGCTTGACGATGCCTTCGGGAAGGACGCAGTCGGCGGTCACCCTGATTCCGCGGCCTTCCGTCATGCTCTGGAAGGACGCCTTTTTGTCGCCGGACGTGTTTCCCTCGATGATGAAGGACTCGAGTTCCTGGCTGTCCACCAAGTGGTCCTGTTCCAGGATCCATTGACAGGCATGCCAGGTGCAGGCAGTGGTCATGTTCTGGCCGGCCGCGTCACCGGTGGTGTAGGTGAACTTCAGGTGGACGGTCCTGCCCAGCACGGCGGGCTCGATCGAGACGAGTTCGGCATGCTTCGACACCTGCCGGACGACGGTTCGGAGGTCGTTGAGGTACTGGCTGATCGTCAACGCGAAGAGCCTGGCTGCCGGCATCCTGGAGAAGGCGAACACCGGTGCGCGGGTCATGCTCTGCGCGACGGCACAGGTGCTGACTCCGCCGGCCATGGTGACGGCCAGCGATCCACGGGTCGCCGAAGAGACCAGGGCGCCCTCGGTGGTCGCCATGGGCGCGTAGATTTCGCCCTGCACGTTCTCCCCGCGGAACAGCAGTGGCCCTGCCAGACCGACCGGGATCTCGACGCTTCCGACGAACCCCTCGATGTTTCCGGTCAGTCTCCCGGCGTCGAGTTGCGTCCGATCCATGGAAGGCAGACCGGTCCCGGTCACGGAGCGGATCCAGTCGAGCCGTTGAAGCCGAGCCGACTCCGTATAGATCCCTCTGGCGGGAACGTACCTTCCCACGGAACGGATCGGGCGAGCTTCACGTGGGTCGTCTCGTAGGCTCATGCGGCATCACTTCCCTTTTCTCGGCTGGTGTTCTCTGACGGGTCTCTTCGCGGCAACGTGATCACTCAGGTCCGTTGACAACGTCTTCGTGCGGTTGCTCGCGGCTCCCCCGGACAGCCCAACGAGCACACCCCCTTCACGTCACCGACACTTCTTCCGCCCCTGCCGGGCGGCCGGCCGCGGGTTGCATAGAATTGCGGGGTTTGCCCCCCTTGCCGCCCGCGCCTCGTACGGAGCCCCTCCATGCACAGCCCTCACGACCCGTACGTCCGTGTCCGTGGTGCTCGTGAGCACAACCTCCAAGGGGTGGACGTCGATGTTCCGCGGGACGCGCTCGTGGTGTTCACGGGGGTGTCGGGGTCGGGGAAGTCTTCGCTGGCGTTCGGGACGATCTACGCGGAGGCTCAACGGCGGTACTTCGAGTCGGTGGCGCCCTACGCGCGGCGGTTGATCCACCAGGTGGGGGCGCCCAAGGTCGGGGAGATCTCCGGGCTGCCGCCGGCCGTGTCGCTGGAGCAGCGGCGCGCGGCGCCGACGTCGCGGTCCTCCGTGGGCACCGTCACCAATCTGTCGAACTCGCTGCGGATGCTGTTCTCCCGGGCCGGGGACTATCCGCCGGGGGCCGAGCGGCTGGACTCGGACGCGTTCTCGCCGAACACGGCGGCCGGGGCCTGCCCCCAGTGCCACGGCCTCGGGCAGGTGCACCGGACGGAGGAGGCGCTGCTGGTGCCCGACCCCTCGCTGTCGATCCGTGAAGGCGCGATCGCCGCCTGGCCGGGTGCCTGGCAGGGCAAGAACCTGCGGGACATCCTCGACGCGCTGGGCTACGACGTGGACCGGCCGTGGCGTGAACTGCCCGCCGAACAGCGGGAGTGGATCCTGTTCACGGACGAACAGCCGGTGGTGACCGTGCACCCGGTGCGGGATGCCGAGCGGATCCAACGGCCCTACCAGGGCACGTACATGAGCGCCCGGCGGTACGTGATGAAGACCTTCGCCGATTCGAAGAGCGCTGCCCTGCGGGCCAAGGCCGAGCGGTTCCTCACCGCCGCGCCCTGCCCGGCCTGCGGCGGCAGCCGGCTGCGGCCCGAGGCGCTGGCCGTGACCTGCGCTGGGCACACCATCGCCGAGCTGGCCGCACTGCCGCTGACCGAACTCGCCGGACACCTGCGGGGCACGTCCGAGGCCGCTCGCGTCCTCACCGAGGATCTGAGGTCACGCATCGTGCCCGTCGTGGAGCTCGGGCTCGGTTACCTCAGCCTGGACCGGACTACGCCCACGCTGTCGGCGGGCGAGTTGCAGCGGCTGCGGCTCGCCACACAGTTGCGGTCGGGGCTCTTCGGGGTGGTGTACGTGCTCGACGAGCCGTCTGCGGGGCTGCACCCGGCGGACACCGAGGCCCTGCTCACGGTGTTGCAGCGGCTCAAGGCGGCGGGCAACTCGGTGTTCGTGGTGGAGCACCATCTCGACGTGGTACGCGGTGCCGACTGGGTCGTCGACGTCGGTCCGCTGGCCGGTGAGCACGGCGGGCGGGTACTGCACAGCGGGCCGGTCGCCGAGCTGGCGCAGGTCGCGGAGTCGGCGACGGGCCGGTTCCTGTTCGACCGCTCCCCCGCGCCGTTGCGGGAAGTGCGCCGTGGGCGCGGCCTGTTGACGGTGGGGCCGGTCACCCGGCACAACCTGCGGGCCGTGACGGCAGAGTTCCCGCTCGGCGCGTTCACCGCGGTCACCGGGGTGTCGGGGTCGGGCAAGTCCACGCTCATCGGTGCGATCACGCCGGAGCTGGCAGGGGTCGGGCGGCTGGTCTCGGTGGACCAGAGGCCGATCGGGCGCACTCCGCGTTCCAACCTGGCCACCTACACAGGCCTGTTCGACGTGGTGCGGAAGGTGTTCGCCGACACCGGCGAGGCGCGCGGGCGCGGTTACGGGGTCGGACGGTTCTCCTTCAACGTGGCGGGAGGCCGGTGCGAGACCTGCCAGGGCGAGGGGTTCGTCAGCGTGGAACTGCTGTTCCTGCCGAGCACGTACGCCCCGTGCCCGGACTGCGGCGGGGCCCGCTACAACCCCGAGACGCTCCAAGTGACGTACCGAGGCCGGAACATCGGCGAGGTGCTCGACCTCACGGTGGAGAGCGCGGCGGAGTTCTTCGCCGACGTCCCGGCGGTGGCCCGCAGTCTCGGCGCCCTGCTCGACGTCGGCCTCGGCTATCTGCGCCTCGGTCAGCCCGCCACCGAGCTGTCCGGCGGTGAGGCCCAGCGCATCAAGCTCGCGAGTGAACTGCAACGCGGCCGCCGCGGCCACACCCTCTACCTCCTGGACGAGCCGACGACCGGTCTGCACCCGGCCGATGTCGAGGTGCTGATGCGGCAGTTGCACGGTCTGGTCGACGCCGGGCACACCGTGATCGTCGTCGAGCACGACATGTCCGTCGTGGCCGGCGCCGACTGGGTCGTCGACCTCGGGCCGGGCGGCGGCGACGAAGGCGGCCGGATCGTGGCGGCGGGACCGCCGGCCGAGGTCGCCCGGGCGGCGGGCAGCGCCACGGCTCCTTATCTGGCTCGGGTGGTACGGGGGAACGGCGAGGGCCCGGCCGCGGGCTCGGCCGCCCAACGCCCCCGTACGTGAGGCTCAACACCCCCCTACGTGAGGCGGACGAGCACTGTCGGGTGCTGGTGCTGCCCGGGCCCCTCGGCCTCGGCTACGCCGGGTCCCCGCACTCCGCGCGCCGCGTCTGCGACGGCACTCGGGGCGGAGGCACCGGGGTGGCACCCACGTGAACAGCACTCGCGTGCCCGCAGGTTGACGTGGAGCGCGGGTCAGCACCCCGGTCTTCGTCGCCGGGGTCGTCCTGCTGCGCCGCGCGGGCCAGCGTGCGGCGGTCGGGGCAGGTGCCCGGGGGAAGCACGGGGCGCACGTCGACCTCGGCGACCAGGCCGCGTGCCGTGGCCACCCGCCACAGGGACGTGATCAGGGAGTCGTCGCCGACGAAGGCAGGGGCCGTGCTGGCCGCTCCCCCGGAGTGGCTCAGGTAGCGGATGCGGACCGACTGGACGGGCACCCCGGCGTCGAGGGCGGCCTGGAAGACGGCTCGGTGGAAGGCGCCCTGGGCGCGGCCGCACCAGGTGCTGCCCTCGGGGAAGGCGGCGACCGCGGCGCCGGCGCGCAGTTCCCCGGCGATGTGCGCCACCGTCGCGGGCAGGGCGCGCAGACGGTCCCGTTCGATGAACAGGGCGCCGCCGCGCGCGGCGAGCACGCCGGCCACCGGCCAGCCGCGGATCTCCGTCTTGGCGAGCATCCGGGCCGGGCGGACGGCGGCCAGCAGCGGGATGTCCAGCCAGGAGATGTGGTTGGCGACCAGCAGGAGGCCGCCGGTGGGCGGGGCGGTGCCGGTGATGCGGACCCTGACCCCCGAGGCCCTGACGACCGTCCGGCACCAGCGCCGCACCCAGCCGGCGGGGATCCGGGCGCCCAGCGGCGACAGCGCGACCCCGGTGAGTACGAGGGCCACGACCAGCGTCAGCCGCAGCACGGCGCGCGGTACGGCCGTCGTGGACCTCGTTCCCGTCTCCACGCACGCCCTCGGGGTGCAGGGCGCGCTGGGCAGCCAGAGGCTCATCAGGCCGGTACGAGGGAGAGGAAGTGCCGCAGGTAGCGGGGGCTGACCCGGCGCATCGACAGCAGGACGTAGAGGTCGGCGACCCCGAAGTCGGGGTCGTGTGCGGGCGCGCCGCAGACCTGGGCGCCGAGCCGGAGGTAGCCGCGCAGGAGGGCGGGCAGTTCGGTGCGGGGAGCGGCCGGAAGGCCTGCCCGCGGGATCCACGGGAGCAGCGGGCGCACCCGGTGCTCCTGAGGTGCCAGGTTCTTCTCGCGCACCCGCTCCCAGGTGGCGGAGGCGAGGGCGCCGCCGTCGGCGAGCGGTATGGAGCAGCAGCCCGCCAGCCACTCGTGGCCGCGGTCCACCATGTAGCGGGCCAGCCCGGCCCAGATCAGCCCGATCACGGTGCCGTCGCGGTGGTCGGGGTGCACGCAGGAGCGGCCCACCTCCACCAGGCCGGGGCGGATCGGGGCCAGCGCGGTGAGGTCGAACTCGCCCTCCGCGTACAGCCGTCCGGCGATCGCGGCGCGCTCCGGCGGGAGCAGCCGGTAGGTGCCGACGACCTGCCCGGTGGTCGTGTCGCGCACGAGCAGGTGGTCGCAGTAGGCGTCGAAGGGATCGACGTCGTATCCCGGCTGCGGAGTGGACAGCAGGGCGCCCATCTCCCCGGCGAAGACATCGTGGCGCAGCCGCTGCGCGGCCCGCACGTCCGTCTCGTCACGGGCGAGGGCGACGGTGTAACGGGTGGGCGGCGCGGGCTGCGGGGGGCTTTCGAGGGTGGAGACGCCGGTCATGTTCTCTCCTGGTCGTGGACCCGGTACGGAAGAGGGACGGCGGACCGGCGGTGCGGTCCGTCCTCCCTGTTCTTCCGATGCCGGCTTGCGTCCGCGTGACCTGTGCCGGGAGAACGGATGTGGGGATGTTGAACGGCGCGGGCGGTTGCCCTGGGGAGAAATTCGAGGCGGGGCCGGGGATGAGCACCACTCCCGGCCCCGCCCGTCCGCCCCCTCGGCGAACGTTCTGTGATGGGCTACCGCTTGGACGCCTTGCGGGTCGCGCGCAGCCACTCCTTGTTCATGCTGGTGATCGACACGAGGGGGATGCCCTTGGGGCAGGCGGTGGCGCACTCGCCGGTCAGGGTGCAGCCGCCGAACCCCTCCTCGTCCATCTGGGCCACCATGTCCAGGACGCGGGTCTCGCGCTCGGGCGCGCCCTGTGGCAGCACGTTGAGGTGGTTGATCTTGGCGGAGGTGAACAGCATCGCCGCGCCGTTGGGGCAGGCGGCGACGCAGGCGCCGCAGCCGATGCATTCGGCGTGCTCGAAGGCGAAGTCGGCGTCCGGCTTCGGTACGGGCGTGGCGTGGGCCTCGGGCGCGGCGCCGGTGGGTGCGGTGACGTAGCCGCCGGCCTGGATGATCCGGTCGAAGGCCGAGCGGTCGACGACCAGGTCCTTCACCACCGGGAAGGCGGCGGCGCGCCACGGCTCGATGTCGATCGTGTCGCCGTCCTTGAAGGACCGCATGTGGAGCTGGCAGGTGGTGGTGCGTTCCGGGCCGTGCGCGTCGCCGTTGATGACCAGGCTGCACGCGCCGCAGATGCCCTCCCTGCAGTCGTGGTCGAAGGCGACGGGGTCCTCGCCGGAGAGGATGAGCCGTTCGTTGAGGACGTCCAGCATCTCCAGGAAGGACATGTCGGGCGAGATGTCGTCCACCTCGTAGGTGGACATGGCGCCGTCGGCGTCGGCGTTCTTCTGCCGCCAGACGCGCAGGGTGAGCCTCATGCGTAGCTCCGCTGGGTGGGGTGGACGTACTCGAAGACCAGGTCTTCCTTGTGCAGGGTGGGCGCTTCGCCCGTGGCGGTGAACTCCCAGGCCGCCGCGTAGGAGAACTGCTCGTCCCTGCGGGCCGCTTCGCCGTCGGGGGTCTGGGACTCCTCGCGGAAGTGGCCGCCGCAGGACTCGGCGCGGTGCAGCGCGTCGAGGCACATGAGCTCGGCGAGCTCCAGGTAGTCGACGATGCGGTTGGCCTTCTCCAGGGACTGGTTGAACTCCTCGCCGGTGCCGGGCACCTTGATGCGCCGCCAGAACTCCTCGCGGATCTGCGGGATGCGGTCCAGCGCCTTGCGCAGGCCCTCTTCGGTGCGGGCCATGCCGCAGAACTCCCACATGAGTTCGCCGACTTCGCGGTGGAAGGAGTCGGGGGTGCGGTCGCCGTCGACGGACAGGAGCAGGTTGAGGCGGTCCTCGGTCTCGGCGACGGTCTCCTGGACGGCGGGGTGGTCCTCGGTGACGGCCTCCTGGTGCGGGTTGCGGGCCAGGTAGTCGTTGATCGTGGCCGGGAGGACGAAGTAGCCGTCGGCCAGGCCCTGCATCAGCGCGGAGGCGCCGAGGCGGTTGGCGCCGTGGTCGGAGAAGTTGGCCTCGCCGATCGCGAACAGTCCGGGGACGGTGGTCTGGAGGTCGTAGTCGACCCACAGGCCGCCCATCGTGTAGTGCACGGCGGGGTAGATCCGCATCGGCACCTCGTACGGGTTCTCCGCGGTGATCCGCTCGTACATGTCGAAGAGGTTGCCGTACTTCTCCTCGACCTTCCCCCGGCCCATGCGCCTGATCGCGTCCGCGAAGTCCAGGTACACGCCCTGGCCGCCGGGGCCGACACCGCGGCCCTCGTCGCAGACGTTCTTCGCGGCGCGGGAGGCGATGTCACGCGGGACGAGGTTGCCGAAGGAGGGGTAGATGCGCTCCAGGTAGTAGTCGCGCTCGTCCTCGGGGATCTCGTTCGGCGGGCGGTTGTCGCCCTTGGCCTTCGGGACCCAGATGCGGCCGTCGTTGCGCAGCGACTCGCTCATCAGGGTGAGCTTGGACTGGTGGTCGCCGGTGCGCGGGATGCAGGTGGGGTGGATCTGGGTGAAGCAGGGGTTGGCGAAGTACGCCCCGCGCCGGTGCGCCCGCCAGACGGCGGTCGCGTTGGAGTTCATGGCGTTGGTCGACAGGTAGAAGACGTTGCCGTAGCCGCCGGAGGCGAGGACGACGGCATCCGCGAAGTACGTGTCGATCTTCCCGGTGATCAGGTCGCGGGCGACGATGCCGCGGGCCCGGCCGTCGACGACGATCAGGTCGAGCATCTCGGTGCGCGGGTGCATCTCGACGTTGCCGGCGGCGATCTGCCGGGAGAGTGCCTGGTAGGCGCCGAGCAGGAGCTGCTGGCCGGTCTGGCCGCGGGCATAGAAGGTGCGGGAGACCTGGACGCCGCCGAAGGAGCGGGTGTCGAGCAGTCCGCCGTACTCGCGGGCGAACGGCACGCCCTGCGCCACGCACTGGTCGATGATCTCCACCGAGATCTGCGCGAGGCGGTGCACGTTGGACTCGCGGGCACGGAAGTCGCCGCCCTTGACGGTGTCGTAGAAGAGGCGGTGGACGGAGTCGCCGTCGTTGCGGTAGTTCTTCGCCGCGTTGATGCCGCCCTGCGCGGCAATGGAGTGGGCGCGCCGCGGGGAGTCCTGATAGCAGAACTGGACGACGTGGTAGCCCTGTTCGGCCAGGGTGGCGCCGGCCGAGCCGCCCGCGAGGCCGGTGCCGACCACGATGACCGTGTGCTTGCGCCGGTTGGCGGGGTTGACCAGCTTGGCCTCGAAACGGCGCTTGTCCCAGCGCTCGTTGATCGGCCCGGTGGGGGACTTGGTGTCGGCGACCGGCGCACCGGTCGCGTAGTCGGCGTAGGAGGTCATGTCAGCTCACCACTCCGGTCATGACGCCCACCGGGACGGCGATGAAGCCGGCCGTGAGCAGCAGTGCGAGAACGTTGGCGGCGGTCTTGAGGGCACGGTCGCGGGTGCGGCTGCCGACGCCGAGGGTCTGGGCGGCGCTCCAGAAGCCGTGCCGGATGTGCAGGCCGAGCGCCAGCATGGCGACGATGTAGATGACGTTGCCGTACCAGGTGGAGAAGGTGTCCACGACGTTCTGGTACGGGTGGCCCGGCTGGAATCCGCCGGAGTGCACGGTCCCGGTGGTCAGGTCCAGGATGTGCCAGACGATGAACAGGGCGAGGATGATCCCGCCCCAGCGCATGGTGCGGGTGGCGTAACCGGCCCTTGGCCTCGCGTGCACGTACTTGCTGGGCCGCGCCCTGATGTCGCGGCGGCTGAGCTGGTAGGCGGAGACAGCGTGGGCGACGACGGCGACCACGAGCACCACGCGGACCAGCCAGAGCGTCCACTCGTAGTGCATGAACGGCTCGCCGACCGTGCGCAGCCAGTGGGCGTAGTGGTTGAACTCGCCCGCCCCGAAGAAGATCTTCAGGTTCCCGATCATGTGGACGACCAGGTACAGCAGCATGATCAGGCCGCTGACCGCCATCACGGTCTTCTTGCCGACGGTCGAGCCCCACACGGTGCGTGCCATGGACGGCCGTCGGTCCGTCCGCGTTGCCAGTGCCATGTCTCAGGACGGTAGGGCCGAAGGACCCCATCGGTCCAAGACATGGTCCGGCTTGTTTCGATAGGGACTGGCTATGATGGTCTCGTGCAGTTCCAGCAGCTCCAGTACTTCGTGGCGGTCGCCGAGACCCGGCACTTCACCCGCGCGGCCGATCTGGTCCATGTCGCCCAGCCGTCGCTGTCGCAGCAGATCAAGGCGCTGGAGCGGGAGTTGGGCGCCGATCTGTTCCTGCGGGCGCGGGGGAACATCACGCTCACCGACGCCGGGGAGGCGCTGCTGCCGCTGGCCCGGCGCATCCTCGCCGACGCCGACACGGCGCGGCACGAGGTGCAGGAACTGGTGCAGCTGCGCCGGGGCCGGGTGCGGCTCGGCGCCACCCCGAGCCTGTGCACCGGCCTGCTGCCGGACGTGCTGCGTGCCTTTCACGACCGCTACCCGGGCATCCGGCTGCTGGTCGAGGAGGGAGGCTCCCACGACCTGGTGCGGGAGCTGGCCCGCGGCGCCCTCGACCTGGCGCTGGTCGTGCTTCCGCTGCCCACCCCGTCCCCCGCCCTGACCACGGTGGAGCTGCTGCGCGAGGACCTGGTGGTGGTCTCCTCGCCGGAGGCGCCGGCGCCCGGCGGCCCGGGGCGGCGCTCGGTCGGCATCGCGGACCTGGAGGGCGAGCGCCTGGTGATGTTCCGGCACGGCTACGACCTGCGGGAGCTGACGGTCGCCGCGTGCCGCGCGGAGGGCTTCGAGCCGGACCTGGCCGTCGAGGGCGGCGAGATGGACGCGGTGCTGGGGTTCGTGCGGGCGGGGCTCGGGGTGGCCGTCGTCCCGCGCATGGTCGCGACGCGCTCAGGACACGGCCTGCGGGTCACCCCGCTGGCCCGTCCCGGACTGCACCGTACGATCGCGCTGGCCCACCGCAGCGATGTGGCTCCGCCGAGGGCCGCGAGGGAACTCCAGCGGATGCTGCTGGAGCGGTGAGGCGGTGTCCGCTCACAGGGACGTGGCGGCGGTGCCGCGGGTTCGAGTGACACGGTCGCGGGCCTGCCGACAGTGTCGGCAGGCCGCGACCGTGTCGCGCCCGCGCCCGTTTGCCGGGGCGAGGGCTGCGTTCGTCCGCGGGTCCGTCGGGGCTGGGCGCGCAGTTCCCCGCGCCCCTGAAAGGCCACCGGCGGTGCCGGTCAACTCGTCGTGTCTGCCAGGGCCAGGTCGTGCAGGCGGTCCGGGGGGCCGGGGCGGGCGTAGTACCAGCCCTGGGCCGTGTCGCAGCCCAGGACGCGGAGTTGTTCGGCCTGGGCGCCGGTTTCCACGCCCTCCACGGTGACCGCCAGGTTCAGGCTGTGGGCGAGGGCGACGATGCCCTCGACGATCTTCAGATCGACGGGGTCGGCCGGGAACTGCTGCATGCCCTGCGTGAAGGAACGGTCCAGCTTGAGCACGCTCACCGGCAGCCGGCGCAGGTTGGCCAGGTTGGAGTAGCCGGTGCCGAAGTCGTCCAGGGCTATGTCGATGCCCATCTCGGCCAGTCGGCGCAACGGCTTGAGCAGGTCGTCGTCGGCGCCGATGAGCGCCGACTCGGTGACCTCCAGGCACAGCGCGTCCGGTTGCACACCCGCGCGCTCCAGGATGTCGACGGTGTCCTGGACGAGCCCGGGGTGGGTGAGCTGGCACGGCGAGAGGTTGACGTTGATGCGCAGCGGACCCTCGCCGCCGTCCCCGTGCAGCTCCCGCCATCGGCCGGCCTGGCGCACCGACTGCTCCAGGACCCAGCGGCCCAGCGGGACGATCAGCCCGGTGTGCTCGGCGAGCGGGATGAACCGGTCGGGACCGAGGACGCCGTGCTGCGGGTGCAGCCAGCGCACCAGCGCCTCGGCTCCGCGCACGCTGCCGTCGCCGAGGCACACCAGTGGCTGGTACTCGATGAAGAACTCACCCCGGTCCAGCGCGGTCGGCAGCGCCGTGGTCAGTCCGTGCCGGGTGATGGCGCGGGCGTCGGCCTCCGGGTCGGCGAGCTCAAAGCGGTTGCCGCCGGCCGACTTGGCCCGGTACATGGTGATGTCCGCGCTGCGCAGCACCTCCGCCGCGCTGCGCTCGCCCGCCGGCCCCTCGACGATGCCGATGCTGCCGCGCACGGCCAGTTCCCGGCCGTCGATGCGGACCGGGGCGACCAGCGCGTTCGTGATCCGCGTGGCCAGCTCGTCGACCTCCTGCCGGGTGCCGGGGCCGGTGGTCAGCGCGACGAACTCGTCACCGCCGAGCCGGGCGACCATCTCGCCGGGCGCGGTCGCGCACGCCTGGAGCCGGTCGGCGACCTCGACCAGCAGCCGGTCCCCGGCCGCGTGGCCGAGGCTGTCGTTGATGGTCTTGAAGCCGTCCAGGTCGAGGTAGCACAGGCCGAAACGCTGCCCCTCGCCCGCGTTCAGCGCCTTCTCCAGGCGCTCGAAGAACAGGGTGCGGTTGGGCAGTCCGGTCAGAGCGTCGTGGGTGGCCTCGTACCGCAGCCTCAGATTGAGCAGCCGCCGCTCGGTGGTGTCCTCCATGAGGGCGAGCTGGTACTGGGGACAGCCGTCGGCGTCGCGGAGCAGGGAGACGGTCAGGTTGGTCCACAGAACCGTTCCGTCAGGCCGGTAGAAGGCCTTCTCCACGTGGTAGTGCTCGCGTTCGCCGCGCACCAGTTCCTCGTACAGCCGGCACAGATGCGGGGCGTCGTCGGAGTGGATCCACTCCCGTACGTTGCGGCCGCGCACGGTCCGCTCCGCGCCGCCGAACATGCGCAGCAGCGCGCTGTTGACCTGGAGGACGTTGCCCTGGAGGTCGGCGATGGCGATGCCGATCGCGGCGCCTTCGAACACGGCGCGGAAGCGGGCCTCGCTGGCGTGCAGCGCCAGTGCGACCACGCCCTGGGCGCGCAGCGCGGCCTGGGCTATCGCCTCCTGCTCGGCCAGCGTGCGTTCGCGCAGCGCCCGTGCGAACCCGGCCGCCATCGAGTGCTGCAACCGCGCGGACCGCGCCCGCAGGTCCTCCCGGTCACCGTCCTCGCCGCAGTACAGCACGAGGTAGGCGTCGAGGCAGTCCAGGGAGTGGCTGAGCGCCTCGGGCGCGGTGCAGTGCGCGTCGACCAGTGCGGCGCCGACCGCCTCGCCCTCCCGCGCGTCGAAGACCCGGTCCCGCAGCGCCGATCTCAGCCGGCGGGCGAGCGGCAGGAGCAGTTCCTCGAACTCCGGGCGGGTCAG
Source organism: Streptomyces sp. NBC_01788 (assembly GCF_035917575.1). Lineage (GTDB taxonomy): Bacteria > Actinomycetota > Actinomycetes > Streptomycetales > Streptomycetaceae > Streptomyces. The sequence continues at coordinate 7,480,744 of NZ_CP109090.1, read as the reverse complement.
CGACGTCGAGGTCACCGGGAAGACGGCCCGGCTCCAGATCGTCGTCAGCCGGCGCAGTCTGCCCTCCGGCCCGTCCGATGCCGTGATCACGCCGTACGCCCCACGCCCGCGAAACCGGAGAAGGCATAGGGGTCCTCGTCCTCCGGCGCCGTACGCGGCCGCCAGTTCGGCATCGGCACCAGCCCGGGTTCCACCATGTCGTACCCCTCGAAGAACCGCGCGATCTCCTCGCGCGAGCGCATGATCAGCGGGTTGCGAATGTTTTCGTACACGTCCACCAGGGACCGGCTCCGCTTCGCGGGGAGCGGGATGCCCTCGTACGAGGCATGGGTGAGGACGAGCAGGCTCCCCGGCGCGAGCGCGTCGCGCAGCTCGGCCACCGCGCCGTAGGGGTCGTCCGCGTCTTCCACGAAATGCAGTATGGCAACGAGAAGCAGCGCGACTGGCCGATTCGGGTCGATCAGCCGCCCCAACTCGGGGCTCGCGAGGATTTCCTGGGGCTTGCGCAGGTCGGCCGCGACCACGTTCGCGTCCTCGTTGCCCGCCAGAACGGCCTTGCTGTGGCTCACGGCCACCGGGTCGTGATCGACGTACACCACCCGCGCGCCAGGCCGGGCGGCCTGGGCGACCTCGTGGACGTTGCCGAAGGCGGGGATGCCGGACCCGATGTCCAGGAACTGGGTGATGCCCTCCTCAGCGGCGAACTCCACGGCCCGGCGCATGAACGCCCGGTTCGCCTGGCTGATCTTGGGCAGCCCCGGCATGAACTCCATGGCCCTGCGGGCCGCTTGCCGGTCGACCTCGAAGTTGTGCGAACCGCCCAGGTAGAAGTCGTAGATGCGGGCGACGCTCGGCACCGAGATGTCGATGCTCCGCGGAGCCCAGGCGGGACGCTCCATCCATCTCTCCACTGCGTAGGCGATCCGGTGTTCGAGCAGAGGCTACTGATCGCCCGCCGAACGGGCGAGTGGAAACGGAAATTGACCATCCGTTCCCGGTCACCACCTGCGCTTCCGGGCCACCCTCGCATCCGCATCGCGGTGAATTGCCATGGTCTGCGCACACGATGGACCGCCCCCTCCGTGCGGCGCGGAGGGGGCGGTCCGGTTCGGGTCCGGTCTGCCGGAGGCGGTTGTCGCTACTGCGGGGCGCCGATCGCCTTTCCGTCGGGGGAGACGGCGAACCAAGTACCGCCGATGCCTTGGCCGTTGACGTCCCCGGGCGCCTTGTCCCCGGAGAAGGTGTAGAGGGGCCAGCAGTTGATGGTCATCTGCTTGACGCCGTCGGGCCGGGTGAAGGGCATCATGCCCTTCGTCAGCACGCCCTTGGTGTCGTTCACGGCGACGGGGGCCACGGCCGGCCACTTCTCCAGGCAGGAACCGGTGCAGGCGGAGACCGACTTCGGCCACGCCTGGTCCTTCGAGAAGCGGTAGACCGTCATGCCGTTCCGGTCGACGACGACGTTGCCCAGTTCGGTCTTCTTCACGGACAGGCCCGGCAGGTCCGCCAGTGAGGCCTTCTTGCCGTCGGCCGCCAGGGCGAACCACTTGTCGTTCACGCCCTGGCCGTTGGCGTCACCGACCTCGGTGTCCTTCGCGTAGCGGTACGCGGGCCAGCCACCGATCGTGAGCTGCTTGGTGCCATCGGAGCGGGTGACCTCGCCGAGCAGGGCCTTGTCGATACCGGGCCCGGCGGCGGCGTCGTCGGCGGGAACCGGCGGCCAGGCCGTGGCGCAGTCGCCGTCACAGTTGGACGTGGGGGGCTGGGCCGTATCCGCGTCGAAGCGGTACAGCGTCATTCCGGCGCTGTCGGTGACCACCTTGCCCAGCTTCACGTTGGTGGCGACCGTGAGCTGCCCGGCGGGCTTGGGGGCGGCCTGCTGGCCGTCGGCGCCGTAACCGTTGCCGGCGGCGCTTCCCGTAGCAGTGCCGGCGCTCGTCCCGGCGCTGCCGAATCCGCCGGCCTGGGCGGTCGCGCCCACGTTCTGGCTGCCCGCTGAAGGGGCGCTTTCCTGACCGCACGCCGTCGTCAGCGCCAGCACGGCCGCGGCCGCCGCCACGAGTGAGGCGCTCCGCCAGGAGGTGTTCATCGTCAACTCCTCATAATCCTTATGGTGTTGCAACGCCCTACTGCGCCGCCGCACGACACTGGGTACGGACGGCACAGGCGGTTGTGTTCAACCGCGGCCGCGATTTATTTCCGCAACATGTGACGCGCCTGGTGCCACCCCGTACGCGCGTACCCATCGGGGCGGCGCACCGGACCGCCGATCAAACCCTCCGACCTGTGGTTTCCCTCCTTCGGGGCAATCCGCGCCCACCGCGGCGTGCCCTGGTCCACGACAGCTCATGATCTCGCTCGTGCAACGACCCGAACCGACGCGATCCGCCCTGATGCTGCGGGTATTGGCGCCGGCCCTGCTGGCATGGACGTGTGTGGGCGGAGCCGCCCCGGCCGCGGCCGACGCCTGCGCGTACGCCTCCACGGGCCCGGACGGCATGGAGGCGGTGGCGGTGGCCGGCGGCTCCTGGCCCTCCTTTCCGCCCCTTCCACCGCCGTGCCGGAGGCCGACACCGACGCCGACGCCCAGCCCGAGCCCCACCCCGACACCGACGCCCACGCCCACGCCCACGCCCACGCCCACGCCCACGCCCACGCCTACCCCGACGCCCACGCCGACGCCGCCTCCGCCGCCCGAGCCCACCCCGCCACCGAAGCCGAGGCCCACCCCCACTCCCGAACCCCCGCCACCTCCGCGCCCGGCCCCGGCCGCTCCGCAGGCCCGGCCCGCTCCCCCACCACCCCCGCAGCCCGCACCGCCTCCGCCGCCGGCCCCAAGACCGGCCCCCAAGCCCCGTCCCAGCCCGTCCGTGGCGCCGGTGACCTACCCGCGCCACCACGCCCAGCCGCACCGGGCGACACCCCGGCGCAGCCCCTCGCCCCTCACCTACGTCCTGCTCATCGCGGTGCCCGCACTGGCCGCCGTGGCCGCGCTCCGCCCGCGCTGACCCCTGGAGGAACCCGTTGTCGGAATGGCTTGTTCTCCTTCTCGCGATGCTGGCCGCCTGTGCGATGGTCGTCGTCATCACCGTCCTGCGGCACCGCACGAAGGCCGTGGACGACGATCCCAGCGAGACTCCGGACGTCATCGAGTACATGACCATGTGGATCGGCGTGGTCTACGCGATCGTGCTGGGTCTGGCCATCGCCGGTGTCTGGGAGGCGCGCGTCGCCGCCCAGGACCACGTCCAGGCGGAGGCCCAGGCGCTGCACGAGGTCTCCGAACGCGTCCGCGTCTATCCGGCCGATGTCCGCGACCGCATCCGCGCCGACGTCGACGCCTACGCCGGACACGTCGTGACCACCGAGTGGAAGACCATGGCCGACCACGGCCGCGTCACCACGCGGGGCGACGAACTGATGGAACGCGTCCGCGCCGACGTCACCGACTACCAGCCCAAGACGGACTTCGAGGCGCAGGCCTACCAGCCGCTGGTGGACCAGGTGGCCGCCGCCTCCCAGGCCCGCACCGCACGCGCCGGCTCCATGGGGGCGACGATGCCGGGGGTGGTGTGGTTCGGCCTGCTCTCGGGGGGCGTCATCACCATCGGCATGGTGTTCGCGCTCCAGATCCGGCGCACAAGGCGGGAGCTGATCCTCGCGGGGCTGTTCTCCGCGCTGATCACCTTCCTCCTCTTCCTGATCTGGGACTTCGACGCCCCCTACAGCCGCGGCGTCTCGGCCACCGCCGGACCGTTCCTGGACCTGTTCCCCCATCTGACGCGGTGACGTGACCCGTGAATCCCCTGGGCGGCGCAACCGTTGCCCCGTTCGCCCGGGTGCAATCGCGCCGCGGTGCACACCTCCCTAGCGTTTTGGTCAGCGAGGCGCATATCCGGCACAAGCGGAACAGGACCGCTGCTGCTCCTCGGGGACCGGAGGACCCATCATGCGCGTAACAGGTGTTGTCTCGGCCGCACTGCTGGGCGTCTGCGCCCTCACCTTCTGCGCGCCGGCGGCCGTCGCCAGCGCCGGTGACAGCCACTCCTACGGCAACGGTAACGGCGACGGTCGCTCTTACGGAGGTGGCGGCGGTGACGAGGGCCGCTACTCCGGTGGGGGCGGACGCTCCCACGGCGGCGGCAACGGCCGCTCCGGCTACGGCGATGACGACGGCGAGGGCCGCTTCGGCGGCCGCGGCGGCGGCGGATCGGACCACTACCGGCACGGCGTCCGCGCGGGTGTGGGCGGGACCGTGGGCGGTTTCGACCTGAAGCAGATCGGCATGGGCACCGCGCTCATCGGCGGCTCGCTCGGCACGGCGTACTGCCTCTCGCGCCGGCGCACCGGCGAGGAGGGTGCCGCCTGACCGCGCCCCTCCCCAGGGACAGGCCCTCGCCCCGGACCTCTCCAGGTCCGGGGCGAAGGCCTGTTGGTACGAGCGGACGCCCCCTGGTGCGCGCGGGCCGTGGACGAAGTCCCCGCGGGCACGAAGAGATCCGGCCCCGCACAGGGTGCGGGGCCGGATCCGGGGCGGGGCCGTCAGGAGCGCTTGTCGGCGCGGCGCCGCATCCAGAGGACGCCGCCGCCGACCGCGCCCGCGGCCATCAGCCCGCCGCCGATGGCCATGTCGGCCGGGGTGGCACCGGTGGTGATGCCGCCGCCCACTCCACCGCGGACACCGCCGACGACGGTGAAGGCCGCCGGCCGGGTCAGCCGCCGGCCGTTGCAGTCGACCGTGATGTCGTACGTGCCGGGACGGGCGTCGTCGCGGATGGTCACGACACCCTGCGCGCGCTCGCCGGCTTCGTCGAACGGCCGCACCGTGGCCCGGGAGAACACGTTCGACGACATGGTCCCGCCGTTGCGGCAGCCGTCGATCGTGACCACCAGCTGACCGCCGCGGGCAATCACACCGGGCATGGGCACGATGCTGTTGAGGCCGCCCGCACCGTGGCCGGGAGCACCGCCGCGACCGACAGAACCGTTCCCGGGACCGACGCCGAGACCGCCACCGGGACCGACGCCCAGACCGCCACCAGGACCGACGCCGGGAGCCGCGCCCTCGCCTCCCTTGTCGAAGCCCCCCACGCCACCGAGCCCGCCGGGACCGCCAGGACCACCGGGACCGCCAGGACCACCGGGACCGCCGGGACCGCCGAAGCCGCCAGGACCGCCGAAGTTCCCGCCGAAGCCGCCGACTCCGGGCCCCGGACCGAAGCCGGGGAACTCGCCGAACCTCTCACCCCGGCCGGGACCGCGCCACTCACCGAACCCGCGGAACTCACCGAACCGGTCCCCCGGGCGACCCCGGAACTCTCCGAAGCCTCGGAACTCGCCGAACTCTCCGAAGCCGCGGAACTCGCCGAAGCCGCCGACCCCTCCGGGGCCCGGCCCGAACCCCGGGCCGACCCCGGGACCGAATCCGAAGCCGGGGCCGACCCCGGGACCGAATCCGAACCCCGGACCCGCTCCGGGTCCGAACCCCGGCCCGAATCCCGGACCCCCTCCAGGGCCGCCTCCAGGCCCGCCCCCTGGGCCACCTCCTGAGCCGCCGCCTCCGTGGGCGCCTCCCACCCCGCCGTCCCGTGCCACGCCGGGGACTTCGCCGCCCTTCGCCGCGGCCGCCGGGGCGGCGATCCCGACCGCGGCGACCGCCGCGGCCAGCACCACCAAGGGGACCGAGGGGGCCAAGAGGGTACGAGCAGTACGCATGTGATCCTCCGCGGAAGGCGCCCCGGGGACCCGTACCCGGTCGATCGGTGAGAAAGCACCTCCCGCTACCGACCCTCGGACGCGCTCCACGCGGGCGCATTTCGGGGCTGGTCCGTCTCGGTGAGCGAATCCACCGGGACCTTCACCCCATTGAAGATCGACGCAGGTCACGGACCGTCAGAAATGACCCTTACGGACCGCCTCGGATGGCGCACGGGAAAACCGCCCCGCCACCCGTTCGCATGCGCCACGTCGCCGGTTGCGCGCGCCGGACTTAGCGTTTTCGCATGCGCGACTGACACGGCGACGGCCGGGTCGAGAGGGGTTGTCGAATGCCTGCGAGAGAGCTGACCGGATTCATCGAGGAGGAGGAGCGGGAGCCACGGAGGAGGCGTGCGCCGTGGGGCGTGATAGCGCTGGCCCTGCTGACCGGACTCGCCCTGATCCGCAACGGCTCCGGGGAGTTCGACGTCGGCCCGCCCCAGCCCGCGACGGCGGCAGCGCCGGACATCAGGCACACGCCGCTCCCCTCGGCGACGGGCCTTCAGTCCGTGTCGCGCTCGGTGCCGGACCGGATCAGGATCCCGGTGATCCAGGTCGACGCGCCCGTCACACCGGTCGGCGTGGACCCGGACGGCTGGGTCGCCGCGCCGCCGCCGGAGGACCCGAATCTGGCCGGCTGGTTCAACGGCGCGGTCACGCCGGGGGAAGACGGCACGTCGGTCGTCGTCGGCCATGTGGACAACAAAGCGGGGCCCGCCGTGTTCTACGGGCTCGGCGCCCTGCAGAATGGAAACCGCGTCGAAATCGACCGCCAGGACGGAAAGACGGCCGTATTCGAGGTGTACGGCGTCGAGGTGTTCCAGAAGGACGATTTCCCCGGAGACCGTGTGTACGGCTCGAAGGGAACTCCGGAACTGCGGGTCATCACCTGCGGCGGCGGTTACACGAAGCAGACCGGATATCAGGGGAACGTCGTCGTGTTCGCCCGCCTGGTCGAGGTCCGCTGAGCGGACCCCGGCCGGGCGGGCGGCGGGCCGTGCGCGGGGCCCGGCTCAGGTGTACTGCCGGCGCGGCACGGTGAAGTGGCGGCCTTCGTCGAGGAGCTTGGGGAGGTACTTGCGCAGCGCGCGGACGGTCTGCGACCGGTCGCCCCCGGCGTCGTGGGAGAGCACGACGACCCCGGGGGCGGCGCCGCTCTCGATCCGGCGCACGATGGCGCCGGTGCCGGGCGTGGTCCAGTCGAGGCTGTCGACGCTCCAGGCCAGCGGCTCCATGCCCAGTTCGGCGTTGAGCTTGAACACGTCGCGGTTCCAGGCGCCGTAGGGGGCGCGGAACCACAACGGCCGTTCGCCGTAGGCCTTCTCGATGACGTCGCTGGTGCGTTCGAGCTCGCTGCGGATGCCGCGGCGGTCGAGCTGGGTGAGCAGCGGGTGGCTCCAGGTGTGGTTGCCGACGACGTGTCCCTCGTCGGCCATCCGGGCCAGCAGGTCCCTGTTCCAGTCGGCCATCTCCCCGCAGACCATGAAGGTGGCCCGGACGTCGTACTGGGACAGGATGTCCAGGACGTGCGGGGTGAACTCGGGGTGGGGTCCGTCGTCGAACGTCAGCATCATGGTGTCGCCGCGTCCGGAGAACCGCAGGATCGGCGAGGTGCGCACCTTGGCCGGCAGCGGCGCCGCCCGCTGCGGGGCGTCGCCGGCCAGGGGGCTCAGACGGTAGGCGGAGGGCTTGAGGGCGCTGCGTGCCTCGGGACCCGCGGCGGGGGCGGGCGGTACCGGTGTGTCGGAGGAACCGGAGAGCAGCAGACCGGCTGTGCCGGCCGCTCCCGCCGCTCCGAGCGCGACGGCGCCGGCGAGCAACGCCCGGCGCCGGGTGAGCAACTGATCCTTCTTCATGAGTCATCAGTGTCCGGGCGTTGTGCCTCTACCCCGGGACGGCGCGACGAAAGCACCTGCCCGGCCCAGCGCCCGGCGGCAGTTGCGCGCGGGTGCCTCGAAGGGAGCTTCGGCGGGTGCCGCGGAGGGTGCCTCAGCGGTGGCGCACCAGGGGGAACGGCAGCGTCTCACGGATCGTCAGGCCGGTGAGGAACATGACCAGCCGGTCGACGCCGAGGCCGAGGCCGCCGGTGGGCGGCATGGCGTACTCGAGGGCGTCGAGGAAGTCCTCGTCCAGTTCCATCGCCTCCGGGTCTCCCCCGGCGGCGAGCAGGGACTGGGCGGTCAGCCGGCGGCGCTGTTCGACGGGGTCGGTGAGCTCGGAGTAGGCGGTGCCCAGTTCGGTGCCGAAGGCCACCAGGTCCCAGCGTTCGGCGAGCCGCGGGTCGGTGCGGTGCTGCCGGGTGAGCGGGGAGACCTCGGTCGGGAAGTCCTTGTAGAAGACGGGCGGTCCGGTGCGCTCCTCCACCAGCCGCTCGTACATCTCCAGGACGATCTCGCCGGGCGTGTCGTCCGCGGTGTACGGCACGCCGGCGCGGTCGCAGTGCCGGCGCAGTGCCTCCGGGCCGGTGCCCGGGCCGATCTCCTCCCCGAGCACCTCGGAGATCGCGCCGTGCACGGTCCTGACCGGCCAGGGCCCGGAGATGTCGTACGCCGTGCCGTCCTTGTGGGCGACCGGGCTGCCGAAGGCGGCGGTGGCGGCGCCCTGGACCAGCTCGCGGGTGAGGTCGAGCATGACGTCGTAGTCGGCGTGGGCCTGGTAGGCCTCCAGCATCGTGAACTCGGGGTTGTGCTTGGGGGAGACGCCCTCGTTGCGGAAGGTGCGGCCCATCTCGAAGACCTTCTCCAGACCGCCGACGCACAGGCGCTTCAGATACAGCTCGGGTGCGATGCGCAGGTACAGGTCGAGGTCGTAGGCGTTGCTGTGGGTGGTGAAGGGCCGGGCGTTGGCGCCGCCGTGGATCTGCTGGAGCATCGGCGTCTCGACCTCCAGGAAGCCGCGGTCCAGCAGGCCCTGGCGCAGGGCCTGTACGGCGGTGGAGCGGATGCGGACGACCTCGCGGGCCCGGGGGCTGGTGACCAGGTCGAGGTAGCGCAGGCGCACCTTGGCCTCGGGGTCGGCCAGTCCGCGGTGTTTGTCGGGCAGGGGGCGCAGGCACTTGCCGAGCAGCCGCCAGGAGGTGACGAAGACGGTGGGTTCGCCCTGGTCGCTCCGTCCGGCCCGGCCGGTGGCGGTGATGTGGTCGCCGATGTCGGTGTCGGCGGTGAAGCGTTTCAGCGCGGCGGGTCCTGTCCGGTCTCGGGTGAGGGCGAGTTGGTGGTCGCCCGACCAGTCGCGGAGCACGACGAAGACGATGCCGCCGAAGTCCCGGACGAGCAGGACGCGGCCGGCCACGGTGAGCTGCTCCCCTTCGCGGACCTCGGCGAGGGTGCGGGTGCGGGTGCTCGTCCCCACCGGGTAGGGGTCGGTACCGGCGGCGCGCAGCCGGTCGAGTTTCGCGTGCCGGACGCGGACCTGTTCGGGCAGGCCGGCGTGTGTCCGGGCAGCTTCGGCCCGTGCACCCGCGTCGAGTCCGAGCGCCGTGAGCGGGGGCAGGCCCTCGGTGGTGGCAGGGCGCGGTCCGGTGGCGGGGTGGGCCGGGTGGCCCTTGCCCCAGAGCTTGCGCAGCGAGGGTACGGCGACGAAGCCCTCGGCGATGCCGGAGGCCAGGCCGATCCTGGCGAGGGAGGCGGTCTCGCCGTAGCAGAGGAACCTCGGGTACCACTCGGGGTGGTATTTGGCGTTGGACCGGTACAGGGCTTCGAGCTGCCACCAGCGGGAGAAGAACAGCAGCAGGCCGCGCCACAGCCGCAGCACGGGCCCGGCTCCGATGCGGGCGCCCTCCTCGAACACCGAGCGGAACACCGCGAAGTTCAGCGAGAGGCGGCGTACGCCGAGTTTCGGGGCGGTGGCGCAGAGCTCGGCGACCATGTACTCCATGACGCCGTTGGGCGCGGTGCGGTCCCGGCGCATCAGGTCGAGGGAGGCGCCGTCGCGGCCCCAGGGCACGAAGGACAGCAGGGCGAGGAGCCGGCCTTCCGTGTCGAGGGCCTCGACCAGGAGGCAGTCTCCGTCGGCCGGGTCGCCCAGGCGGTCCAGCGCCATGGAGAATCCGCGCTCGGTCTCGGTGTCGCGCCAGGCGTCCGCTTTGTCGACGATCTCCTCCATCTCGGCGTCGGTGAGGGTGGTGTGCCGGCGGATGCGGCAGGTGGCGCCGGTGCGGCGGACGCGGCGCACGGCCTGGCGGGTCACGCGCATGTCCCGGCCGTCGAGGTCGAAGCCGGCGACGTGCACGATCGCCTCGTCGCCGAGCTGGAGGGCGCCGAGCCCGGCGCGGGCGTAGGCGCGGGCGCCCTCCTCTGACGCGCCCATGACGGCGGGCGCCCAGGCGTAGCGGCGGGCGACGTCCAGCCAGGCGGCGATGGCGTGCGGCCAGGCCTCGCGGTCGCCGACGGGATCGCCGCTGGCCAGGCACACACCGGTCTCGACGCGGTAGGTGACGGCGGCCTTGCCGCTGGGTGAGAAGACGACGGCCTTGTCGCGGCGGGTGGCGAAGTAGCCGAGGGAGTCGTCCTCGCCGTAGGCCTTGAGCAGGGCGCGGATGCGGGGTTCCTCGTCGCCGTGCAGGGCCGCCTCGAGGCGCTGCGAACGGAACAGTGTGGCGGCGGCGTTGAGCAGGGCGAGTGCTCCGAACAGGCCGATCAGGAAGGTCACCGGGCGCGGCGGGCGGCCGGCGAAGTCCTGGGCGGAGACGAGTCCGCCGAGGACGCGGTTGGCGGACCACGCCAGGTGCAGGCCGGAGGGCAGGGTGCCGGGCAGGAGCGCGACCAGGCCCCAGCCGGCCAGGACGGCCACGGCGAGGCCGGCGGCCAGCACGGCCAGCGCCCGCCACCAGGCGCCGCGGCGGGAGGCGGCGTAGAACTCGCCTCTGGCCGCGATCAGCAGCACCAGTGCCAGGCCGCACAGCACGAGGGACGGCGCCGACTCGGCGTACTCGCCGGCGGCGAGGCCGACGACGTCGCCGAGGATCACCAGGCCGAGGTAGCCGACGACCAGCCACCAGGCGACCTTCTTGCGGGCGGCGGTGGCGCCGGCCAGCAGGACGAGGAAGACGGCGTAGGCGAGGTTGACGCTGACCGGGACGAGGAGCAGGTCCAGGACGCGGACGACGGGATGGAGCAGGACCCGCAGCGGGGCGATGAGGTCGAGCAGCGCGCACAGCACGGCCAGAGCGCCGAAGAAGGTGGCGAAGCCCTCCGGCACCCTGCTGAGGAGGCCGTTCCTGCGCGGCGGCCGGGCGGGGTCGGCGGCGCCCCGGGAGGGGACGGCGCCGGTGGCGGCGCTCATGCTTCCGACTGTAGGAACAGGGCGGGCGGGGCGCCCGTCGGAGCGTGCCCCGGGCGGCGGTGGGAACCGGGGATTCCGATAGCCTCGCACATGTGACGGAACAGCACGAGCAGCACGAGCGGCCCGCGCACCGGTTCGAGCGGGGCACGGACGGGCCGAAGGTCATCGTGGCCGGCGTGGACGGCTCCGAGTCCTCGTTGCGGGCCGCCGCGTACGCCGCCGGTCTCGCCCGGCGGCAGGGCGCGCTGCTCGCTCTCGTGTACGTGCAGCCGGTGATGACGGCGGGGGCGGCGCTCGGGGCGCCGGTGGCGGAGACGACCGACGAGATCGCCGAGGACCTGGTGCGGTACATCCGGGAGTCCACGGAGCGGCTGAAGGGGATATTCGAGGTCCGCTGGGAGTTCCACACCTTCCGCGGCGACCCGTTCAACGGGCTGGTGAAGGCCGCCGACGAGCTGCGGGCCGACGCGGTGGTCGTGGGCGCCTCCGAGCAGGCCGGCCACCGGATCATCGGCTCGGTCGCGGTCCGCCTGGTGAAGGCGGGACGCTGGCCGGTGACGGTGGTTCCGTAGGTACTCTCCCGGTGTCCGGACACCGCGGCGGGCGGCCGCCGGGCGGCGTCGGATCCGTGCGTGGCGTCTTCCATACCCGGCGGTACCTGGGTCATCATGATCCGGCGTCAGCCGTTTGCCGTACGGGAAGAGGTGAGACGCATGGCCGGGCTCCGGATGGGTGAGGGCATTCTCCGCCGCAAGCCCATCGAACACATCGAGGAGACGGAAGCCGGCGAAGGACCACGCCTTGAGCGATCACTCGGGTTGTGGCAGCTGACCGCGATCGGTGTGGGTGGCATCATCGGCGCGGGCATCTTCACCCTCGCCGGCACGGTGGCCAACGGTACGGCGGGTCCCGCGGTGCTGGTGTCCTTCCTGATCGCGGGTGTGGCCAGCGCGGCGGCGGCCCTGTCGTACGCCGAGTTCGCGGGCCTGATCCCGAAGGCGGGCTCCGCCTACACCTACGGCTACGCGGTGCTCGGCGAGTTCGCCGGCTGGTTCATCGGCTGGGACCTGCTCCTCGAGTACACGGCGATCGTGGCGGTGGTCGCGATCGGCATCTCCGGGTACTTCAGCTTCCTGGTCGAGGACATGGGCGCGCATCTGCCCGCCTGGATGCTGGGCGCGCCCGGCACCGGCGCCGGGCACAGGGTCGACCTGTTCGCGGCGATCCTGTGCCTGCTGATCGCCTGGCTGCTGAACCTCGGCATCCGCAGCGCGGCCCGCTTCGAGACCCTCGTGGTGGCGCTGAAGGTGGTCGTGGTGCTGGTGGTGATCGTGGTCGGCGTGTTCCACATCAACACCGCCCACTACCACCCGTTCTTCCCCTACGGCGTCGGCGGGGCGTTCACCGGTGCGGCGACGGTGTTCTTCGCGGTCTTCGGCTATGACGCGATGTCGACGGCGGCCGAGGAGTCCAAGGACGCGCGGCGGCACATGCCGAAGGCGATCATCTACTCGCTGGCGATCGCGATGGTGCTGTACGTGGCGGCGTGCCTGGTGCTGACAGGCATGCAGAACTACAAGGACATCAACAGGGAGAGCGGCTTCTCCACCGCGTTCAAGTCGGTGGGGCTGAGCCGGCTGGCGGACGTGATCGCGGTGGGCGCGATCATCGGCATCCTTACGGTCATGTTCACGTTCATGCTGGGCGTGACCCGGGTCTGGTTCGCCATGTCCCGGGACGGGCTGCTGCCCAAGTGGTTCGCGAAGACGCACCCCACGCGGCACGTGCCGACGCGGGTGACGTGGATCGTCGGGGTGGCGTCGGCCGCCATCGCGGGGTTCCTGCCGATCGCGGAGGCGGCCGAACTGACCAACATCGGCATTCTGCTGGCGTTCGTGGTGGTGTGCACGGCGGTGATCGTGCTGCGCTACCGGCAGCCGGACCTGCCGCGCGGTTTCCGTACGCCGTGGATGCCGTTCGTGCCGGCGCTGGGTGTCGTCTTCTCGCTGTGGCTGATCACGTTCCTGAAGTGGGAGACCTGGGTGCGGTTCGCCGTGTGGTTCCTGATCGGGTGCGTGATCTACTTCGGATACTCGTACAAGCGCTCGGAGCTGGCCCGGCGTTAGCGTCCTTCGTCCGGATCAGGCCGGGAGGGCGCGGAGGAAGTCCGCGACGATCCCGTTGAACTCCTCCGGCCTCTCCAGGTTCGGGTAGTGGGCGGTGCCCTCGATCGTGACGGAGCGGCCGTCGGGGACGGTGCGGGCGAGGCGCTCGGCCTCGGCGATGAGGTCGGGTGTCTCGAGGGCGCCGTTGACGGTGAGCACGGGAACGCCGATCTTCGGCACGCGCTCCCAGGTGCCGGTCAGGGGCACGTGCCAGTTCTTCTCGTCGGCGGTGTGCTTGGACAGGGTGTGCAGGGCCATGTCGCGCAGCCGGCGCAGGATGTCCTGGTCCATGTCGTCCGGGGTGCGGTGCGGGCCGGGCGCGAAGCGCAGGAAGGACGCGAGCCAGCCCTCGATGTCACCGGCGCCGAGGGCACGGGCCGACGCCGCCTGCGCCTGCCGCGCCCAGGGGTCGGCGTACTGGAACTCGCTGGTCGCGGCGCCGCAGACGACCACCCCGCGGACCAGTTCCGGGTACTCGAGCACGGTGTCGGTGGCGATGGCGCCACCCATCGAGACGCCGACGAGGGCCGCCGGGCCGGCGTCGAGGTGGCGCAGCAGCGTGGCGAGGTCGTCGGCCCAGCGGAACGGCCTGGTCGCGTTGGCGGAGCGGCCGTGGCCGCGAACGTCCGGGGCGACGACCCGGAACTCGGCGGCGAGGGCCGAGATCGCCGCGTCGAGGACGCGGTGGTCGACCCAGCCGGAGTGCAGCAGGACCACCAGGTCCCCGCTGCCGGTGTCGAGGTAGGCGAGGTCGCCGTCGGAGGACGGCGCGAAACGCAGATCCGCAGCAGCATTCATGACAACCAGGGTGTCATTGTGCGGACCTGTTTGGCAACCAAGGTGTCATGATGGTGCGATGAGCGACATCGACAGCGACCTCGACGACGGGCCCGACGCCCCTCTCCCGCCGGACGAACTCGGCCATCGCCTCACCGCGGTGTTCGATCTGGTGGGCCCGCTGTACCGGCGGGTGCAGCGCAAGGTCGAGCAGGGCGAGGCCGTCGAGGGGCTGTCCGTCGGCGTACGGGCCGTGCTCGACCTGCTGCACAAGCACGGCCCGATGACCGTCCCCCAGATGGGACGCGCGCAGGCGATCAGCCGCCAGTTCGTGCAGCGCATGGTGAACGACGCGGTGGCCCGTGACCTGGTGATCAGCGTCCCGAACCCGGCGCACCAGCGCTCGTCGCTGATCCGGCTCACGGACGCGGGCCGGGCGGCGATCACCTCGGTGCTGGACCGTGAGCACCTGCTGCTGCGCCGGGTCGGGGGCGATCTGACGGACTCCGAGGTACGGGCGTGCCTGCGCGTGCTGGGTGAGATGCTCGACCTCTTCGAGCACGCGGACGTCGACTGACCGGCCCCAGTGCCGCGGTCGACCGGCCGGTCCCGCTCCCCCGGCCGACCGGCCGGTCTCACTCCCCCGGCCGACCGGCCGGTCCCGCTCCCCCGGTCGACTGGCCGGTCTCACTCCCCCATGACGAGCCCGTCCTTCGCCGCACCCCGGCTGAGCACCGCGGTGCGGATCCGGTCGCGCACGCCCTGGAGGTCGGCGCCGCGGGCGATGGCCTTGCCGAGGTTCACCACCCGGCCGGCGTCGAGGTCGAACACCTCGGGGACGAACTCTGCCCGGGCCACCTCCCAGCGCCCGCCCTGCTTGGCGGGCGGGGAGAAGGTGAAGCGGGCCAGCGTGCTCTGGTTGGCGCGCGGGTTGCGCCGGCCGCTGTCGTCGGTGGTGGCGCCTGCGATCTGGTCGCCGAGCCCGTAGACCACCCAGGTGCCGTTGACCTTCTCGTAGGCCTGCGGGACATGGGCATGGCTGCCGAGGATCAGGTCGACGTCGGGCCGGCCGCCGGAGTGCGAGGCGGTCAGCTTCCGGGCGAGGTCCAGTTGCTGGGCGTCGGGCGCGTCCTGCCAGGCCCGACCCCAGGTCAGGGACACGACCACGACCTGGGCACCCGCCTTGCGGGCGGCTCGGGCGTCCTCGACGATCCGCTTCTCGTCGATCACACGGACGGCCCACGGCTGATCGGGTGGGAGGGGGTCGTTGGTGCCGTAGGTGTAGGCGAGGTGGGCCACCACGGCGCGTCCGGCCCGGAGGAGGGTGCCGCGCGCCTCAGCCTCGCCCCGCGCCGAGCCTGCGTGCCGCAGGCCGGCGCCGTCGAGGGCCTCCAGGGTGCGCCGGACGCCGTCTGCGCCGTCGTCCAGGGCGTGCTCGGAGGCGGTGGCGCAGCTGTCGTAGCCCGCCGCGGCGAGGGACGACGCCAGCTCGGGCGGGGACTTGTAGCGGGGGGCGCCGGTGTAGGGCGCGCCCGCTCCGAAGGCGGTGCCCAGGTGACACAGCGCCAGGTCGGCCCGGGAGACGATGTCCTTGACGCCTTCGAGCATCGGCCGGAAGTCGTGGCCCGCGCCGCCCGCGTCGAAGGCGGCCCGCTCCAGCACCGAGGCGTCCGGCAGGATGCCGCCGGAGGCGACGAGCGTGAACGCGCCGGGCGCGCTCGCGGAGTTCGGGGCGGTCGGGGCGGCTCGTCCGGGCGGAGTCTGCTGTTCCCGTTGGTGGGCCTGGCAGGCGGCGGCCGCGGCGAGGAGGGCCGTCACGACCAGGGACACCTGCTGTCTGCGTGCGATCATCAGTTCACCCCATGGCGGTCGTATGGACAGACAAATGGGTACGAATCTGACGGCTTTCGCAAACGGTATGGGCGCTGCGTTGGCCCGTTCGTGTAAGAGAAGGGGCCTGACGGACCGTTCGTCGTACCGTTCGCCGACGCGATCGACCGTCCGTCGCACAGCCGTGTGCACGCCCTGTCCCCGCGCGGCCCCCTGCGATGCCATACGGCCATGACGGCCGGAACCACCCTCCCGCACGGGACGACGACCGCCGAGCACGAGCTCGCCGCGCTGCAACGCGAGCACGGCCGACCGCTCTTCGCGCTGCTGCTGCGCCTGTGCGACGGCGACCGCCAGCGCGCCGAGGACCTGCTCCAGGAGACGCTCGTGCGCGCCTGGCAGCACCCCGAGGCGCTGCGCGCCGACGCCTTCGACTCGGTGCGGCCCTGGCTGCTGACCGTGGCGCGCCGGCTCGCCATCGACGCGCGCCGCGCCCGGCAGGCCCGGCCGCCGGAGGTCGGGGACGCGGACCTGGAGAACGCGCGGGTCATCGCCGACCACGCCGAGCGGTCCGCCGCGACGCTCGACGTCCGGGAGGCTGTGAAGACTCTCACTCCCGAGCACCGTGAAGTCCTGGTGCTGGTGTACTTCCGGGGGGCCAGTGTGGCGGAGGCCGCCCAGGCCCTGGGCATCCCGCCCGGTACCGTGAAGTCCCGCGCATACTACGCGCTGCGCGCCCTGCGCCGGATGCTTCCGGGATACGCGGCCGACCTGCGGTGAAACCGGCCGCCTGGTCAAACCTCCGTAAAGCGCCTTGCCGTGGACCGCTGTTGAGTAATCGGCTGTCCTCATCCGTGTTCCGACAGGGGGCGGGACCCCGGGACCCGGGGTCGGGCGAGGAGAGCGCACCGGAGGAGGGCAGGAAGGGATGCTGCACAGAGGTCACGAGGGCACGGACGGCCCGGACGGCGGCGAACTGGCCGTACCCATGGCCTGGTTGTACGCCGAGTACATCGCCGACGAGCTGCTGCGCACCGGCGATCTGATGCCGCCGACGTCGTTCGAGTTCCGCGCCGGGCGGGACGCGCTGGCGCTCACCATCTTCCTGTCCGACACCGGTGGCGAGCTCTCCCGCGTCCGGGTGGTCTCCCAGCTGGAGACCTGGCTGTCGCTGACCGCCTACGACCAGCCGTGGCAGGACTGGGTGTGCGAGCGGATGGCCGGCCTCGCGGACGAGGCGGACACCCGCGGGATGCCGTCGCCCGACCTGGCGCTGGCCGAGGCGGCCTGGCGCTGGCTGGAGGAGACCGAGCTGCTCGCGCCCGATCTGGACGCGGTGCCGGGCGGCGCGAGCGTGTTCGGCGAGGACGAGGGACCGAAGGTGTGGACGCCCGCCTGGCAGCTCGGACTGCCCCTCGGACATCTGGCCATCCACCTCTTCTAAGACCCGGGTTCTTCCCGGATTCGGGGCCTTTCGGAACGCGGCCGGATTCCGACCAATCCGCGGGACCGGCCGCTCCGAACGTCTTGATTACGATTCGGAACGCGGCTGAGTGATTCCGGTGCCGGGCTCGTACGGGTGGGAGCAACGAGTAACCCCACCCGCACTCACAGGCACGAGGATTCGGCATGAGGTCCCTGGAACGGCATCGCGACGCCGGCGCGTACGCGCTCGGCATGCTGGACGAGGCGGACGCCTTCCGCTTCGAGGACCACCTCGCGGAGTGCCCTCGCTGCGCGGCGCACGTCACCGAGTTCGGCCCCACGACCCGGCAGCTGATGCTGTACCGGCGGGCCACGCCGCGCTTCGTGCACCCGATGACCCGGCCCGGCCCGGGGCTGCTGGACCGGCTGGTCGGCGAGGTCGCCCGGCGGCGCCGGGCCGGACGCCGGCGGTTCCTCTACGGTCTGGCCGCCTCGGTGGTGCTCGCCGTGTGCGGACCCGCGGTCGCCGCCGTCGCCGGACACCACGGCGGCCCCGCCCGGTACGCGGCGACCGACGCGACCACGGGCGTCTGGGCCGAGATCAAAGCCGCCGACCGGGACTGGGGCAGCGATCTGGAGGTGCGGGTCAGGGACGGCTCGGGTCCCCATTCCTGCCGGCTCGTCGTGGTCGGCCGCGACGGCTCGGAGCAGACCGTGACAACCTGGAGCGTCCTCGCGCACGACGCGGGCACCAGCACGGTGGCGGGCGGCACGACGATGCATCCCGGGCAGATCGACCGCTTCGAGGTGCGCACCGCGGACGGGCGGCCCCTGGTGACCCTCGACTCGCGGTGAGCCGCCGGCCGGGCCGTCACTTGAGCAGCCGGGACAGGCGCCGGTCGGCCAGCGGTTTCCCGCCCGTCTGACAGGTCGGGCAGTACTGGAGCGAGGAGTCGCTGAAGGACACCTCGCGGACGGTGTCCCCGCACACCGGACAGGGCTCGCCCGTGCGGCCGTGCACGCGCAGGCCGCCCTTCTTCTCCGCCTTCAGCCGCCCGGCCGCAAGGCCCCTGGAGCGCGCGACCGCCTCCGTCAGGGTGGTGCGCAGTGCCTCGTACAGGGTGTGCGTCTCCTGCGGCGTCAGAGAGGCGGCCAGCTTGAACGGGGACATCCTCGCCGCGTGCAGGATCTCGTCGCTGTAGGCGTTTCCGACGCCCGCGATCAGGCTCTGGTCGCGCAGGGCGCCCTTGATCTGCCGCCGCTCCCCCGCGAGCAGCCGGGCGAACCGCTCCTCGTCGAAGCCGTCGGCCAGCGGGTCGGGACCGAGACGCGCCACCCCTGGCACCTCCCCCGGATCCCGTACGACGTACACCGCGAGCCGCTTCTGGGTGCCGGCCTCGGTGAGGTCGAAGCCCGCGCCGGTCTCCAGGGCGACGCGCAGGGCGAGCGGGCCCTTGCCGGGCCGGGGCACGCCGTCGGGCAGCGGGTCCTTCCACTGGAGCCAGCCCCCACGGGCCAGATGGGTGACGAGGTGCGGGCCGCCGCCGGTTTCCAGGTCCAGGAACTTGCCGTGCCGGCGCACCGCGGTGACCTCGCGGCCCTCCAGGGCGGTGACCGGCGGGTCGTACGTCTTCAGCACGCTGATCGCGACGGGCAGCACGCGCACGATCTCGTGGCCGACCAGATGGTCGGTCAGGAAGTCCTTCAGCGCTTCGACCTCGGGCAGTTCCGGCATAGGTTCAGAGTGCCACGTGGCCGCGGGGCGCCCCGTCAGCTCTCGCCGGGCACCGCGAACTCGCACCACACGCACTTGCCGCCGCCGCGCGCCTCCACGCCCCACACGTCGGTGAGCCGGTCTACGAGCAGCAGCCCCCGGCCGGAGACGCCGTCCGCCCCCGGTTCGCGGCGGCGCGGCAGGGCGCTGGAGGAGTCCTCGACCTCGATCCGCAGCCGCCGTCCGGACCCGCTGAGGACCCGCAGGGTGACGATCGCGGCGCCCTCGGTGTGGATCAGGGCGTTGGTGATCAGTTCGTCGGCCACGAGTTCGATCTCGTACGAGTCCTCCTCGGCGCCCCAGGCCCGCACCGCCGTGCGGATCATGTGCCGGGCCCGGCTGAGGGCCTCGGGGTCCCCGGGGGCCACGTACTGCTGGAGCCGGCCGACGGGCTGCCGCTCGGCCGGCACCTGGCGGCGCAGGACGAGCAGGGCCACGTCGTCGTCGCCGCCGCGCGCCTCGGCCATCGTGATCAGCCGGTCGGCGAGGTCCCGTACGTCGTCGGGCCCGTCGGCGACGGACCGCGCCAGCGCCCGCATGCCGTCGTCGAGGTCGGCGCCGGGCTGTTCGACCAGGCCGTCGGTGCACAGCACCAGGGTCTGACCGGGGTCGAGCTCCATGGTGCCGACCGGGTACTCCAGGCTGCCGAACTCGGCGGACAGGCCGAGCGGCAGCCCCCCGTCGACGCCTATCAGGTGGCAGCTTCCGTCGCTGTGCCGGACCAGCGGGTCGATGTGCCCGGCCCGCACCAGCTGCACGACGCCGGTGGACAGGTCGGCCTCCGCGTACAGGCAGGTGGCGAAGCGGTCGGTGTCGAGTTCGTGCAGGAAGAGCGAGGCGCGGGCCATCACGGTGGCCGGTGCGTGCCCCTCGGCGGCGTAGGCGCGCAGCACGATGCGGAGCTGGCCCATGACGGCGGCGGCGTGCGTGTCGTGGCCCTGGACGTCGCCGATGACGGCACCGACCCGGCCCCCGGGCAGCGGGATCAGGTCGTACCAGTCGCCGCCGATGTCGCGGCCCAGGGAGCCGCCCGCGTAGCCGGAGCGGTAGCGGACGGCGATGTCGGCTCCGGGCACGCTGGGGATGGTGCGCGGCAGCATGGCCTGTTGCAGGCTCTGGGCGAGGTCCTTCTCCTGCTCGTAGAACATGGCCCGCTGGAGGCTCTGCGCGATGCTGCTGCCGAGGGCAATCAGGACGTTGCGCTCGTCCGGGGTGAAGCCGCGCCGGTCGCTGTAGAGCAGGCCCATTCCGCCGATCGGGCGCGCCTGGGCTATCAGCGGCAGATAGGCCGCCGAGGTGATGTCCAGTCCGGTGATGCGCGGCCACAGGATGGGGTAGCGCTCGGCGAACTCCTCCGGGGACTCGATGAAGCGGGGGCTGAGGGTGCGCACGGCCTCGCTCATCGGGTAGGGCTCGTCGATCCGGGTGACGCGGGTGCCCGGCACGGAGGAGCCCTCGGGGCCCTCGGCGACGAGCCGGATGCGGCCGGCCTCGACCAGGCCGAGGACCAGGCTCTTGGAGCCGAGGAGTGCCAGTCCGTGGGAGTCCTTGACGACCTCGATGACGTCCTGCACGGTGCGCGCGTGGGCGAGGGCGGCGGTGGCGGCCTCCACGACGTTGGTCTGCCTGCGCCGGGCCGCGGCCTGGGCGGCCCGCTCCCGGCGGGCGTCGATGTCGCCGATTTCCTCGGAGGCGTCGCGGAGGATCCCGGTGATCCTGCTCGGCCGGCCCGTCCCGTCGCGCTGGATGTAGCCCTGCACGTGGGCCCAGCGCAGGCCGCCGTCGCGCAGGCGCAGGCGGACGTAGGTGCCGTAGTTCCGGCGGCCCTCCTTCATCGCCCGGGCGACCAGGGCGTCCAGGCGATCGCGCTCGGACGGCAGCAGCCGCTTGCCCACGGTGCCCGGACGGCGGTCGTTCTCCTCCGGGGTGAGGTCGAAGATCCGGTGGGCCTGGGCGTCCAGGTGCACGAGCCCGGCGTCCAGGTCCCAGTCGAAGGTGCCCATGCCGTTGAGCGCCAGAATGGGATCCGGGCGGGCGGGCCAGTCCTCCGGGAGTGACAGGGCGGGCGCTCCCTGTTCAGCCATGCAGGACACCTTGCCAGGGATCGCCTGATTCTTCGAGCCGGGGGTGGGGTAGCCGGGGCCCGTGACTTTCCCGGAGGACGAGAGGAGAGGAGCGCTCGACCGTGGGTTGGTTCACCGCACCCGAGTACTGGCTGAGCCGGCTGGTCTTCCAGCGCGCGCTGGCCGTGGTGTATCTCGTCGCCTTTCTGACGGCGGCACTCCAGTTCCGCGCGCTGCTCGGCGAACGGGGCATGTTGCCCATCCCCCGTTTCCTCCAGCGGGTGCCGTTCACCCGGGCGCCGAGCCTGTTCCACCTGCGCTACTCCGACCGGCTCTTCGCGGCGGTCGCCTGGACCGGGTGCGCGGTGTCGGCGGCGCTCGTCGCGGGCGTGGACTCGCTGGTGCCGTTGTGGGCCGCGATGCTGCTGTGGTTCGTCCCCTGGGCGCTGTACCTGTCGATCGTCAACGTCGGGCAGACCTGGTACGGCTTCGGCTGGGAGTCCCTGCTGCTGGAGACCGGGTTCCTCGCGGTCTTCCTCGGCAACAACGAGGTGGCCCCGCCCGTGGTCGTGCTGTTCCTGCTGCGCTGGATCCTCTTCCGCGTCGAGTTCGGCGCGGGGCTGATCAAGCTGCGCGGCGACGCCTGCTGGCGCAAGCTGACCTGCCTGCACTATCACCACGAGACCCAGCCGATGCCGGGCCCGCTGAGCTGGTTCTTCCACCATCTGCCGGGGCCGCTGCACAAGGCGGAGGTGGCCGCCAACCACGTCACGCAGCTGATCGTGCCGTTCCTGCTGTTCACTCCGCAGCCGATCGCCACGATCGGTGCCTCGCTGATGATCGTCACCCAGCTGTGGCTGGTGCTGTCCGGGAACTTCTCCTGGCTGAACTGGATCGCGATCGTGCTGGCGCTGTCGGCGGTCCGCTTCCCGGGGAGCGCGCCGTCCGGGCCCGCCGCGCCGCTGTGGTACGAGGTCGTGGTCCTCGCCGTGGCCGCGCTGCTGGTGCTCCTCAGCTACCGCCCGGTGGTCAACATGGTCTCCCGCCGCCAGGTCATGAACCGCTCCTTCGACCCGCTGCACCTGGTCAACACCTACGGCGCGTTCGGCAGCGTCAGCCGTGTCCGCTACGAGGTGGTGGTGGAGGGCACGCTGGACGAGGTGCCGCACGAGGACGCGGACTGGCGGGAGTACGAGTTCCGGGGCAAGCCCGGTGATACTCGGCACTGGCCGCGCCAGTTCGCGCCGTACCATCTGCGCCTGGACTGGATGATGTGGTTCGCCGCGCTCTCCCCGGCCTACGCGGGCGTCTGGTTCGGCGCGATGGTGGAGCGGCTCCTGGAGAACGACCGCGACACCCTCAGGCTGCTGCGCCGCTCCCCCTTCCCGCCGGACGAGCCGCCGCGCTACGTCCGCGCCCGGCTGTTCCGCTACCACTTCACGACCTGGCGGCAACTGCGGGCGACCGGTGCCTGCTGGGACCGCTCCTACGTGCGCGATTTCCTGCCGCCGACCCGGCTGGGCCCTGGCACCCGGGAGCCGTGACCGGTCCCCGTCAGGTCCCGGAGGCGGGCAGCAGACCGGTGTCTCTCAGCTCCTGCCAGAAGGCGGCGGGCACGGGTGCGGCGAACTGCTCGGCGCAGTCGCGGACCTCAGCGGCCGAGCGGGTGCCGACCAGGACGGAGGCCACGGCCGGGTGGCCGGCGCAGAAGCGCAGGGCCGCGGCCCGCAGGGTGATTCCGTGCCGGCCGGCCACCGCCTTCATGCGCTGGGCGCGCTCCACCAACTCGGTTGCCGCGCTGGCATAGTTGTACGTCGCTCCGGGCCTGGGGTCCGCCAGCAGGCCGGAGTTGAAGGCGCCGCCGACGACGACGGACACGCCGCGCTCGGCGGCCGCGGGCAGCAGCTCCGACTCGGCGCGCTGGTCGAGCAGGGTGTACCGGCCGGCGCACAGCACCACGTCCACGTCCGTGTCGCGGACGAAGCGGGTCAGCATCTCCGACTGGTTCATGCCTGCCCCGATGGCCCCGACCACGCCCTGGGCGCGCAGTTCCTCCAGCGCCGGGTAGCCCTCGCGGAAGGCCTGCTCGGCGTGGTCGTCGGGGTCGTGGAGGTAGACGACGTCGACGCGGTCCAGGCCGAGCCGTTCGAGACTGGCCTCAAGGCCGCGCCGTACCCCGTCCGCGCTGAAGTCCCACACGCGGCGGTGGGCGGCGGGCACGGCGAAACCGTGGGCGAGATCGCTCCCACCCGCGTCCGAGGGTTCGAGCAGCCGGCCGACCTTCGTGGAGACCGTGTACGCGGAGCGCGGAAGGCCGCGCAGGGCCGCGCCGAGGCGGCGTTCGGACAGGCCGAGGCCGTAGTGCGGGGCGGTGTCGAAGTAGCGGATGCCCTGCTCCCAGGCGGCGGCCACGGCCGCCCGCGCCTGCTCCTCGTCCACCTCGGTGTAGAGGTTGCCGATGGCGGCGGCGCCGAAGCCGAGGGCGCTGACCTCGACCCCGCTCCCGCCCAGCGTCCTCACCGGGCCGCCGGGCACGGCCGTGGGCCCTGACCGTCGACGTCGGGCTGGTGCGGGGCGGGATGACGGGGGTCGTGGGCGTCACGTGCGCGGGTGCGGACGGGCGTCGGGGGCACGGATGTCCTTTCGGTCGGTGGGGGAACGCTCGCGGTCGTCCCCGGGTTCCGGTCGTGGTCAGGGGCCGGGGGCCGGCACCGGTGGTTCCGGGCGACGGGTCCGGGAATCGGACCATTCGCGCAGTTCGTCGGCGCCGACCTCCTCGATCACGTGCCGCAGGGTCTGCCGGGCCACGGCGTCGCGTTCCGCTTCGGGCAGGAGCAGGTACCGGTCGACGGCCCGGCGCAGGGTCTCGCGTGCCTGCGCGGTGAGCACCCAGCGGGAGCCGGGGTCGAACAGCTGGCGCATGCCGGTGAAGAACACGGCGCCGCCCGCGATCATCGCGGTCAGCCAGGCCGGCGCGTGCAGACCGGCGGCCACGACCGTCACCGAGGTGGTGGTGAGGGCGCCCAGCTCCGTACCGCGGTGCAGCCGCCTGGCGCGGTCGCAGGACCGGCTGTAGAACGCCAACTCACGTTCGGCCAGCGCCAGCAGCGGGTCCGGCTGGGCGGCCCAGGAGTGGTCGGGCACCGTTCTTCGTGTCATCGCCACATCATCGTGGCCGCGCGCCCCACCGGGAAAGAGCGGCACGGCGCGATCCCGCCGAGTCGCCCCCTGTCGCAGGACCTCACGCGCGCCGCAGCCGCAGCGTCATCAGCTCGAACGGCTGCAGCCGCAGGGCGATCCGGCCGCCGTCCCGCTCCGGCGCCTCCTGGGGCAGGGGCCGCTCCAGCAGGTCCGTCACCGTCACGTCCGCGACGTCGAACCCGGCCGTGAGCGTCGCCCGCGCCCGGCCGCCGTGGGCCTCGTGGAAGCGGACCACCACGTCGCCGCTGCCGTCGTCCGCGAGTTTCACCGCCGTCACGACCACCGCGTCCTCGTCCACCGTCACCAGCGGAGCCACGTCCCCGCCGCCGGTCAGCCGCCGCTCGGGCAGGTTGATCCGCCAGCCCTCGCGGACCGCGTCCCCGATGTCCGCTCCCGGCACCAGGGCGTGCCGGAAGCGGTGGACGCCCTGGTCGGTGGCGGGGTCGGGGAAGCGCGGGGCACGCAGCAGGGACATCCGGACCGTGGTGGTGGTGCCCCGGTCGCCGTCGGTGCGGACCGTGCGGGTCACATCGTGGCCGTACGTCGAGTCGTTGACGACGGCGACGCCCCAGCCGGGCTCGGCCACGTGCACGAAACGGTGGTTGCAGGCCTCGAACCTGGCCGCGTCCCACGAGGTGTTGGTGTGGGTGGGGCGGTAGAAGTGCCCGAACTGCGTCTCGGACGCGTACCGTTCGGCGTGCACGTCGAGCGGGAAGGCCAGCTTGAGGAACCTCTCCGTCTCGTACCAGTCCACCTCGGTGTCCAGCACCAGCCGC
The DNA here is from genome assembly GCF_035917575.1 of Streptomyces sp. NBC_01788. GTDB lineage: Bacteria > Actinomycetota > Actinomycetes > Streptomycetales > Streptomycetaceae > Streptomyces. Next base: position 7,455,693 of record NZ_CP109090.1, on the reverse strand, counting down.
CGCTCCCCCGCCGGAAGCGACAGCACCTGGGTGACCCGGGAGTCCCCGAAGTTCCGTACGACACCTACCGAGGCGCCGTCCTCGCGGGCCGTGACGGACTCGGCGTCGGTGAGGTCGGTGACCGTGTTGCGGTAGAACTCGTCCACGTCCCAGGCGTCCCACATGTTCGGGAGGTCCGGGTGCAGTTGGAGGAGGTTCGCGGCCCGGCCCTCGGCGATCGTCTCGCGGTCGGCCTCGATGTCGTACGCCGAGACGACCAGGCCCCGCTCGTCGATCCCGATCCGCAGCAGACCGTTGTCCAGGACGAATCCGCCGCCCGCGCGGGACCTCAGCTCCGTGCGGCCCTCGGTGACCGGGGTGGCGGCGCCGCCGGCCGGGACGCCGGCCCGTGTGTGCGGGGCCGCGTTGAAGACCAGCGGTACGGCGCCCTCGCCCGCCAGCGCGCGCTGGGCCGACTCGACGATCCGGTTCAGCTCCCCGGCGATCCGCTCGTAGGTGGCGCGTGCCTCGCGGTGCACCCAGGCGATGGAGGAGCCGGGCAGGATGTCGTGGAACTGGTGCAGCAGCACCGTTTTCCAGATCCGGTCCAACTCGTCGTAGGGATAGGCGAATCCAGTGCGTACGGCGGCAGTCGCCGCCCACAGCTCCGCCTCCCGCAGCAGGTGTTCGCTGCACCGGTTGCCCCGCTTGGTACCGGCCTGGCTGGTGAGGGTGGCGCGGTGCAGTTCCAGGTACAACTCGCCGACCCAGACGGGGGCTTGCGGGTACTCGGCCTGGGCCCGGTCGAAGAACTCCCGCGGTGTCTCCCACACCACCCGCGGCGAGCCCTCCAGGTCGCGCAACCGGGCCGCCTTGGCGACCATCTCCCGGGTGGTGCCGCCGCCTCCGTCACCCCAGCCGGTGGGGGCGAGGGAGTGCCGGGCGGCGCCCTTGTCCTTGAAGTTGCGTGCCGCGTGGGCGAGTTCGTGGCCCGTCATGGAGCAGTTGTAGGTGTCGACGGGCGGGAAGTGGGTGAAGATCCGCGTGCCGTCGATGCCTTCCCACCAGAAGGTGTGATGCGGGAAGGCGTTGGTGCGGGACCAGGAGATCTTCTGTGTGAGCAGCCGGGTGGAGCCCGCCGCCCTGATGATCTGGGGCAGTCCGGCGGCGAAGCCGAAGGTGTCGGGCAGCCAGGCCTCGTCGTTCTCGATGCCGAACTCGTCGAGGAAGAACCGTTTGCCGTGCACGAACTGCCGGGCCATCGCCTCCGATCCTGGCATGTTGGTGTCGGACTCCACCCACATGCCGCCGGCCGGCACGAACCGCCCGTCCGCCACGGCCTTCTTCACCCGCGTCCACACCTCGGGCCGCCGCTCCTTGAGCCACGCCCACTGCTGGGCCTGGGACATCGCGAAGACGAACTCGGGCTCGTCCTCGAGCAGCGCGGTCATGTTGGAGGCGGTGCGGGCCACCTTGCGCACGGTCTCGCGCAGCGGCCACAGCCACGCCGAGTCGATGTGGGCGTGCCCGACCGCGCTGATCCGGTGCGCGGAGGCGGCTGCGGGCGCGGCAAGCACCTCGGTGAGCCGGGCCCGGGCCCGCCCGGCGGTGCCGTTCACGTCCTGGAGGTCGACCGCGTCGAGCGCCCGGTCCACCGCGCGCAGGATCTCCCAGCGGCGCTGCGCGTCGGGCGGCAGCTCGGCCATCAGCTCCCCCAGCACCTCCAGGTCGATGACCAGCCGCCATACGTTCTCGTCGAACACGGCGAGGTCCATGCGCCCGAGCGTGTACTGCGGTTCGTCGCCCGCCGTCTCCGGGTCGCCGAGCGGGGTGGGCAGGAAGCCGGGGATGACGGGGTTGGAGGCGGCCTCGATGTGCAGGCGCACCTCCTCGCCGCCCCGGGCGGGGGCGCCGACGCGGACCCAGGAGGTGCGCGGGTTGAGCCCCTTCACCGGGGTGCCGTCCGGCCGGTACACCAGGCCCTCGCACTGGAAGCCGGGCATGTTCTGGTCGAAGCCGAGGTCGAGGAGCGCTTCGACGGTCCTCCCGGCCCATGCCTCGGGCACGGTGCCGGTCACCCGGAACCAGCTGGTGCCCCACGGCGCACCCCACCGAGTGCCCGCCTCGATCGGCTCGGGTTCAGCGGCCAGGCCCTCGGCGACCGGTACGGGTTCGCCGGGCGCGTGCCGGACCGCGACCTCCAGCGGAACGGACTCGGGATACACGGCGGGACGGATGCGCTCGTCGAGCACCCGCCGGAGGCGGGCCTCGACCAGGCCGGGGTCGTCATGCATGAGTCAGGCTCCGTGGGGTGGGCGGACAGCGGTGCGGCGCGGCGCGGACCTCAGCGGGTGCGGGAATCGGGCCGCTCACCGTCGGACGTGCCCTCGCCCGGCTCCTCTTGCCCGGTTCCGGGCCGCGGCGCGCTCGGGCCGCGCAGTGCGGGCCTGCCGTCGCCCTCCTCGGGGCGGGCGCCGCCGGGATGCCGATCGCCTGGGCCGTTCAGGTTCTGCCGGACCGAGTCCAGGATCGTCAGGCCCTGGGCGACCAGGCCGGCCGCTATCTCGCCGAGTCCGTCGGCACCGTTCAGAACGTTGACGTTGGCCCCGGAAAGACCGCCCGCGGCCTCCTTCACGATCAGCGGGAGCTGGTCGATGAGCATCCGGTCCAGGGCGACGCGGTCGTACGACGCGGCGGCCTCGGCCTGGACCTTCATCCGCTGCGCCTCGGCGGCGGCGAGGACCCGGACGCGCTCGGCCTCGGCCTCGGCGGGCTTCACGATCTCCGCCACCAGCTCCTGCTGGCGCAGCCTGGCCTGCCGCTGGGCCAGTTCGGTCTGGGCGTCGAGCACCTCCTGCCGGGCGTGCGCCTGCGCCAGCGGGCCTGCCTGGGCCGCCTGCGCCTGGGCCCGGTCCACCTCGGCCGAATACTCCGCCTTCACCACCGCGGTCTGCCGGGCGTACTCGGCCTGCTTGCGCGCCGCCTCCTGCTCGGCCTGGGCGGCGGCCTGGTTGGCCTGGGCCTGCGCGATCTGGGCCTGCCGCCGGATGGCCGCCTTGTGCGGCGCGGACATCGCGTCGATGTAGCCGGTGTCCCCGTCGTCGATCGACTGGATCTGCAGCGAGTCCACGATCAGGCCGATCTTCGCCATCTCGGTCTTGGAGGTGTCCAGTACCTCCGCGGCGAGCTTCTGACGTTCGGTGACGATCTCCTCGACCGTCATCGAGCCGATGATGGCCCGCAGATGGCCGGCGAAGATCCGGCCGGTCAGGACCGACATCTGGTCCTGGTCGGAGAGGAAGCGCTGACCCGCGTTGATGATGCTCTCGGTGTCGTTGCCGACCTTGAAGGCGATGACGGCGCGCACGTGCAGCGCGATGCCCTGCTTGGTGACGCAGGTCTCCACGACCTCGGACTCGCACATCGACAGGGTCAGGAAGCGGACCTTGCGGAAGACGGGCAGCACGAACTTACCGTGTCCCGTCACCACCCGGAACGGCGCGCCCCCCAGTCCCCGCCTGCCTCCGGAGATCAGCATCGCCTCGTCGGGGGCGGGAACGCGGTAACCGAACATGGCCTTGTTCTCCTTAGCCCGGGTCAGCCCGGGATCAGCCCGGGGCTCACCCCGGATCGACAGGAACGTCCCGCAATCTCTCCAAGGGGTCGCCCCACGCGATGACGTCGACCTCGCGGCGTCCGCGTGACTCGACCACGAGCACCGTCGCACCGATCGGCAGCGGTTCCTGCGACCAGGCGAGGAAGGTCTCGCAGCCGCCTCTGACCCGCACCAGGATCTCGCCCGGGCCCGCGGAACCGCGCGTGCCGATGAGAATCTCCCCCGTGCAGCCGATCACGGCCTCGTCCTGTGCCATTGCCGACCGGTTCCCCTCGTACGCGTCCTCTGTCTTCGACCTTAGACCCACTCGGACGGCCCGCATACGGCGCTGCACGGGCCTTTCCACCGGCCCTTTCCACCGGCGGGCACGTCTCGACGCGGCACCTGCCGCCGGGCACGGTCGTGCCTGCATACTCGCGAGTACCCAACCGTCCGCCCCCTTTCCGAGGAGCGCCCGTGACCAAGTGGGCCGGCCGCAGTGCCGCCGAGATCGCCGCCGCCGTACGCGACGGGCGGGCCACGCCCCGCGAGGTGGTGGCCGAGCACCTCGCCCGGATCGAGCGGCTCGACGGCCGTGTCGGCGCCTTTCGCACCGTCCGCGCCGAGGCCGCGCTCGCGGAGGCCGACGAGGTGGCGGCCCGCGGCGATCTGGCCGTACTGCCGCTCGCGGGCGTGCCGGTGGCCGTGAAGGACAACCTGGCGGTGCGGGGCGAGTCCAGCCGCGTGGGGTCGTCCGCGACTCCGGACACGCCGGCCGCCGACGACCATGTCACCGTGGCCCGGCTGCGGGCGGCGGGCGCGGTGGTCGTCGGGCTGACGAACGTGCCCGAGCTGTGCGTGTTCGGCACCACGGAGGGCGTCCACGGCATCACCCGCAACCCGTGGGACACCAGCCGGAACGCGGGCGGTTCCTCGGGCGGCGGCGCGGCCGCGGTCGCCGCCGGCATGGTCCCGCTCGCCCTCGGCAACGACGGCATGGGCTCCCTGCGCATCCCGGCCGCCAACTGTGGCCTGGTCACCGTCAAACCCGGTCACGGGGTGGTGCCCGCCGGGATCGGCGAGGGCGACTGGTTCGGCATGTCCGAGAACGGGCCGCTCGCCACTACCGTCGAGGACGCCCGGCTGATGCTCTCCGTGCTGGCCGGCACCGAGGCCGAGAGCGGGCGGGAGGCGAGCCCGCGCACGATCGCCGTGTCCGTGCGCAGCCCGCTTGCCGGGGTGGGCGTGAGCAGGCCCTACGCCGCCGCCACCAGGGACGCGGCGCGGCTGCTGGCCGGGGCGGGTCACCGGGTGCGCCGGGCCGAGCCGCCGTATCCGGTGTCGCTGGGCGTGACGGCTCTGCGGCACTGGACGGCGGGCACGGCCGTGGACGCGGCGGGCATTGACCCGCGGCGGCTGACCCGGCGCACCCGGGTGCACGCCGCCCTGGGGCGCCGGTTCCTGAAGGGGGTGCGCGCGGACACGCGCCGGGAGGAGTTGCGGCGGCGGATGGAGCCGTTCTTCGCCGAGCACGACGTGCTGCTCACCCCCGCGCTGGCCCGCCGCTCCCCGCAGGCCGGGCCCTGGCACGAGCGGGGCTGGCTGCGCAATGTGCTGGCCGACACCCTCTATTCGCCGATGACTCCGCCGTGGAACCTGGCCGGATGGCCCGCGATGGCGGTGCCGTTCGGCACGCTGCCCTCGGGCGCCCCGTGCGCCGTTCAACTGGTGGGGCGTCCGGGTGCGGAAGCGGATCTGCTGGACCTGGCGGAGCAGATCGAGCGACTGCGTCCCTGGCCGAGGACGGCGGACCTGCCGCCGGGGTCGTAGGGACCGGGTCTCCGGAGGGCCCGTTCGGAGCGCCTCGCCTACAGGGCCCGGTACATGATGTGCAGGCCCACCGGGCCGTGCCGGGGGTGCTCGTAGGCCTCCGGAACCGTGCCGAGGATCCGGAAGCCGAGCGAGGTCCACAGCCCGACGGCGGGGTTGGTCTCCACAACGGCGTTGAAGACCATCGCCCGGTAGCCGGCGGCCGTCGCGGCCCGGAGGACGTGCTCGGCCAGGGCGCGGCCGATACCCAGGCCGGACCGGTCGGGGTCGACCATGAAACCCGCGTTGGCGACGCGGGCGGCGGGACCGCCGTAGTTGGGGGTGACGTAGGCGGAGCCGACGACCGCGCCGGTGTCGTCCTCGGCGACGTACACGCGTTTGGCGGGGCCCATCCACAAGGCCCGGGCATCCTCCTCGGAGGTGTCCGGGTCCCAGGCGTACGTCTCGGCGGCGGCCACGATCCGGTGCCAGAACGGCCAGATCCGCGGCCAGTCCCCGGCCGTGGCTTCTCTGATCAGCATGGGCGTGAGTCTGGCACGCCCATGCGGTCGGCGATCGCGACGGGTTCTGGCCGCTCAGTCCACGCTGGGCAGGATGTGGGGCTCGGCCAGGTCGTCCTCGTACCCCGCCAGGCGGATCGGGGCCGAGCGGGCCCACACGTCGAGGCTGCCCAGGTCCGCGGGCCTTCGGCCCGCGCGCTCCATGCGTTCGTTGGGGCGCTGCTCGCGATTCGTCTTCTCCGGTGTCACCGCGCACTCCTTATGTGTCGGTCACCCTCGGGGCATGCGGCCGGTACGCACCGCGCCGCCCAAGCCCGCTCGGGTCTGGTTGGTATGCATCTCGGACGCGGTGGCGTCGGCAACTGAGGTGCGAGCAGGCCGTGGTGCACCGGCTTGCCCCGGGACGGACCATGGGTGTGGATGGAACCCGTAGTCGCTGTCCGTCCACCCCAGATTAACCAAATGAGCGGCCTCCCGCTCGATAGCGCGGCAAAGACCAGGTAACTATCTGACGTCGCGCGTGTTGATTGGACCACTTGCGGGGTGATTTGTCGCATCATGTGCCGGGCGGGGTTCAGGTTCCGTTGGCCGCGCCGCAAGCTCGCCATGATCTGCTGACCCACCACGACGGCTTTCTCGCGGGAGGACCGACGCATGGAGCTGCGCAGCGCCGAGGAGCTCATGGACCTGCTGTACGCCTGCCCGCCCGACGCCCGCGCCCACGCGTTGCGCACCGCCGCCCTGCTGCGCCGGCGCCACCCGGCCGACAAGGAGCTCCAGGTGGCGGGCCTGGTCCACGGCATCGGCCGGCTGCTGCGGCCGGGCGGCGTCGACGGTGCTGCCGACCCGGCGGCGGACGCGGTGCGCGCCCTGCTCGGCGAGCGCGTCTCCCGCCTTCTGCGACAACATGCGGCGCCCGCCGACGGCCGCCTGGCCGAGGAGGACGCGCTGTCGCTGCGCCAGGCGGCCGAGGAGGCCCGCGCCGCCGGCTTCGACGCGGGCGTCCTGGAGGACTGGCGCACGGTCCTCGAACTCGTCGCGGCGGGCAACTACCGGCTACGGACCGTGGACTGATACCTCGTCAGAGGCATCGGGCCGGCGTCCGGCTCACCACTTGCCCGGCGCGTAGTCCTTGAGGAAGACGCCGTACAGGTCCTCGCCCGCCTCGCCGCGCACGATCGGGTCGTAGACGCGGGCGGCGCCGTCCACCAGGTCGAGCGGGGCGTGGAAGCCGGCCTCGGCGAGGCGGACCTTGTCCGGGTGCGGGCGCTCGTCGGTGATCCAGCCGGTGTCGACGGCCGTCATCAGGATGCGGTCCTTCTGGAACATCTCCTCGGCGCTGGTCCGCGTGAGCATGTTCAGGGCGGCCTTGGCCATGTTGGTGTGCGGGTGTCCCGCGCCCTTGTAGCCGCGGTTGAACACGCCCTCCATGGCGGAGACGTTCACGATGTAGGCGCGGCGGGCCGCGGCGGCCGCCATCGCCGGACGCAGACGGCTGATCAGGATGAAGGGCGCCGTCGAGTTGCACAGCTGGACCTCGAGCAGCTCCACCGGCGTGACGTCCTCCACCGCCTGGATCCAGCTGTTGGTGTCGTGCAGGTCGGGCACGAGACCGCCGGCGTCGATGGCCGTGCCGGCGGCGATCCGCTCCAGGGACGCCGAGCCGGAGACCAGGGCCAGTTCGGTGACGTCCTGGGCGGTGAGCGCGCCGCCGCCCGCCACCGGCAGCTCCGCGACCGCCCCCGAGCCGAACGTGCCGATCACCTCGGCCGCGGGCAGCTCACCGGCCGGCAGCGGGGCCGACTCGGCGGCGACCAGCTCGCTGTAGGCCTGCGGGGAGCGCCGTACGGTCTGGGCGGCGTTGTTGATCAGAATGTCCAGCGGTCCCTCGGCGGCGACCGAGTCGGCCAGGGCCACCACCTGGGCCGGGTCGCGCAGGTCGATGCCGACGATCTTCAGCCGTTGGATCCACTCGTCGCTGTCCGGCTGGGCCTTGAAGCGGCGGATGGCGTCGCTCGGGAACCGGGTCGTGATCGTCGTGTGCGCGCCGTCGCGCAGCAGCCGCAGCGCGATGTACATGCCGATCTTGGCGCGGCCGCCGGTGAGCAGGGCGCGCCTGCCCGTGAGGTCGGCGCGGGCGTCCCTGCGGGCGCGGTTCTCGAGCGCGCACCGCGGGCAGAGCTGGTGGTAGAAGTAGTCGACCTCGACGTAGCGGGTCTTGCAGACGTAGCAGGAGCGCGGGCGCTCGAGTATGCCCGCGATCCGTCCCGCCCCCGTCGTGGACGAGGGCAGGATGCCCTCGGTCTCGTCGTCGATGCGCTGCGCGGATCCGGTGGCCGTGGCCTCCGTGACCGCCTTGTCGTTCGCGGTCTTGGCGGCCCGGCGCTCCTGGCGGCGGCGCTGCTTGACCGTGCGGTAGATCTGCGAGGTGGCCCGGCGCACGGCGACGGCGTCCGGGTGGTCCACGTCGATCCCGTCGAGCTCCTTGAGCACTTCGAGGCACACGGCCAGGCGTTCGGGGTCGATCCCGGGCCCGTACACCACTTCGTCCGTGGCCGTCGGGCCCTCGTCTGTCACCGTCATCGCGCTGCCGTTCCCTGATCACCGTGCGGCGCTCCGACTCGCGCCTGCTTTCGAACGGGGGATTTTACGGCAGCGCCGGGCCGGTAGGCCAAACGCCGGTGATCAGGATCCGCAGACCGTGATCAGGGTCTCCACCTCCTCGGTCACGGCGCGGGCGAGCCGGTTCAGGTCGGGCACGGCCTTGGCGTCCGCGACGAGCCCGTAGTGGACCTGGCTGCGGTAGGTGGAGACCGCGACGGCCAGGGACTGGCCGCGGGCCAGCGGCGCGAAGGGGTAGACCTCGGTCAGCGGGTGGCCGCCGAGCCTGAGGCCGATGCCGGGCAGCGGCACGCTGGTGACCAGGATGTCGAACCACAGCCGGGCGGCCTGGGCGACCAGCGGTCCGCCGAGCCGGTGGCCGAGGGCGGGCACATGGTCGGCCAGCAGCGCGACGGCGCCCGCGCCGCGGTTGGGTCCGGCGTCCTTGTTGCGGTCCATGGCCGCGCGGACGGCGGCGAGCCGGCGCAGCGGGTCCGCGTCGCCGACGGGGAGTTCCATCAGATAGCCGGAGAGCCGGTTGCCCTGCGGGTGGGCGGTGCGCGGGCGGCGCCTGGAGACCGGGATCAGGGCGCGGGGCGCGATCCCGTCGGTGCCCTCGCCCCGCTCGTCGAGCCAGCGCCGCAGGGCGCCGGCCACGACGGCGATCAGTACGTCGTTGACGGTGCCGCCGACGGCCTTGCGGACCAGGTGCACGTCGTCGATGTCGACGACCGCGCCGGCGGTGCGGCGGGTTCCGGTGGGCTCGGCGGTGAGCGCCGGGGTGGACCGGGTGGCGAGGGACGAGCGGGCGACCGAGGTGCCGATGTCCAGGGCGCGGCCCACGTCGGACAGGGCGCCGCGCAGCGCCTCGGGCAGCTTGCGCACGTCGGGGAGCGGACCGCGGGCGGGCGCGGCCGGGCGGGGCCGGGAGGTGGGCATGTCCATGGGATCGAGGACCGCCGCGGCGAGGGTCAGGGCGCGCAGGCCGTCGGCGAGGGCGTGGTGGAACTTGAACAGCACGGCGAAGGAGACACCGTCCTCGCCGGGCAGCACGTGCGCCTCCCACGGCGGGCGGTTGCGCTGCAGCGGGCGCTGCATGAGCCGGCCCGCCTCGGCGTGGAAGTCCGTGGCCGGGGCGTGCAGCCGGACGTGGTTGAGCGGGTCGAAGCCGGGGTCGGGCTCGCGGGCGGCGCCGCCGAAGCCGAGCGGCGGACGGAGTGCCTGGGCTAGGGACAGGCGCAGGTCGAGCGGCCGCCACACGTCCCGGATCCGCATGCGCAGGCCGGGCACTCCGGCCGCGCGGGCGGCGAGCAGGTCGGCCGCGTGCGCTCCCGCGGTCGGCGAGTGGGCGGAGAAGACCCCGAGGGCGCCGAGGTGCATGGGGTGGTCGGCGGACTCGATGTTCCAGAACGCCAGGTCGAGGGGAGCGAGCAGGTCGGGAGTCAATGGCTTGCCTCGCATCGGCGGTGGGTGTTTTGGCAGTCAACCGCCCTCGACCGATTACAGTCAAGTACGATCAAGCTACGCTCAGTTAACAACAGATTAAGTCCGACCCGGGGGAAAGGGGTGGGACACATGGGGCCTTTGAGGTCACTCAGGGGCCCCGCAAGGGTTACCTCAGGGCGGGTGGCGCGGCCTGCGCGGCCGTGCCCCACGCCGAGGGCCGGGGCCCCACGGTGTAGCGCAGGGTGCCGATCGACCGCAGGGCGAGGGTGGTCAGATACGTCCGGTCGTGCGGCACCGCGCCGGCCCGGACCGACTGGATGTAACGGTCCTTCCGCGAGGTGCCCGGCGCCGTGATGGTCAGGCCGCGCGGGTGGTGGCCGTCGTCCAGGCGCAGGTCGACGCGTTCGAAGACGGGCGTGGACAGGCCCCAGGTGGAAAAGCCCGGCTGGACGGGGAACAGGCCGATGGAGGCCAGCACGTTCCAGGCGGACATGGTGCCCAGGTCGTCGTTCCCGCTCAGCCCGGCCGGTTCGTCGGTGAACAGGGTCAGCGCGGCGTGCACCACGTCGGTGGTCTTCCACGGCTGCCCCGTCGAGAGGTAGGCGTACGGCGCGGCGAGGTCCGGCTCGTTCATCGGGTTGTACGTGGCGCTGCCGTAGTAGGCGTACGGCCCGCGGACCCAGGTCTCGCGGACGGTGCGCTCCGGGTCCTTCAGCAGGCCGGCGTAGGCGAAGAACGTGTCCAGACGCTCGTTGGCGGCGCGCCGGCCGCCGATCAGGCGCACCAGGCCGGGCAGGTCCTGCGGTACGAGCCACTGGTACTGCCAGGACGTGCCCTCGTGGAAACCGGGGCCGCGGGCCGGGTCCGCCGGTCCGGTGAAGGCGCCGGAGGCGTCGCGGGCGCGGAAGAAGCCGGTGGTGGGGTCGAACAGCGCGCGGTAGCCGCGGGAGCGGGCGGCGTACCGTGCGGCGTCCGCGTGGTGGCCGAGGGCGCGGGCCATCTGGGCGAGCACGGCGTCCGACAGGGCGTACTCCAGGGTCGCCGACGCGCCGAACGCGTAGTCGGAGTGGCCCGGCTTCGCGGGCTCGTGGCCCTGGAGGTACGGGACGTAGCCGCGGGCGAGGTAGTCCGGGTTGGCGTCCCGGCCCAGGGCCGGGGAGCCGGCGGGCGGCACCCCGTCGGCGTTCCGCCGCAGCGCCCGGTAGGCCCGCTCCTCGTACCCCTGCAGCAGGCCCTGCTGGAAGGCGTTGGCCAGGAACGGGGTGACCGGGTCGCCGGTCATGACGTTCGTCTCGACGGTGCCGTAGCCCCATCTGGGCAGCCAGCCGCTCTCCTCGGCGACCCTGATCACCGAGATCGCCATGTCCCGGGACTCGCGCGGCGCGAGCAGGGCGAGCAGCGGGGCCTGGGTGCGGTAGGTGTCCCACAGCGACCAGTTCTGGTAGTAGGTGAATCCCCGCGCACGGTGGATCCGCCGGTCCCAGCCGGTGTAGCGGCCGTCGGCGTCGTTGCCCGCGTTCGGCGCCAGGAACACGTGGTACAGGGCCGAGTAGAACGTACGGCGCCGGGTCGCGTCGCCGCCCCGGACGCGTACGACGTCCAGCCGGCTCTCCCAGGACCGCCGGGCAGCGTCGCGCACCGCGTCGAAGGAACGGCCGCCCTCCGCCGCCAGGTTGCCCGCCGCGCCGGCCGCGTCGACGTAGGACAGCGCCGTCGTCGCCTCCACCGTGCGGTCCTCGGTGGTGTCGAAGCGGACGTAGGCGCCGCCGTGTCCGGTTCTGGACCCCGCCCTGACCGTGGCACCGTCCCAGGTGCCGTACGCCGTGAACGGGCGGTCGAAACGGGTGACGGTGTACACGGTGTAGGGCCGGGTGTCCCGGCAGAAGCCGCGGCCCGTGATCGTGGTCCGCACGGTGCGGTCGCCCAGGATCTCCACCGTCGCCGCGACCGGTCTGTGCAGCGCCTGGGCCGCGTTGAGCAGGACGTTGGCCTTGGCCGTGGCCGGGAAGGTGTAGCGCTGCACCCCGGTACGCGCGCTCGCCGTCAGTTCGGCGCCGATACCGCCGAAACCGCCGACACCGGAGGACAGGCCGACGCGGTAGTAGCCGGGGCTCGCCCGCTCGGTGTCGTGGCCGAACGGGGCCGCGTACTTGGTGTAGTCCGTCCGCGTGACGTCACCGGTGGTGGGCAGCACCGGCAGGTCGCCGCCGATGCGGCAGCCGACGCCGGAGAGATGGACCAGGGAGAAACCGCGGACGCGGTCCTGGGTGTGGTCGTAGCCGGTGCTGTGGCCGGTGTCCGGCGAGAGCTGCACCATGCCGAAGGGCACGGCCGCGCCGGGGAAGGTGTTGCCCTCGTTCGCGGTGCCGATGAACGGGTCGACCAGATCGGTGAGCCGGTCGTCGCGCGCTTCGGCGGCCGGTGCGGCGACGGGCGCGGCGGTCAGCGCGGACGCTGCCACCGCCACCCCCGCGCACAGCCGCAGGCGCCGGGTCCATCTCATGCAGGAAGACCTCCGAAGGAGACGTCACTGCCTGCATGATCGGGTCTGAAGGCCGGTCAGCCCGGCAACCGGCGGGTGTCGCACGCGACGCGTCGCGGTTCGCGCCCCCGGCGCGCGCCCCCGCCCGCCGCGCCGGGCTCGAGGTCGCCGGGCCAGGGTCTTCCGTCCGGACTCCGGCCTGATCCGGACGAGAGGCCCTAAGGGACCAGTTGTCCCTTGCCCAGCGCAATGACGCCGCCCGGGGAGACGGTGTACAGCTCGGCGTCCCGCTCGGGGTTGACGCCGATGGTCGCGCCGGGCGGCACCTCGACGTTCTTGTCCAGGACCGCGCCACGCACGATGGCGCCCCGGCCCACCCGGACGTTGTCGTGCAGCACCGAGCCCTGGACGACCGCGCCCGGGTCGACCCGGACCCCCGGCGACAGCACGGAACGGGTGACCTGCCCGCGGATCAGGCAGCCGGCACTGATGATCGACTCGCCCGCGATCCCGCCCGCGTTGAACCGGGCCGGCGAGAGCTGCCCCGAGTGGGTGTAGATCGGCCAGTCGCGGTTGTAGAGGTTGAACGCCGGGCGCTCGGCGATCAGGTCCATATGGGCGTCGTAGTACGCGTCGAGCGTGCCGACGTCCCGCCAGTAGCCCTGGTCGCGGCTGGTCTCGCCGGGCACGTGGTTGGCGCCGAAGTCGTAGAGCCGCGCCTCTCCGCGATCGGTGAGCTGGGGCAGGATCGAGCCGCCCATGTCGTGCGCCGACCGCTCGTCCTCCGCGTCCCGCTGGAGCGCCTCGATCAGCACCTTGGTGGAGAAGACGTAGTTGCCCATGGAGGCGAAGACGCTCTCCGGGTCGTCGGGCAGGCCCGGAGGGTTGGCGGGCTTCTCCAGGAAGCGCTGCACGGTCTGCCCGTCCGTACCGGGGGTGATCACCCCGAACGACGACGACTCGGCCCGCGGAACCCGGATCCCCGCGACCGTCACGCCCGCGCCGCCCTCGATGTGCTCCTTGAGCATCTGCCGCGGGTCCATGCGGTAGACGTGGTCGGCGCCGAACACCGCGACGTAGTCGGGCTGTTCGTCGTGGATCAGGTTGAGCGACTGAAGGATCGCGTCGGCGCTGCCCAGGTACCAGCGGGGCCCGAGCCGCTGCTGCGCGGGGACCGGGGTGATGTAGTTGCCGAGCAGACTGGACATCCGCCAGGTGGTGGTGATGTGCCGGTCCAGCGAGTGCGACTTGTACTGGGTCAGCACGCAGATCCGCAGGATGTCGCCGTTGACGAGGTTGGACAGGACGAAATCGACGAGCCGGTACGTGCCGCCGAACGTGACCGCGGGTTTCGCGCGGTCCGCGGTCAGGGGCATCAGCCGTTTGCCCTCTCCGCCCGCGAGGACGATCCCGAGGACCGAAGGTCCACCACGACGCATGGCCGCTCCCCTCACCCGGTTGCCTGCCTCCCGCTCCTGAGCAGGAGGGACTGAGCCCTAAGCCTGTTCGAGGATCTCCTCGTAGAGCCGCACGGTGCGCCGGGCGACCGCGTCCCAGCCGAACTCCTCCACCGCGCGCCGCCGTCCTGCCTCGCCCATGCGGCGCGCGCCGTCCCGGTCCGCGAGCACCGAGTCCAGGGCGCGGGCGAGCCCGGACTCGAAATCGTCGTCCACCGGCACGAGTACCCCCGTGCGGCCGTCGTCGACCACCTCCGGGATCCCGCCGGTCCGGGAGGCCACGACGGGGGTGCCGCACGCCATCGCCTCCAGGTTGACGATGCCCAGCGGCTCGTAGACCGAGGGGCAGACGAAGACGGCGGCGTGGGTGAGGAGCTGGATGACGTCCGGGCGCGGCAGCATCCGCGGGATCCAGTGCACTCCGTCGCGGGTCCGGCTCAGCTCCTGGTACAGATCCCGGAACTCCCGGTCGATCTCCGGTGTGTCGGGCGCCCCCGCGCACAGCACCACCTGCGCCGCCGGGTCGATGCCCCGTACCGCCCGCAGCAGATGGGGCACGCCCTTCTGCCGGGTGATGCGGCCGACGAACAGCACGTACGGGCGGTCCGGGTCGAGGCCGACGCGGTCGAGGGCGTCCGTGCCGTGGTCCGGCCGGTACAGGGTGGTGTCGATGCCGTTGTGGACGACGTGCACCCGGGCCGGGTCGAGCGCCGGGTAGCAGCCGAGGATGTCCTCGCGCATGGCGCCGGAGACCGCGACGACCGCGTCGGCGGACTCGATCGCGGTGCGCTCGGCCCAGCCGGACAGGGCGTAGCCGCCGCCGAGCTGTTCGGCCTTCCAGGGGCGCAGTGGCTCGAGGGAGTGCGCGGTCATCACGTGCGGCACGCCGTACAGCATCTTGCCGAGGTGACCGGCGAGGTTGGCGTACCAGGTGTGGGAGTGGACGAGGTCGCGGCCCTTGAGCGCGGCGGCCATGGCGAGGTCCACGGAGAAGGTGCGCAGCGCGTCGTTGGCGCCGTCCAGCGCGGACCAGGGCCGGTGGCGTACGACGCCGTCGGCGCGGCCCTCGCCCCAGCAGTGCACCTCCAGGTCCACCAGCGGCCGGAGCTCCCGCGCCAGGAACTCGACGTGGACGCCGGCGCCACCGTACACGTCCGGCGGGTACTCCCGGGTCAGCAGTCCCACGCGCACCCGCAACCCCCTGTCCGAAGCGGCCGGTCGCCTTCATGGTCACCCAGATGCGGCCCGTGGGGAAGAGCCCGGCACCCGTGTGAAGCAGCAGTCCCCGCAGAGTCCGCCGCCGGGGACGCGGTAGTACAGGCAGCAGCTGCGCCGTCGGAAGCCTGTGCCGGTGAGGGTGCCGGCACCGTCGAGGAGGGGATGGGCGAGGAGCCCCGCGGCCAGTTCCCGGGTGAGGTCGGCCGCCTCGGTACGGCCGCCGGCACGCGCCTGGTTCTCCAGCAGGCGGGCGGCGGCCGCCAGCGCGGAGGCCGCGTTGCCCCGCAGCAGCCCCGGTGCGAGGCGGTACCGGGCGCGCAGGGCGGCCGCCAGCGGCTCGAGGTGGCCGTGCAGGACGACGTCCGCGACCGTCTCCGGGTCCGCGGGGCGGGCGCGCACCTCGGTGAGCCACAGGTCGTCCGGGGCGCTGCCCGCGGGGTCCCAGCGGACGAGGCGGGCGTCCAGGTCGGGGAGCCGCCCGTACAGCACGGCGCAGCCGAGTGCGGCCGACCACAGCCGGGCGGAGAGCGCCTGGTGCGCGACCGAGGCGGCGACCCGCGCCTCGGGGGCGCCGATGCCGTCGGCGACCCGGCGCACCCGGACCACCAGGGGATGCGTCGCGGAATCCGTGGCGGGGTCCGCGTAGGCCTGGGCGAGGGTGGGCAGCGGGCCGTGCGGCGGGTTGCCCGTGCGCAGGGCGAAGAAACCGCCGAGGTCGTTCAGTGCGGCGAGGTCGGGCGCGAGGTTCACGGAAAGCAGTAGTACCAAGGCCGGTCCCGGGGCGCGCAAGGGGGATTCGCCGGGGATTCGTGGGGGTGTCTCCGTCCCGTGTCGCCCACCCAGGGGAGGACGGCGGGCGGGGTGTACTCCATCGGCAGTAGGACCTATTGACTGCTCAGGGACGACGACGTGAGGCGATCGGCACGGCAGGGTGGTCAACCATGGAAGCCGACCGTTCGTCGCGCCGGGGTCGCCGCCCCAGCTCCACGCGGAGGTGCGACTCATGAGCGCCCTCGCGCTGTCCGTGCTGCTGTCGCTCGTGTCCGCCGTCGCCTACGCCGGCGGTGCGATCGTCCAGGAGCGGGTCGCGGTGTCCTCGCCCGGCGAGCAGTACGCGCCGCTGCGCCGGCCCGCCTGGTGGGCGGCGCTGGTGCTGAACGGTCTCGGCGGACTGCTGCACGTGGTGGCCCTGGCCTGCGGCCCGCTCAGCCTGGTCCAGCCGCTGGGTGCCCTGACCATCGTGTTCGCGCTGCCGATGGCGGCGCTGTTCGTCGGCCGGCGGGCGGGCGCCGCCGCCTGGCGCGGCGCGGTCATGGCGACGGCGGGGCTCGCGGGACTGCTGTCCCTGGTGGGCTCCTCCCACACGCAGACGCTGAACACCGCGCAGCGCGCGGGCCTGGCGGTGGTGACCGCGGGTGTACTGGTGGCGTTCACGGTCGCGGGCAGGGCGGCGCACCGGCATCCGGCGGTGCGCAGCGTGCTGCTCGCCACCGGCTCCGGCATCGCCTTCGGCATGTCCTCGGTGTTCACCAAGACGGTCGCGGTCGACTTCACCGACGGGATCGCGGCGGCGGAGCTGCCGTCCCTGACCGCGATAGGCGTCCTGGCCACGGCCGGGATCCTGCTGTCGCAGGCCTCGTACCGGGGCGGCGGTCTGGCGGCGCCGCTGGCCACGCTGACGGTGGTGAACCCGGTGATGGCGGCCGCGGTCGGGCTGACGCTGCTCGGCGAGACCTTCCGCTACGGCGCGACGGGCACGCTGCTGGCGCTGGGCTGCGGTGTGGTGGCCGCGGGCGGTCTGATCCTGCTGATGACCGAGCGCATTGAGCGTACGGGTCGGGTGGTGGAGGCGGGGGTGGCCTCCGTCGCGGTGCCCGCCGGGGAGGCCCCGCCCGGCGAGGAGGTGCCGCCCGCCGAGATCTCGCTGCCTGCCGAGGTGCCGTCGTCCGTGGAGGGGATGCCGCCCGTGGAGGGGATGCCGCCCGTCGAGGCGTACGGCGGATCCGGGCGGGCCGTGCCGGTGGAGGCGGCCGACGGGGTCGTCGTCCCCGTCGCACCGGCGGCGCGGGAGCAGGAGGACCGCACGCTGGGCGAACCCCAGCTGTTCCTCGGCCCGTTCTTCGTCGGTTCGTGCTCCGACCGGCAGTTCTACGCGAACCCCTGCGTCCCGGGGCCCGCGCCCGCGCCCGGACGGAACGGCTCCCGCGTCAGATCCTGACGCCGCCGGCCCGCAGATAGGCGAGCGGGTCGACGTCGGTGCCGAACCCGGGCCCCGTGCGCACCTCGAAGTGCAGGTGCGGTCCGGTGACGTTGCCCGTGGCCCCGGAACGGCCGATGCCGCGCCCGGCGGCGACCGTCTGCCCGACCCGTACGGATATCGCCGACAGGTGGCCGTACTGCGTGTAGTGGCCGTCGGCGTGCCGGATGACCACCTGATAGCCGTACGCGCCGCCCCAGCCGGCGGAGACCACCCGGCCGGCCGCGGCCGCCTTCACGGAGGTGCCGGTGGGGACCTCGAAGTCGACGCCGGTGTGGTAGCCCTTCGACCAGTGGGAGCCGGTCGCGTGGTAGGCCGTGCCGATGCCGCCGCCGACAGGGGCGACGAGGGCGTGCTGGGTGGAGTGGGGCCGGGACTTGGCCGCGCCGGACGCGGGCTTGGCCTCTCTGGCCGGGCGCGTGGCGGTGGACGCCTTGCGGTGCGGCTCGGCCGTCGTACGCGACTTGGGCACGGCGAGCCGCTGGCCCGGCAGGATCAGGTTCGGGTCGGAGCCCACGGTCGTACGGTTGGCGGCGTACAACTGCCGCCAGCCGCCGGAGACATGACGCTCGTCGGCAATGCCGGAGAGGGTGTCGCCGCGGACGACCTTGTACATCTCGGAGCTGCCTGCCCGCGCCTGCGGCGCGGTCTGCGGCCGTACGTCGACCTCGCGGGCGGGGCTCTTGGCAGCGCCGGTGCTCCCGGTACTGCCGGCATCGCGCACGGTCCGCTGTCCGGCGGTGTCCGGGTGGACGCCGGGGGTGCCGCCGCCCCTGCTGAGACCGGCCCGCGTCGAGCACACCGGCCAGGCGCCGGGTCCCTGCCCGTCGAGCACCTTCTCCGCGACGGCGATCTGCTGGTCCCGGGTGGCCAGGTCGGCGCTGGGCGCGTACCGCGTCCCGCCGTACGCCGCCCAGGTGGACCGGGTGAACTGGAGTCCGCCGTAGTAGCCGTTGCCCGTGTTGATGTGCCAGTTGCCGCTCGACTCGCAGGCGGCCACCTTGTTCCAGGTGGAGGCGTCGGCGGCGTGCGCGGCCCCGGCGCCGATGAGCGGAATGGCCATCCCGGCGCCGCCCGCCGTGACGGTGAGCGAGGCGCGGTTGATCCTGTTCGGCTGGTACCGGCGGTGCCGACCGCGTACGGCCATCTCAAGCTCCCTCGACATGCGTCAGGAGGGGCGAAAGTAACCGCCGCGAACAGGCCCTGACAAGACGGCTATCGGCCGGTTCGTCACCCCAAGTGGCCGGTTACGTACGTTGATTGGCCGGATCCGCGGGCCGCGCGCTGAGCCACTGGGCACCCGCCGCGCGTATGGAAGGGTGCCGGGTGCCGAATGTGCGCGCGCCGTACCGGCACGTCAGGATGGTCGAAGGGGCAGGAGCAGTGATACTGGCGGGCACGGGCGGCGCGACGGACGGCGGGCCGATGGCGGGACCCACGGCGGAACCGGCGTCGGACCGGCCGACGGCACCGGCGGCCGGGCCCCGGCGTTCCACTTGATGATTCACCGGATTTTCGAGGAGCAGGCGGTATGAGCACTACAGCCCAGATCGGCGTCACGGGACTCGCGGTCATGGGCCGCAACCTCGCCCGCAATTTCGCGCGCAACGGCTACGCGGTCGCACTGCACAACCGGACGGCGGCCCGGACGCACGCCCTGGTCGAGGAGTTCGGGCACGAGGGCGACTTCGTCGCGGCCGAGACCGCGAAGGAGTTCGTGGCGGCCCTGGAACGGCCGCGCCGCCTGGTCATCATGGTGAAGGCCGGCGAGCCGACCGACGCGGTGATCCGGGAGTTCGCCCCGCTCCTTGAGCCCGGCGACATGATCATCGACGGCGGCAACGCGCACTTCGCGGACACCCGGCGCCGGGAGCGGGAGCTGCGCGAGCAGGGCATCCACTTCGTGGGCACCGGGATCTCCGGCGGCGAGGAGGGCGCGCTGCACGGGCCGAGCATCATGCCGGGCGGCTCGAAGGAGTCGTACGACTCGCTCGGTCCGATGCTGGAGAAGATCTCCGCGAAGGCGAAGGACGGCGCGCCGTGCGTCACGCACGTCGGCCCCGACGGCGCCGGGCACTTCGTGAAGATGGTGCACAACGGCATCGAGTACGCCGACATGCAGCTGATCGGCGAGGCGTACCAGCTGCTGCGGGACGTGGCCGGGTACTCCCCCACGCAGATCGCGGACATCTTCCGCACCTGGAACACCGGCCGGCTCGACTCGTACCTGATCGAGATCACGGCCGAGGTCCTGTCCCACGTGGACGCGGCGACCGGCAAGCCGTTCGTGGACGTGGTGGTGGACCAGGCCGAGCAGAAGGGCACCGGCCGCTGGACGGTCCAGATCGCGCTCGACCTCGGCGTGCCGGTCTCGGGCATCGCGGAGGCGGTCTTCGCCCGTTCCCTGTCGGGCCACGCGGACCTGCGGGAGGCGTCGCGCGGGCTGGCGGGCCCGAAGGCGTCCCCGCTGAACGAGTCGGAGGCGGCCTCGTTCGCCGACCGGGTGGAACAGGCGCTGTACGCCTCGAAGATCGTGTCGTACACCCAGGGCTTCCACGAGATCGCCGCGGGCAGCGCGGAGTACGGCTGGGACATCGACCTCGGCGCGGTCTCCGCCATCTGGCGCGGCGGCTGCATCATCCGCGCGGCCTTCCTGGACCGGATCCGCGCCGCGTACGACGCCCGCCCGGACCTGCCGAGCCTGCTGTCCGACGACACCTTCGCCCAGGAGATCGCGGCGGCTCAGGACGACTGGCGCGAGGTCCTGGTCGCCGCGACCCGGCAGGGCGTCCCGGCCCCCGGCTTCTCGGCCGCCCTCGCCTACTACGACGCCCTGCGCGCCGAACGCCTGCCCGCCGCGCTCACCCAGGGCCAGCGGGACTTCTTCGGGGCCCACACGTACCGACGCGTGGACCGGGACGGCTCGTTCCACACGCTGTGGGGCGGGGACCGGTCGGAGGTGACGGCGTAGCGGCACGGCGGTCGCCGGCCGGCTCGGCCGGACGGTGAGTAGAGGACGGTGAGTAGAGGACGGTGGACGGCGAGAAGGCCGCCCACCGTCTGCTTTTGCCCGCGGGGGGCGGGGGCGCGAGTTAGCGACGGAAAGAGCGCGGGCGCCTGTTCGCGGGGGCGGCGGGGGCACCTGCACGCGGGGGCGTGTTCGCTGACGGGACCGCGCGACACGTTCACGGGACGGCGAAGGCGCGTGTCCGCAGGCGCGGCCGGGAGTGCTGACGCTCACGCGCGATCGCGGTGTCCGTTCCGGCGTCAGGTCGGGCGGGGTCTCGTGAGACGGACGTCAGGTCAGGGGCGGTCCCGGCTCCGGGACCGGCTCCGGGCCCGGCGGGATCGGGGACGGCGAGGGCTCCGGGAGCGGAGGACCGGGTGGAGGGCCGGGAATGGGACTCGGGGGCTCGGGCGGAATGGGGCCGGGGCCCGGCGGCGGTCCGGGCGGCACGGGTGGGTTCGGGCCGGGGCCCGGCGGCGGCCCAGGCACCGGAGGCGGAGCCGGACCAGGACCCGGCGGCGGCCCAGGCGTCGGACCCGGCGGTGGGCCTGGCGTCGGACCGGGCGCTGGACCAGGCGGCGGTTCAGGCACCGGACCCGGCGCTGGACCAGGTGCCGGACCCGGTGGCGGGCCTGGCGTCGGACCAGGTGGTGGACCCGGTGTCGGCGGGGGTTCCGGGGTTGGGGGTGGTTCCGGGGTGGGGACCGGGTGTGGTTGGGGTTGCGGATGCTGGGGGTCCGGGCCCGGCGGAGGCGAGGTGGGGTCCGGGTGCGGGTCGGTCATGGCGTCCTCCGGCCAGTCGGTAGACGTCGGCTCTGGACTACTCCCCCACCTACCCGACCCCCGCGCCACCAGTCACCCGACGAGGTGGCGGTGGCCCGAGCGCGTCGTGCGGTCAGACGGCGCCACGCCGTGCCGCGCGTGCCGCTGCCTCGAAGCCCGGCCGGGGGCTGGAGAGGACGGGCACCGACGTCGTCGTGAGGTGCTGGGCGGGTGCCATGGATGCCTGGGCCAGGACGATCACGTCGGCGTGGGCGACCCGGTCGGCCGCGTCGGCCACCTCGCGCACGTACCCTCCGGTGTCACCGGCCTCGAAGCGGGACCAGGCGGCGTCGACGAGCACGGGCCGTACCGTGACGGCGCGCCCGGCGCTGCGCGCCTCCTCCTCGATCAGCGCGGTGGTCGGCGCCAGGGTGCTCGCGAGCGCCGCGAGGAGGACCACCCGCGGCCCGGCGGCGACCGCGGCGGCCGCCATGGGGCGGTCCACTCGCAGAACCGGCACGGTGAGCCCCGCCGCTCCCACCTCCTCCGCGACACCCCCGAGGGTCGAGCAGGTACACAGGACGGCCCGGGCACCCTCGGCGACCGCCTGGCCCAGCACCGCCTCCATCGCGCCGGTCACCGCCGCCGGCCCGTCCCGGCGGGCCAGACGCAGCAACTCCTCGTCGACGAAGTGCCGTAGCGCGAGACCGGGGTGGGTCTCGTCGCGCAGCGCGTCGAAGACGGGGACGTGCACCGGCGAGGTGTGCAGCAGAGCGAGCACATGCGGCTCGCTCACCCGGCGGGTCGGCACGGTGTCGCTCACGGTCACGCTCCCGGCCGGTCAGCTCGACACGGCGTACGGGCTGCGCTCCTGGCCGGAACCCGGCACCGGCTCGGAGGCGTCGGCGCCGAGCGCGACGACACGGTTGTCCGCGTCGACGTGGACGACCCGCGGCCGAAGGGCCCGCGCCTCGGCGTCGGTGACCTGGGCGTAATTGATGATGATCACCAGGTCTCCGGGGTGGACGAGATGCGCGGCGGCCCCGTTGATCCCGACGACCCCGGACCCGCGCTCCCCCTCGATGACGTACGTCTCCAGACGGGCGCCATTGGTGACGTCGACGATGTGGACGAGCTCACCGGGCAGCAGATCGGCGGCGTCGAGCAGATCCGCGTCGATGGTCACCGATCCCACGTAGTGCAGGTCGGCCTGGGTGACGGTGGCGCGGTGGATCTTGGACTTGATCAAAGTTCGCAGCACTTTGGACTCCTAGAAGACGGCTCCCTGCCAACTTTCTGCAGGTCAGGGGCGCCCCTCACTGTACATCGGCATGCCTTCGGCTCGAAGACCTTCAGGAAAATCGTGCGCTGCTGTGACCAGGCTTCCCGCCTGCGCATTTCAGCGCCAGCCAGGCTGCCGCGAAGCCACCGACCAGGCGCACGCACGAGGAATCGTACGGAACTGATGCTGAGTGGATGCTGACTTACCTGACGTCTCATCAGGCATGTCGAGAGTCGACGGCATTGGGCCGGCTCGGGAGTAAACGGAGGTCGCCCCTGCTCAGGAGAGTGCCGTCGGCGCGGGCCAGCTCTTCAAGGATGTCGCGGACCGTGGGGGCCAGCTTCTCGATCCTCTCGGCCAGCAGGCGGTCGTCCTGCGGTGGCTCGGCGGTGCGTCCCGTCCGCGCCGGATGTGTTCCGCGAGGCGGCCTCCTGTGCAGAGCGCTCGGCGGACCAGCTTGTTCCCCCTGGTAATGGGGACTGGTCGGTACCCTGAAGGGGCGATCACTGCAGGTTGCTGACCTGGCCTCTGCGTGATGGGTGGCGATGGAGCGCGACGGCCTTGATCGGGTGCTCTGCGGCCTGTGTGCGGATTGGGCAGGGATTGATGCGATATATCGCTGCACGGTTGACGACGCACCGCTACGGTGAGCCGTGCGGCCACTGATAGCACAACGCCCCAGAGGAATACATGAACGAGTCTGTTGCCCCGGATGCCGCGGCTCGGCCCGAGGGTGAGGCGGCATCTGAGCCCGCCACTGCTCCCCGGGATGCGGCCGCTGGAGGCGCCACAGCCGCAACCGGTGAAAGTGCGCGAGGATCGAGCACCTACGCGACGGGCGGCGGTGGTGTTTCGTTCGCCCATCGCGTCGCGGCTGTCTATCTCGCCGGCATGCTGACCGGTGTACGACGGACGGAGGCATCTGAGCTGCCGGTCCGAAGGGTGTCGTTCCAAACTGGTCCGGCGCATCCGGTAGATGACCTTCTTGTTGAGTGCGGCGATGAGTCAGGCGAGGTCACCCTCGCCGTGGCATGCCGCGCAACGCCGGACTTCGTCCCGAGCCATGACGAGACGGTGAAGCTCGTCGGGTCGCTGCTTTCCGAAATCGAAAGGTTCGACACAGACACTCACCAGGTCGCCGTCGCAACCGCCGGCCGGTCCAACCAGTGGGACCACCTCGCAACGCTCTGCGATATCGCGCGGGCCCATGCCGACCCGGAGTCATTCCAAGCGTCCATGGACGTCGATGGCCGCTGGTCGAAGCCGGTGCGTGAGCGGCAGAAGCACTTTCTGAAGGTGGTCGAGAAGGTCGTCGAAGACGGCACAGTACCGAAAGAGGTCCTGCGGCTGGCGTGGCGGCTGCTTGGTCGGCTGCACATCCTCAGTTTCGCGGTCCAGAGCCCGGACGAAGGTGACCGCGCGGCAGTCGCAACGTCGCTGGACGGCGTGGCCTCAGCTTCCACCGACGGAGTGGTGGTCCGGAACCAGCTTGAGGTCGAGGCGACCCGCTACGACGCGACGGGCGCCGTGGTGGACCTTAAGGTGCTTCGCCGTGACATTCACGTGCTCTTGGACTCGGCCGCGACTCGAAGCCGGCACGCGTGGTCGGTGCTCGCTGAACAACGCAAGCTGGCTGTTGCCCGTGTGCGGACCACGATCGGTGATGAGGCATCTGGCGGGCCGGTCGAGATCTCGTTCGCCGACCGTCGCGAGCGACTCGCTGGGGTCCTGCGCGAGGCAGGTACTCGTGTTTCGGCTCTGCTGGTGTCCGGCGAGTCGGGCATCGGTAAGAGCGCGCTGACGCTGTCGGCCGTCGATGAGTTGGAAGCCGCAGACCCCGTTGGGTTTCAGGGGGTGGTGGTGAACTTCCGCGGCTTGCCGCAGTCGAGCTTGGAGTTGCGGGCTGCGCTCGGGATGCCGCTGGAGGATGTACTCGCGGAGACATCGGCACCGTCTCGGGTCCTGGTCATCGATGCGGCTGATGCTGCTCTGGAGCGATCTGCCGGCCTGTTGAGTGACCTGGTGCTGGCAGCGGCTGCGGCGGGTGTTGGGCTCGTTGTTGTGACATCTGACGTGGCACTGGGTTTCGTGCGAGAACAGGTGGAGCTGGGGTTCGCGAAGTCCATTTCATCCTTCGAGATGCGGCCGTTGGGCGATGAGGACATCTCTGTCGTCTCAGACCACTTTCCGCTTTTGCGTACGGTCCTGCGAGACCTGCCTGCGAACTCGCTGCTGAGAAGGCCCGTTGTACTGGACCTTTTGGCTCGGACCGGGGCAGAGCCGGAAAGTTCACTGGGTGAGTGGGAATGCCTTGATTTGGTGTGGAGCCGGATTGTTCGCGGCGATGGGCGGCCCGGTGTCGGCTCGGCGGAGGCACGCGAACAGACGTTGCTCGCAGTAGCCGCAGAGACCATGAAGCTGCCCGAGGACCGTCGGCCTGGCGCAGGCGTTGATGCCGTAGCAGTCGACGCGCTGCGTCGGGACCATTTGCTCGCACCACCGAGCCGGTATCGGAATCAGCCGGAATTTGCACATGACGAAGTCCGGCGGTACGCGACCGCCATCCTTCTCGTCCGTGGTCAGAGCCCCACCGAGTTGCTGCAGTCAGCGGGAGCGCCTCGGTGGGCGCTGTCGGCCGCCATTCTTGCGTGCGAGGGACTACTGAAAGCACCGGACGCTCGGCCTGTCCGAAAGTTCATCGAACTGAGCTCGCAATTCGAGGTGTTCGCGGCAGCACGCGGACCCCGGTGGACTGACGTCCCGGTGGAGGCGGTACTGGAGACACCGTTCGGGTACAAATGCCTTAAGTCGGCGTGCACGGACCAGTCGGTCGGCTTGGTGCTCGGCGACGTAGTTCGAGTTGTTCAGCAGCGGCATAAGGTCAATGGGCTGGTCGACCCTCTAGTCACGAAGCCCGTTGTGCAGCTCCTCCTCGATGACAAAGAGCCGTGGGACGTGTCGAAGGAGTCGTTCGAACTGCTCGCGGACTGGCTGCAAGCCCTGTCCCTAGCGAACGTTCCGGCTGGCAACGAGCTACGAATCAGGCTTCGAGCCCGTCTCCTTGCCTACTGGAACTCGTTCCCTCTGCGCAAACCCGGCGGGGAGACACCGTCTGGGTGGATGCCGCAGCGTCGGCGACGCCGACGCGAGCTGGATTACCACCTGACGAAGGAAGAGTTCGTCGAAACGTTGGCCCTGCTCGGTCCGGACATCGATGATGCCGTCGAGGCCTGCCTTCGGGCTATCGCGGACGACGCGCCAGCGTTCCTGGCTCCGGCCGCGGATTCGCCGCTGAGCGCCCGAGCCTTGGCGCAGAAGAGCCCAGAGCTACTGGCGACGTTGATGGCGGCCTACTACATCGACGACGAGCTGAGCTGGCACCGAGATGAGGGTGTCCGGGGGCATCAGGGTCGGTGGACAGGTTTCGGACCACCGTTCTTCCAGTACTATTTCGGTGGATTCTGGCAGCTGTTCCAGACAGCTCCGTTGCCGACATCGGTGCGGGTGCTGAACGACATCCTGAACAGCGGTGCGCGGGCGCGCGTGGCGACGCTGTCGCGGCTTAGTTCGCCTGGTGCATTTGCTGGGCCCGTCCACGCCCGGAACGAAAGCGTAGATGTCGATACAGAAAGCGGAGAAGGAGAAGACCGCGGTGCGGTCTTGAACCTTGACGGCACCGCCCGCCTGTACGTCGGCGACAGTCATGTGTGGAGCTGGTATCGGGGGACGTCAGTTGGCCCATACTCAGCTATGAGCGCGCTCCAGGCGATGGAGCGTCTTGCCGACACATGGTTGAGTCAGGGTGCGTCACCGAGGTTGGTTTTCGATACACTCTTGAACGGCTGCGAGAACTTGGCCATTCCAGGGATGCTATTCGGTCTGCTAGTGCGCCACATCGAGAAAGTCGGCACCGAGCTCGACCTTTTCCTCGCCGAACCTGCCGTATGGGAGTTGGACTTTGGCCGCAGGATAAGTGAGCACGTAGGGCTGCGTGCGGCAACCGAAGGGCTCGCAAACCTTGAACGTCGCCAGTGGACACCGCGGGAAGTAGCCATGTGGCTGATGGTGCACGGCGGACGGGAGCGTGCCCAGGCTTTGAAGAAGGTCGCCGACAAGCTGGTCGAGAACGGTGACCGACTGGGCATTAACCAGGAGCACACGAAGAACTGGGCCGCAAGCCTGGACCCGGAACAATATCGAATTAAGCGGCACGGGGATGAGGTCTACATCGAGGTCGAACCACCGCTTGAGCTGCAAGCCGTGCAAGAAGCGCACGAGGCTCACCAGGAGGTCGTGCAGTCCAGCCTGCGCCTGCAGAATCGGTACTGGGGCTCGGCCAAGCATGACGCGGAGTACTGTCCGCCCTCGTCGGAGGAGATCGCTGCGGACCTGACGACAGGACGTGCCTTGATCGAAGCCGATGAGGACCTGATGCCGAACCGGCCTGTGGACGCTGTTGCTCACGTCGTCCGAGCAGCGGTCGAACGAGCCGCCGCCGGCGATCTGGAGGCGCTGGGCTGCGAAGCGCAGTTCGCAACTGAGCTCGTCATTAGCATCGCATCGTCGTTCCAGGACGCCGAGGACCAGGGCCACGAGGACCAGTACTTCGACCTCAGTGCCGACCGAGCTGTGGCTCAAGCCCTGCCGGCGTTCCTCACACCCGCACTGGCCGCACCGTTGGAAGCGGCCAGTGGCTCGACCGAAGATGTTGCCCAGGCGGGTCTTGCGATGGCAGGCAAGGCGTCCTTGGAGACTCGGCTGTACCTGGCGCGTGGATGCGATGTCGTCTGGAGGTCGCCGTGCCACTTCGCCCCCTGCATCCACCGAACCGCGTTGAGCTGGATACTTGAGACCGCTCGTGGCGCAGAAATCGGTCCCTGGGACCAGGACGGCCTGAGTCGGTCGAGGGCCCGGATCACCGGCGACGTTGTTCGGCGTCTCCAGGAACTGCCCGGCGACTCGGTGGACGTCGCGGTTCTCGACGCGGCCCTTCGCGGACTCGGCGCAGCCGCATCGGCAGAGCACTGTTGCACCGACGACGCGGTGACGCTTCTTGCCGCGTTTCTCGATGTTGAGCGACGAGCCATGGTCACGCAGGAGAAAGAGGGCTGGACCGCGGACGACCGCGGGATGCACACCCTTGTCGCCGCACGGGCTCTGCTCGAAGCATTCGTGAAAAACGGCGACGCGGGGCCGCTGCTCGAGCACCTCGATGTTCTTCGCGCAGATGCGCAGCTGATGTCGAATTTCCTACACGGCCTCGCCGCGGCAGGCGCAGAGAACGAACGCTTGGCCGAAGCCGCCCGAGGAGTCTGGCCGTCGTTGCTGCGCCATGCTATCGGCTACCTGAGCGACGACCCGAGCCCCTACCGCGACCACCACTGGGGGGACTGGGCCGCCGCCGCTCTGCTGCCGCACCCACTTTCGTGGACACAAAGCATGTACCACGAGGTCGTCGGTAAGCCCATCGACTGGGTGCGCGCTGAGGACTTCGTCGAGGCGATCGACGACTGGCTGCCGGCCGCTCGCGGAGGGATCATGTCCGTCGACGCTCTTATCCGCATCCTTCGGAAGCTGCCGAAGGAAACGCAGGTAACTCGTGGCGTGTACTGGGTGTCCGACCTGTGCATCCAAGAGGGGCGTGTCACGGTCAAGCGGTCTCAGCTTTCGGACGACTGGCTCAACGAGATCCGCAGAACGGCCGAGGAACTCGGCGAGCTGGGCGATTGGCAGATGCTCGTCGACTCTTTGGTGGTCGCCGGAAACAAAGGGCTGGCGCCGTACAGCAGGTGATGCTGCAGAGGCCCTGTCCGGCAGTGACCGTGGCAAGGTCGAACTCGACGACAACTGGCAGCGGGCCGCTGGTGACATCCTCGGCGTCGGGCGCGGCACGGCCCGGATCTCGCCCAGCGCTCGTTTCTCCCGAAGCTTGACTCTTTCGGGAATCTTGGAGTTGCCGTGGTCAGGTGCCAGGGTTCGCCAGGATTTCGGTCGGGGTAGCTCGCACTGGTCGAGGTAGTTCTGGAAGGCGGTCGGTCGGCGGGGTGTAGGTGCTTCCTCGGCCGGTAATAGCCCGCTGAGGCGTTCGATTTTGACGGCGATGGCCGTCAGGACGTGCTGAATGTGGGCTTTCCCCTGTCCGCGGTAGCGACAGCGTCGCATGCCGTGTCCCTGGGCGAACTCGTTAAGAGCTCGTAACGCGATCTTGTTGAAGTGTGCTGGTTGGCCGTGACCGGCAGGGCTTGATCAAGTCCCCTCGGTTTCCGGGTTGTTGGTGATGCCCAGGAGTAGAAGTGCTCGTTCGGGTTGGTCACGGATCGCCCGGGTGGTTTTGGCGATGTTGTCGGCTCCCAGGGTTCTGAGCAGGCCGATGGCAAGGTTGCGGAGGGTGGCCATGGCCCGGGGTGCGGTGCCGGTGTGGACGGTGGAGGCGTCCTCGGCGAAGGTCACGTCTCTCAGCTTGAAATTTAACCTTTGCGGTCTTTGGACTGATTCCGTTCAGTGATGCTCTCGGGGCGTCTGGTCGTTTTACCGACGTCATGGCGGGTTGCTGGGTGGCGGTTCTTCGAGCCATGTGGTCTGCCCGGCCCGGGTGTTGAGGGTTTCGGTGCGCGGGCCGGGCAATGAAGGTGCGGGCGGATGTTCCGGAACCCGCGCCGGACGCGGGCGGGGGTGAGCCGGCCGGGCTCGGCCGGTTTCTCCCAGGGATGGCGGAGGTCGGCGGCGGCATCACGGGTGAGGCGGAGCTGAGTGTGGGCGGCGATGACCAGCCAGGTCCAGCGGTCGGCCGCCTCGGGGCTGCGGAGTTTCGGCCGGGTCCAGCCGAGCGTCTGCTTGATCATTCTGAAGGTGTGCTCCAGATCGAATCTGCGCAAGAACGCCTGCCAGCGCAGGTCGACATCCTCGCTGGTCATGCCGGTCTTCGAGGACCACAGCCAGACGGGCAGCGGGTCCTGGCCGCCGGGCAGGCGGTCGACTTCGAGTCGGATCACAGTGCCCTCGATGAGGGGGAGTTCACCGGTGTGGTCGATCCACGCGCTGCGGGTGGTCAGCTTCGGGTGGAGGCGGTCGAAGGCCATCGCCCGGGCGGTGCCGTACCGGTCGGTGACCTGCACCGTCGCCTGGTCCGGCTCGCCCCAGGTGTCGGGCCTGGCGAAGCGGAACTCCGCACCGTGCTTCGGCGGCCGGCCTCCCTGCCTCGGCTGTGTCCAGGTGGCAGGGACGGGCCTGCGCATCACCCGGTCCGCGCGCATCCGCCCCAGGACCTCCACCGGCAGGCCCTTGAGGAGGTAGGCCATGCGCGGGGCGTCGTAGCCGGCGTCGAAGACGACCAGGATGTCCGGGTCGCCGTCCTCCCACTGGCCGCCGTCGATCAGGTCGGCCACCACCCGGCTCACCTGGCGGGCGGTCACCGCGGCGACGTCGTCGCCGGGGCCGAGACGGAGCGCGTCCAGCAGCTGACACCACGAGGTGCGTCCTCTCTCCAGAGCGGCGACGAACGAGTACGGCCAGCCCGGGATCAGCTGGTCACTGGAACGTCCGCTGCGTCCGTAGACGTGGCAGAACAGGCGGTCCGGGCTGCACGGGGCGTCGGGTCGCAGCCAGTGGCTGACGTCGACGGCGAGGACGAGCCGGTTGTCGGCGGCCTTGGGCTGCGGGAGCACGGCCAGCGCGCGGCGCAACCGGGCGGCGTCGATGCGGCCGTGGTTCAGCGCGTCGTAGAGCGCGCCGTGTCCGCGACGGTGTTCGGCCAGCAGCGTCAGGTCCACCGGCGAGGTCACCGGCCCGTTCTCGCAGAGCATCGCGTCGCAGAGCTCGAACAGGGTGTCACCACGCCGGGTCAGGCAGGCGTAGAGGTCCTCCCGGAAGTGTGATGTGAAGTCGAACGCCTCGTGCCGGACATCGTGATGCAGCAGACTCACCCCTGCGGCCTTCGTATGAGTGTGGTTCGGTGACAGAACGCATGCTCATGCGGAGGCCGACCGCCTGTCCGGCGAATGCCCAGGTGAGTGACGGTGTCCTACCCGGTGTTCGAGCCCGGACCATAAAGAACAAGCTCAGGTGGTGCAGGGCTTCCACGGTCCAGTGGCCGCGGATCGCGGCGGCGAGCTCGGCGGGGCCGGCTTGGTGGGCGTCGAGGCTGGTGACGGCGTAGACCGTCTCGCGGGTTTCGCGTCGGCCGGTCTGCCTGCGGCGGCGGTGGACGCGGACGGCCAGACGGGCGTGGGGGAAGGCGATCCCGCCGAGTTCGTCCGCGATGCCGCAGGTCTTGACGGAGCGGGACTCGCGGCGGCCGTGTCCGGTGGAGGTCGTGGTGTGCTGGACCGGGATGTCCCGCCAGGGCAGGGCCGCGAGCTGGCGGTGTGCGGTCGGCTGGTTGGCTTTGATCACCGCGATGTAGTGGGCGTTCTTGGTCTCGACCAGCCAGGTGACGTTCGCCTGGACCGAGTGCAGCGCGTCAAAGGTGACAAGAGCTTCTTGAAGGTCCAGCGGCTCGAGCAGGGGCCGGAAGTGCGTGGTCTCGTTCGTCTTCGCTCCCACCTCCGTCTGGGCGAGGGTCACGGCCCGGTGGTGGGTGACCGCGGAGAGCAGGTGCCGGCGGGTGGCGGTCAGGTGGGCCGACCCCTTCAGGGCCTTGCCGTCGACGGCGATCACGCGACGCTGTCCAAACCCGGCCCCGGCGGCGTCGTGCCGGCCGGTGAGGTAGGCGCCGACCGCCCGGTCCAGGGCGTCGCCGTCGACAGCCCGGAGGACACGCCCGATCGTGGTCCGTGAGGGAGTCCGGCGCCACTGGAGCGGATGGCGGCGCACGCCGACGGCCGCCAGCAGGGCGTCCGAGGCCCGCTCCGCCCACTCGGCGAGTTCGTCGACGCTCCTCGCTCCTGAGACGGCCGCACAGGCACAGATGAGGAGGATGGCGGTCAGCGAGTACCAACGGCCCCGCCGCGCACGCGGGTCGGGCACCAGGTCCAGGTAGGGGCGCAGGTCAGCGACCCGGCCGCCGTCCAGCGGACCCAGCTTCACCAGCACTGCGGGGATAGGGGAGGATACAGCGGCAGGCACGGGCCACCTCATGATCGTTGAGCTTCGACACCCCAATGATCACGAAGCCCGTGCCTGCTCTGCTATGCACCCCAACCGGTCACGGCCCGACCCAGCCGCACGACTCCGGAACTTGACCAAGCCCTG
The DNA here is from genome assembly GCF_035917575.1 of Streptomyces sp. NBC_01788. Taxonomy (GTDB): domain Bacteria; phylum Actinomycetota; class Actinomycetes; order Streptomycetales; family Streptomycetaceae; genus Streptomyces. The sequence continues at coordinate 7,424,088 of NZ_CP109090.1, read as the reverse complement.
CGTGACCGGTGTGACGATTTGGCCGTTCGTGCCGGTGTGAGTACTCGGCCGTGGATCGTGGACGACGACTTGTGGGCGCTGATCGAGCCGCTCCTGCCGCCTTGGCCGGAACGGTCTCCGGGGCCTCGGCCGGTGCCGGACCGGCTCTGTCTGTAGGGCATCCTGTTCGTCCTCTACAACCATGTAGCCTGGCAACTCCTGCCCCTGGAGCTGGGCTTCGGATCGGGGCAGACGTGCTGGCGCCGACTGGGCCGGTGGCAGAAGGCAGGAGTCTTCGACCGGCTGCACCGGGTCCTGCTCGCCGGGCTGAACGCGGCCGGCGGACTCGACTGGTCGCGGGCATGCGTGGACGGCTCCCACATCCGCGCGAAAAAGGGGGACCCGACACCGGTCCGTCGCCGGTTGACCGGCGCAAGACCGGCAGCAAGCACCACTTGATCTGCGACGGCCGCGGCACCCCACTCAAGGTCATCACCACCGCGGCGAATGTCAACGACGTCACCCAGACCCTCGCCCTGGTCGACGGCATCCCGCCCGTCGCGGGCCGCCCCGGCCGGCCTCGCCGCCGACCAGACGCCCTGCTCGGCGACAAGGGCTACGACTCCAACCCGAACCGGAACACGCTGCGCGAGCGCCGGATCCTGCCTGTCATCTCGCGCAAGGGATCACCCAACATCAAGAGCATCGGCAAGCTCCGCTACGTCGTCGAGCAGACCTTCGCCCTGCTCCACCACTTCAAACGCCTCGCCGTCCGATGGGAACGACGCACCGACTCCACGACGCCTTCGTCTCCCTCGCCTGCAGCCTCATCTGCTACCGACGCCTCAAGAAGACCCACTCATGATCATGCTACGAGCTCATAGACTTGTCCGCCGGGATTAGAGCGTACTCGTCAAATTTCGCCCCCGATACCAGGAGATTCGAGGTCATTCTCATCGAAGCGGAGTGCCTCTTCCGCGCTTTCGATCAGATTCAAATAGGTCAAAACCTGCACCCGGCCCTGGTCCGCATTGTAAGAACGGATGGCATGAGTGACCATCTGCTGAGTGACGCCAGGCACCTCCACGTGATCGGGATTCCCGATCACAACAGTTCCCCGCGCACGAAGAAAATCGTATTCAAGGGAATCTTCGGTGCGGTAAATCGTTTGCAGGGTTGCTCCCGAGTCATCCATTTTCTGAATGTAGTTCTTGCATTGACTTACTGCCTCGTGCACCTCGTTCGACATGATCAAACTACCGCGGTATCTCCTGACAAGTGGGGCTCCGGGCTTCTTGAGTTCCACGACATGAACGCTTTGGTCAGCTCGCACGAGAAGAATGTCGTGCTGGTCACGGGGGAACAGGTCACGTCGCTTCGAGGTTCCTGTGTACTCGCCCCCGAAGATCCAGTGATTGGATTCGATTAGCCGTTGAACTACAGCTTCCGGCGTACTTCTTTCACTGACGACCTCGCGAAGCTTCTGCAATAGTTCGCGGCGTTGCCTGATTACCTCTAGCTGAGCGGATCGGTGGTACTTCTCGGTCGGGTCCAATGTGGGAGCGATGCTCCCGTCCTTGCGGTACGTGACGACCTGAATCCGCACATCTTCGTCGGTCCCCAACTCAGGGGGTCCGGATTCTCCGTTGGGTCCCGTCGCCGTAATTACGTCATAGTGCCCACCGCCTGTCCAGTTCACTTCGCGTGTAATTCCGCCTGGATCGCTACCGCTGATTACTTTGTCCAGACGGTTACGCACAACGTTCAACTCGCTGTCAATAGCGAGCCAGCAGCGGTTCGTTTTGTGCGCGACTGCAGCGGCCGTTCCTGAGTCGCCGAAATAGTCGAATACCAGGTCACCGGGTCTGGTCGCGATCGTGAGGATATGCTTCAGCAGTTGTTCCGGCGGTGGAGTCGGCTGGTGCATTTCATCGAGCAGTCCGCTCAGGTGCTGGCGCGCTTGAGAACTTGTCCCCACATCAGCCGAACTCCATAGCGTGGTGGGCGGCCTGTCCAGCGCCTCCGATAGATAGAGCTTCAGCTTCGGGCAACCGTCGGCCGACCATGCGATACGCGCATCGAGATCAAGTTTTTGGAATTCCTGCTGCGTGAATCGCCAAGACCGGCGGTCAGGTGGCTGTACAGCGATTCCGGACGGACCTACCACTTCGTAGCGCAGGCCCTCACGCGACCCGGGGTAGGACAGGTCAGCTGTTCTCCACGGCCCGCGGGGATCGTTGTCAGGGTTTTGGAACCTCGACTCTGATTCGACTGTACGAGGGAGAGGGTTCGGTCGCCATGCCGAGGCATTGTTAGCGAAGACAAGTAGGTAGTCGTGACTGCCCCTGAAGTGTGGGGAGTGATTCCGTGGAGGCTTCTGAACGACGACTGTAGATAGGAAGTTCGATCGGCCGTAGACCTTGTCCATGAGCACGCGGCAGTCAGCGAACTGCCGGTCGTCCACGTGTACCCACACAGAGCCGTCAGGAGAGAGCAGGTCGCGCACCAGACGCAGATGTACCTGCATCATGCCGAGCCAGGAAGCACGGCCAGGAGCCTCGTGGTTCTCGAACCCCCACTGTGCGTCCCACGGCGGTCGCAGATATGCCGCCTTGACCCTGCCTCGATACTGGCCGGTGGCCTTCAGTGTACGAAGTGCGTTCTCGTTGCCACCATGGATGAGCAGGTTATCCGCCATTTGATCAGCTTAGAGCTCGTAGCATGATCATGAGTGGGTCTTCTTGAGGCGTCGGTAGCAGATGAGGCTGCAGGCGAGGGAGACGAAGGCGTCGTGGAGTCGGTGCGTCGTTCCCATCGGACGGCGAGGCGTTTGAAGTGGTGGAGCAGGGCGAAGGTCTGCTCGACGACGTAGCGGAGCTTGCCGATGCTCTTGATGTTGGGTGATCCCTTGCGCGAGATGACAGGCAGGATCCGGCGCTCGCGCAGCGTGTTCCGGTTCGGGTTGGAGTCGTAGCCCTTGTCGCCGAGCAGGGCGTCTGGTCGGCGGCGAGGCCGGCCGGGGCGGCCCGCGACGGGCGGGATGCCGTCGACCAGGGCGAGGGTCTGGGTGACGTCGTTGACATTCGCCGCGGTGGTGATGACCTTGAGTGGGGTGCCGCGGCCGTCGCAGATCAAGTGGTGCTTGCTGCCGGTCTTGCGCCGGTCAACCGGCGACGGACCGGTGTCGGGTCCCCCTTTTTCGCGCGGATGTGGGAGCCGTCCACGCATGCCCGCGACCAGTCGAGTCCGCCGGCCGCGTTCAGCCCGGCGAGCAGGACCCGGTGCAGCCGGTCGAAGACTCCTGCCTTCTGCCACCGGCCCAGTCGGCGCCAGCACGTCTGCCCCGATCCGAAGCCCAGCTCCAGGGGCAGGAGTTGCCAGGCTACATGGTTGTAGAGGACGAACAGGATGCCCTACAGACAGAGCCGGTCCGGCACCGGCCGAGGCCCCGGAGACCGTTCCGGCCAAGGCGGCAGGAGCGGCTCGATCAGCGCCCACAAGTCGTCGTCCACGATCCACGGCCGAGTACTCACACCGGCACGAACGGCCAAATCGTCACACCGGTCACGGCCAACTAGCACACTTCAACAAGATCGAGTTACGAGCTCTAACGGTGCCCTCCACTCCGGAACGGGAAAACCCACGGTGCGGGCGCTGTCGGCGGTGCTGGTGCACTGGGCGCGGGCAGGGCAGGGCAGGGCCGACACTAGATCTTGGTGAACTGGCCACGATCAGCGGGGCCGCGGTGGGCGAGGAGGTCTGGTAGGGGCCGTGCCAGCCCTGGCTTACCTGGCCTAAGGGCAGGTGACCTGCTGACGGTCGTAGTCGATGTGGAAGTCGTCGCGGGCGAAGCCCTCGACCTGGCGGTGTTGCTGGGTGGGGTTGCCCCGGAGTGGCCCGGAGACGGTGACCTGGTGTTCGTGTGGGGCGGGGAACGTGGAGCTGGATCGTGCCGGACGGCTTGTGGGAGATCGCCAGGCCGCTGATTCCGGAGCAACGGACACGGCCGCAGGGCGGCGGCACGCAGAACACACCTGGTGGGACGGTCTTCGCCGCCATCATCTATGTCCTGGTCAGCGGATGCGCCTGGCGGTCACTGCCGCCCTGCTTCGGGATATCGAAGTCGACCGTCCACCGACGGTTCCTCATCTGGTCCAGGGCGGGCGTCTGGGGCCGACTGCACGAAGCCGTGCTGCATCGCCTGGACGACGCCGGGCTCCTGAACGTCTCCCGCGTCATCCTGGACACCGCCCACGTCAGGGCCAAAAAGGGGGCGAATACACAGGTCCGAGCCCCGTGGACCGGGGCAAGCCGGGTTCCAAGATGCACGTCCTGTCGGATGCGAACGGCCTGCCCGTCCTTGTCGGCCTCTCCGCCGGCAACGTCCACGACAGCGAAGGACTGAAGCCGATGGTGGCAGGTCACCAAACGAGACACGACCCCTACCGCGGCCGCCACTTCAAGCCCCAGCGGCTGCACGCCGACAAAGCCTACGACCGGGCCGACCTGCGCAGATGGCTGCGAGGAAAGCGGATCGGCGTCCGCATCGCCCGCAAGGGCATCGAGTCCAGCGAGCGATTGGGACGCCGCAGGTGGGTCGTTGAGCGGACGATGTCCTGGCTATCCGGCTACCGTCGCCTCAGTCCCCGCTACGAGCGAGATCCCCGCAACTACCTGGGCTTTCTCGGTCTGGCTGCCGCCCTCTGCTGCTACAAGCGGCTCGTCCGCCTCATCACGTAGGACACGGTCTAAGGAGAGTCTACGAAGACTTCGCGGTCGGTGAAGCTCTGGCGACGAGCCGATTCCGCCAGTAGCTGGCGGCGTCTTGGCCGCCCTGCATCGCCGTGACCTGATCAGTCTGCTGCGCGAGTGCGGCAGCGGGTGCCTTGCCCTGAACATAGGACTCGAAGCCACGGTTGAGCGCGCTGCGACTCAGGAACTCGGCGTACTCGCGCACTGACTCGACGATCGCGAAACTGGCGGGGTTCCCATGCACCAGGGCATTTCGGACGCGACGGCGTCGGGCTTCCAGTACGGCGCCTTCGGCGGTGTAGTACGCGATCAGTGCACGGTACTCGCTGTGGTCGCTCACACTCGCGAACATCCGCCTGATCCAGGCGCGCTCGGACTCGATGCGGCAAAGCGAAAGGAGATCGCCGGAGCGGTCAGCGACGAACAGAAGCCACGGGCGTGGCGGGTTCTTCGCGAGCCACTCCCCGGTCAGCTCGCTGAGCAGTTCACTTCGGTTTCCAACGCCGAGCAAGCACATGCCAACGGCTCGCTGCATGTCGGTGAGCCACCGAGCATGAGGCCAATGCTTGCCGAGGAGATCGAATAGGTCGTTGGGGCCGAGCGCAGCGTGCGCCGCGACGTGTTGCACCACACGGTCCGCGAGCGGAATTACGCTGCTGATGTCGGCTTCGGAAGGCTTGCTCAGAGCCATTTCGCGGCTGAAGGGGCGGTCGGCGATTGTCTGTGCTTCGAGTGCGGCCGCGAGGAACCGGGGAAGTTCTTCGCGGGCCAGCGCCGAGGCGATGCGCGGCCCGTGCTTCGCGATCGCGTCCGCGGTGATGCCCGCGCCGTAGCGATCATCGGGGAAGCCCGTCTCGCGCGGGGAGACGAAAGAGTTGAGAGAGCCGGCCTTACCGGAGCGCAGGACCGCGTGCTGGGCGAGGTGCGGGCGGATCCCGCCAGAGTTGTGTATCGAGACGTTGAGGATCGTGTTCACAATGCGAACGGCGCGGTCCAATGCGCCGGCCGCCGTGGTCGTGCCGAGGTCGACGCGTACCAGGAAGTCCACGTCGGACTCCTCATCGACCATCTTCGCGATCTTGAAGAGATCATTGCTGCGCACCAGTTCCCAGAGCTCTTCCTTGTGCTCGAAGTCCTGACCTTCGGGCCTGGCGTTGGGTACTGCCCAGTGGGCGTTGATGAAGGTCACCCGCCCAGCGGAGAGGTGGATGAAAGCCTCACCCCGGTAGCCGAGCCACACCACGACCGGCTCGACTTTCGCCGGAGTGCCGACGTGAGTTCGGGCGTTCGCGATCCGCTCCTGTAGCGGCATGTTGCTCTGGCCGATGGGAATGGCGTAGGGGTCACGGCCGAATGCGATCACCGAGATCAGGTCGCGGAAGATCGACTTCGCGCTGAGTCCGCGCCTGCGTAGTTGATCGAAGAGCAGTTCGGCAATCGGGCGGTATTCCCGGCCCTCCAGGGCACGGTTCTGAGCCGTGGCCACGAGGTCATCCCAGCTGGCGCGGACAGCTTCGTCTGTCTCGAGCGTCCTGAGGAGGTCCTTCGCGGCTTTGGTGACGTTGGTCCAGACAGCGTCGGTGCGGGTGCCCGGCGGCTGCGCCAAGACCCTCGTGGGGCTCCCGGTGAGCTGCGAGAAGGCGGCTTGGAACTGTGCGAGTGATGCGCCGATGTGCGCGCGAAGTGAGGCGCCAAGCATGTTGATGGATTCGTCGAGGTCGAGCCGCAGCGACTTCCGGTTGGCGGTGTTCTTCCAGGCATCGACGCCGCTGGCAAGCTCCACCCACTGCAGGATCTCTTCTGCGAGTACGGTGAGCGGCAGAATGGTGCTCACGCCGTGGTGTCGGTCGAGTGACGACACGAGGGACTTCAGCCAGGCCGGATCATCAGCGGACCAGTGGTCGCTGACGTTGTAATCGATCATCACCTTGGGTCGCCCGCCTCTCGTGCGGTTCTGGCAGCCGACCGTGGGGGTTGTTTTGTCATGTCCCTCTAGAGGATACGGCTATGACCGCCCTCCCCCTCACACGTTTTCTTCACATGCTGCACAGGGGTAAGAATGCATCGTCGGACCGGTCCGCTTCTCTCGGTGAGGCAGTCCAGCACCTCGACGGCCTCACCGACGCCGTGCCCGAGGAAGCGGCCCAGCCGGTCTGGACCAGTATCGACCGGCGAGACAGCTCCCGAAGCAACATCAACTACGCTGACACCAGCCGCATAACCCGTGTCCAGGCTCCGGGGTCAAGGCTCATCTACACTCTGATCGGCAAGTGGTTTGGGGTAGGGGCGGGCCTTCTTGAGAGGGGTGCCTCCGGGTGTATTCCAGCTGTCCGAACTCCCTTCCCCCGGACGACAGCCGGGTGGCCTGTCATCCTGCAGTTCCGGCGTCTGCGGACCAGTAGGCCAGGATCTGGCGTACGTCTGTGGTGACATGGTGGTGCGGGCCCAAAGCCCGTGTCGCGTGGTCGGCCACGTTCTCCATCTGGGCGCGGGCACTCTCCTTCTTGCCTGCTCGCCAGGTCCACTCGGCGAGTACGGTGCGGCAGGTGAGGGTGCGTACCTGGTCGGCGCCGAACACGGTGATGAACAGTGGTACGAGCTCCGTGAGTTCTGTGACCGCCTCGTCGAGGTGGCCCGCCTTGCCGCGTTGTTGGGCGAGGTTTGCGCGGGTGATCAGGGCCTCGCTGTGGAGCTCTCCGTGCACCGTCTGCTGGTCGGCCAGCAAAGGCGTGAGTATTTCGATCGCTTCTTCGTTGTGCCCCAGTCGGCCCAAGCAGCTGGCCAAAGCGTTGCGGGCGACCATGGTGCGAGGATGACGCGGGCCGCTGATTCGCGTGGTGCCCTCGACGACAGTGCGCAGTTCCGGCAGGGCTTCGGCTTCCCGTCCGCATTGGGTCATGTAGTGAGCGCGGTTGCGACGAGTGACGAGAACATCCTCGTCTGACGGAGTAGGCAGTCGCTGCAGGGTGTCGAGGAGGCGGTCGTACTCAGCGACTGCTCCCGCATAGTCCCCTGTAACGCCGCGCCAGTGCGCCAGATTGTTCAGCGTGGTCAGCACATGCGCGTGCTCGTCGCCCAGGAGGCGGCGTTGAGCAGCCAGCACCGCTTGGAGCTCCTTCACCGCCGCTGGCACGTCGCCGTCCTCGGCCTGCAACCCTGCGATGTCGCTGCGTAGGAACAGGGTCTCCGGAGCATTTTCGCCCAGTAGCCGTCGCGCGGTGCGCAGCATCGATCTATAGTGCAGCAGTCCCTGATCCCGGCGCCCGGTGGCCTGCAACTGTAGGCCGAGCCGCGTAAGTACGCGGTGAGGCCCCTGTGCATCCCACAGCGCATCCGCTGTGTCATGCGCGATAAGGTGCTCCGCGCTGGACATTAGGGAGCGGCCGGTGGCGGTGTCCGCGTAGTCCACGCCCGGCGGCCACACCTCCTCAAGAGCGTCAGCTGCCGCTCGGACCGCAGTGTTCAGGTCCGAGGGCTGGACCCTTTCTCGTACAGCGCGCTGGATGAGCTGATGCATGCTGATGAAATCGTCCCGCTCGTCCGTTCCTCGAGGCGCTAGGTTCACGAGACTGAGTCGGCGTAGTATCTGCAACGCCCGTCGAGCGTGATGGGCTGAACCTGGCAGTTGTCGGCCGCTCAGCCGCTGCGTATTGAGGTAGTGGACCATCGCAGGCGTAGTGATCGTCGCCATGGGAACCGCGTGGGTGTCCAGCAGGCACAGCACCGTCAGCAGCGGACTCGCGAGGCCCACGGGAGCGAGTTCGTTCGCTCGTTGTACCGATAGGTGCCACGCAGCGGCCACGGTGTGCTGCTGCGTGTCCGGAAGACTACTGTCGTCAGGCAGCACGTCGGCCAGCTGGAGGGTGCGGTCCGCGAGCAGAGCCCGGTACTGCGCGACGGTCAAAGAGCGATCCTCGCAGAGGTAGGCGGCTGCCTGCGCAAGCGCAAGCGGCAGATGGCCGAGATCGTCAGCGAGGCGCTCAAGATGGGTGGCGTCCTGCTCACGTCCTTGCAGCCTAAGGACGTTTTGCAGGTAACGCCTGGACATGGCAGGGGTGTACAGGCCGACGTCCACGCGGGCACGGTGCTCGGTGTGCCAGGCGGCGTCCTTGCTGCGGGTGGTCACCACACAGCGTCCGCCGGCCGTGCGCGGCGGCAACCAGTCCCGTAATGCCCCCACATCCGGCACATCGTCCAGAACCACTAGCCACTGTCGGGGAGTCGTGGCAAGCCACGAGAGGAAGCGGGCAGCCTCGTCGTCCGCGTCGCCCGAGGGACTCAGACCGGTGACGGCACGCCAGGCGCGGGCGTAGGTGCCCACGATGTGCTCAGTGCGATCGGCAGTCACCCAGACGACCAGATCCACCCGCGCCAGTGGCGAAGCAACAGGGTCGGACGGCTGTGTGTCGGTGTTGACGGAGGCTGAGTCGACCTTCTGAGAGCGAGCCTTCGCGAGCATGTCCGCGGCGAAGTCGGCCGCCACCTGCGTCTTGCCCACGCCCCCCATGCCGCACAGGACCATTGTCGAAGGTGTCGTGTCGGCGGAGTCGATCCACTCGCGCAGACCCGACGAGGCTTCACGAGGCTCGAACTGGGAGGCGGGCACCGGGACAGAGCCCACGAGCAGTGGCCACTGCGGTCGGAAGGCTTCCTTGACTACGACCGTGACGTTTTCGACATATCCGCTGTTTGCCCAACCATTGGGTTCGGCATGAGCGCTGCCAGTATCCGAGACCTTGAGCATTTTCCTGTCTCTGCGCATGGACATCCGTTCAGGTGCTACTGCTGTAGACAGCTGGTCGGTGTGGGTCAGCTCAGGCGGATGCCCGTGTTGGCGTTACCGCCGTCGCCGTCGGCGTCTCCGGTGCGCTCCGCCTGGAACTCGCCATGCAGGCTGTTCGCCGGGCCTGTGATGCCGCTGTTGGCATCAGCCCCTGATCGGGCTGACGCCCTGCCCGTCCGCAATGCGACGGCGACAGCCGACTGCCCGCCCCGCCGCAAAAGTTCCCGCGCCAGAGCGATCACCGCCGCGCACGCGGCCACGATGGAGGCCACTTGCCCCGCCGCATTCAGATCCACGGTGAGCCACACCATCACCATCGCAGCGATGACAAGCACCGAAGTGGCGATCACCGCGTACCGCATCCCGTTGTTCATACCGGGATACTGCCTCAATAACGGGACGGTCGGGCCCAAACGTTGACCGTACTTGGAATCGACTGGGCGATGAAACTCCCCGCTGGAATGGCTCGGGCAGTTGGAAGGCGGTGCCCGACCTTCCAGGCACGAGCCGGGGGCCGTCTCCGTAGTGTCCATGTGTCAGGACGGGGGCGAGTGATCGGCATGGTCCGTCAGCTAGTACTACAGCCGGTGGTTTCACGGTGAGTGAGTAGCAAGTAGGCGACCTCTTGGACGAGCCGACTGGTACGCCCTTGACCTCAAGTCCAGTTGAGTTTCTACGGTCGATCTCGTCGAACCGACTCAGACAGCGACAGGGGTTTCAGCCATGGAGTACTCGCACAGCGACACCGACCTGCTCAAGCAGCCCATCGGCTACTGGAGTTGGGCGGCCTACAAGGCCGTCATCGCTCGCACCCGGGCCGCCCTCGCGGGGATCGGCACCACCCAACCGCAGTGGTGGGCCCTCGCGCAGGTCGCAAGCGCCGACACCGTCAAGACCCGTGACGAAGTGTCCCACCTCCTTCGGAACTATCTCGACACCGGCCCGGAAACCATGGAGTCAGAGATCGACACGATCATCGCCCAGGGCTGGATCACCGAGGATGCCGAGGGACGCCTGGGCATCACGGCTGAGGGCAGGGCGTTCTACGACAAGGCCGCAGCCCTTCAGAACGAGCTCTGGGCGGAACGGCACGCGGGTATCTCCGATGACGAGTACCTGACCGCCCTCAAGGTGTTGCAGCGGTTCATCCACAACACGGGCGGGCGAGCTTGGCACCACTAGTGTTACGGCCGGTGGTTTCACGGTGAGTGAGTTCGTGCAGCTCGGACACGGTAGTGGCTGGTCCGGGCCCGGATTGGTGGCGGGTGCGCCAGCGGTGCCAGTGCATGGCCAGCCAGGTCCGTGCGGCGCGGGCGGGGGCGAGGACGATCCGGTCGTACAGGCGGCGGATCTCGTTCACGGTCGGAGGCTGGGTGTCGGCAGCTGGCGGGGTATTAGCCGGCTCCGGACGGCGGCCATGAAGGCCATGGCGAGCATGCAAACGGTGGTGTGCCGGTACCAGGAGCACCACTTGCGCACCTCGTGCTCGTCCAGCCCCACCTGTCCCTTGGCCACCTAAAACGCCTCCTCCACCATCCAGCGCTGCCCGGCGGCCGTCACCAGCGCGGCCAGGGTGGCGCCGGGGCCAGTGTGGCACAGGAAGTAGGAGATCTCGCGCACGAGCTGGCCAGTCTTCTTGTCCTTTTTGTTGAGCACGGTGGAGCGGCGGATCAGCAGGTGGCGCTCCAGTCCTTGGGCGGTGGGTGCGAGGTGAACGGTGGCCCAGTCGTAGTCGCGAGGGCCTTTGGCGCCGTCGGCGCACGAGCGGCGCTCGAACGTTTCCTCGGGCACGAGGGCGTACAGCTCGCGGGCTTGGCGGGTGCGCTCGTCCGGCAGTGGAATCACCTCGTCCTTGGGCACCGCGAGCACGTAGCGCACACGGCGCTCTTCCAGCCAGGCGCGCAGTGCGCGGCACTGCCCGTACGCCTCGTCGGCAAGGAAGTAAGTGAAGGGCACGTCGGCTTCCAGAGCGCGCTCCAGCATGCACCGGGCCAGCTCTGGCTTGGTCGCCACCGCGGTGGCCCTCTCGGGCGGGATGCCCTGCTCGGCACAGCGACGCTCATGCTCGGCGGTGGTGCCGGCCCAGTGCCTGCCGAGGTAGAGCTCGCGGTCGATCAGGGTGCGTCCCCGGCTGGAGCCGTAGGACAGGTGGACGCTGACCTGGGCGTTCTCGATCCTGCCGGCCGTGCCGGTGTACTGGCGGGCCACACCGACGCTCTTGGTGCCCTTCTTGATATCGCCGGTCTCATCCGCGATCAGGACCGCGTCGTCGGCGGCCAGGGCGGCGACCACGAAGCCGCGCACCCGGTCACGCAGTTCGTCGGCGTCCCAGGCCGCCTTGGCAAGGAAGCCCTGCAGCCGGTCGGGGTTGGGGTGCCCGGCCGCCTCCGCCAGCTGCCACATGTTCTTGCGCGGCACCTCGCTCAGCAGCCCATGCACCATCGCCCGCAGGTTCTCCCGCGAGGCTGGACGCGCGAACACATCGTCCACCGAGGCGCACAGCGCTTCCAACTCCCCATCCAGCGAACGGATTTCGAACTCGTTCAGCTCGCCCGTCCGCACCACGCCCAGCGTCAACATCAGTCCCACGAATGGAGCAACGAGGCACTCGCCGTCACGTCACGTGAACCACCGGCTGTAGTACTAGACACCTCGAACCACAGGTTCCGTCCACGAAGACAGCCCCCACTCACCAAGATCCGGGCCAAGAAGAGGCCAACCTCGCGTCTTCTCCTGCGATTTCACCTATCGCAGGTCAGGAGCGGTCGGGACCGTGTACTACCAGCAGGCAGAAAACTTGCTGACCTCAGCATCGAATCAGGCCGCTTCCCACAATCCGGCATCCAAAATGCGAGCCGCCTTCGCGATGCTCCCCGGCATCAGGTGCCGGTAGGTCCGATACGTCTCCTCAATGGATTTGTGCCCCATCCATTCGGCCACGTCGGTGATCGGTATTCCGTTCCCGAGCGCGTTCGAGGCGAAGTAGTGCCGGAAGCTGTACATGCCGACACCGTCCTCCGCGGGGAGTGTCTTGAAAAGCTTCTGCACGCGGCGGCGTTCCATCGGTTCCGTGTAGTAGCCGCTGGGGCCGCGCAGGAGATAGCCATCCTGCGTGGTGCCGTGCTTCTCCTCAAACCGCTCCATCGCTTCCCGCACCGAGCGCGGAAGGGGGACCTCCCGGAACTCCCCCGCCTTGCGGTGCTTCAGCTTCGCCGGCTTGTGCGTGTTGGAGTGGATCTGCTCGTGCACTCGGTAGACGTCGTCCGCCACAACGTTGTTGACGTTCACTGCCCGGGCTTCCCCGTTTCGCAAGCCGCAGCCCACCATCGTGACGATCTCAAGCGCGAGATACTCGTCAGCAGCAGTCAGTGCCTTCTTCACGTAGGCGAGGGTCGGGATGACCACCTTCTGGCGGACGTACTCCGGCTCCTGGACCCCCTTTACAGGATCGTCCGCCATGGCCCCCTTGCCATAGGCGTCCCGCAAGATCGCCTTCAGAGTGCGGAAGATGTTCACCTGGTTTCCGCGGCCCACCCCATCGGCCTCCAACTCGTCCAGGAAACGCTCGACCACGATCGGGGTCACAGAGTTCAGCTTCCTTGATCCGAGACGGGGGACGATGTGCACGTTGATGGAGCTGTCGACGTGCCAGCCCGTGGAGTACTCCGTCATCCTCCGCTGCCTGGGCCGCCACTGCTTCGCGTATTCTTCGACCGTCTGCTGACCGAGCTCGCGGCGGGCCTCGGCAACGGACGGCGCCGTCTTCTTTTTCTCCGCATAGATCTGCGTAAGGCGCTCGACCGCGTCGTCCTGCGTGCCGAAACCAGCCTCTTCACGCTGCTTGCCGAGAGCGTCCCGAAACCGAATCGTGTACGGGTGCGGGCAACGGGTCGGCCTGGAACAACCGCACTCCTTGAAGAAGGACCCCATCCCACGAGCGAGCTGTCGAACCACGTATCAAGCCTTCCGAGCAGGGCGTCGGGCGGGGCAGCCGATACCTGCCGCGGGTGCAGGTCAGCAAGCCGGACACCGTCCGGCCTGATGCTGACCATTTGCTGACCTGGAGGCGGCGATCAGGGCCCTGACCTGCGGAAACACCCAAACGCTAGATCTTGGACTTGAACAGAGTACGCAGCACTTTGGACTCCTCGAAGACGGCTCCCTGCCAGCTTTCTGCAGGTCAAGGGCGTTCTTCACCCTACACCGGCACGCGCCGGAGTCGATGTTCGTGAGGAACATCGCTTCACTCTGCGAGCAGGCTGCCTGCCTGGGCTTCCGTGCGAGCCAGGCCGTTGTGAACCCGCCGATCAGACGTCTGCCAGGAAGACCCTCTGGGGACTGATGCTGATCAGACGCTGACTTGCTTGACGATACGTCAGTTATGAGAAGTTGGGCGTGACGGTCAGGACGCCGATGCCCGCCGTGACCACGCGTATCGCAGGCACGAGCAGGGGAAACGCCAGGCCGGACGGGCCGAAAGCCGCCTTGCCGAGGATGCACGACGCCACCAGCGTGACGGCGTGGGACTCGAATCCTCAGACGGCGTGGCGTCCGGCGGGAACTGATCCACGACGCTCTTGCGGCATTGCGCCGGGTTGAGGTCCCCCACGGCCTTCAGCGCTTCCGGCAGTTCGTCGGCCGCCTGGCGGATCAGGCCGGTCACTCCTTCGTTCAGCCGGGGCAGGGCGGTGTCCGAGGATGGTGAGCTATCCCCGGAGCTATCCCCGGTTCGTGCCCCTCGCGGAAGTCAGCTCTCGGGTTTCCCCTTCGCTGCATGAAGTGTCCTGGTCCAGGTTGGCGCCGCATTGGAGGAGCCGGCCATCGGGCCGGACTGCTGGGTCGGCTGTCCGCGGGACAACGACAGCGCCTGCGCTGCCCGCCGCCGCAGGCGTGCTCGGCGGACCGGCCGATGCTGGGCACTGCTCAGCGGCCGGCGGTCCTGTGCCGGTAACCGGCCCTTCCGAACGCATAAGTTGACCATGGTTGACACCTGTCCGTCGTACATTCCCAGGCGCTGCTGTCACAGAAAGGAGAACCGACGGAATGCGAGCGGTCCCCTCCATGCCACGTCATCCACGGCCGTGCTTTCGGAAGTTCCGGACAGAGCGTTTTTGAACCCCTCACACTTCGGCAGCAGAACCAAATCCATCCCGTAGAACTGTCAGACGATCATCACGCTCAGCAACCACCGCGCCTCACGGGCTCAGTCCGCGAGGTCGGCCTTGCCGAACAGGACCGCGTAACTGGAGGGGAGCTGGCTGATGATCTGATTCAGCTCTCCGCCGGTGACAGCGTCGGCGACGGTGGTCAGGACCGCGCTGGCGTCCCACTGCGCCGTACGAGGTCGGGCATGGGTGCGCTCGGCGACCAGGCGGTAGAACTCGTCGATCCCGAAGCTTCGCGCCTGCTGCGGCGCGGCATGGTCCAGGACTTGTCCCAGCGGGCCGGGCAGCTGGGATGCGAGGTCCTTGACCTCTCCCGGGCTGATCCGTTGGGCCAGCACTTCCAGCACGGCGCTGGTGACGTCCGCGGCTTCGTCCTGGTCGTTGTATTCGCCTCGCTCGCGCACACGGGCGAGGAATCCGTCGTATTTCATCGCTGACTTCCTTCTGCCTTGGTCACCGCTTCAAGGAGGTCGCCCGGTGCGCCGTCGGGCCGGCCGGATCCGTCCGCCGGCGCGCAGCTGCCGTTCGCAAGGCCCTTGGCCCGAGACTCACGCAGGGCACGGCGCAAGCGCCCGGAGCCCCAGGGCCGGCCGCCCACCGCCTGTTCGAGTCGGTCGCCGCTCGTCGGGCCGGCCTCTCGGAGCGCGTGGGTCATCTGTTCGATCTCGTCGTCGAGGCGTTGTTCGGCCATGGCGGACGTACGACTGCCGTGCCCGCGGTGCCGGCCATCCTCGGCGAGTACAAGGTGCTGCCCGGTCTGGTGCCCGGGCGGTAACGGCGGGCTCCGGCGCGCTCCTGCTCCCGGCGGCGGGCGGTGAGGTCGGCGATTTTCAGGACCTCGCTCACCGTCAGACCGGCCGAGTTCGCTCCCGCGTACGCCACGAACGACGTCAGCAAGACCAGCAGGAAGAACCACCAACGGTAGCCACGTAGCGCGTCTCCGCCGCCGTGAGGGGTGTCGAGCCTCGCCGGCCCGGCCGCAGTCCCGGATGGGTGCCCGGAACCGCGGCGCTCGCGTCTCAGCCGCTGCTCTCGGTACTTTCACTCGTCTCGCTGATCTCGACGTGTCGCGGCTTTGCGACGTCGGCCTTGGGGACGGTGATGCTGAGCACTCCGTTCTGCATCTCAGCCTTGACCTTGTGGGTGTCCAGTTCTCCGGGCAGCCGCAAACGGTACTCGAAGGCTCCGACGCGGCGGGTGCTGCGGCGCAGGACACCCTTGCGCTCCCGCTCCTTGATCTCTCCGGTGACCACGAGTTCGGGACCGTTGGCCTCTACGTCAATGTCCTTGCTCTTCACTCCGGGGAGTTCGATCTCTATGTGGAACGCGTCCTCGGACTCCGACACGTCCGCGAGAGGCGTCCACGCAACCGCGGGTGCCGCGCCCACCGTCGACTCCAGCAGGCCGCTCATCTGATTGAGCAGTTCGTCGAACTCGACCAGGGGATTCAGAGGGGTGGGTGCCCAGACGGGCCTTTCCTGCAGACCGCCACCGCGGTGGCGCCGGACGGGCATGGCCATCGCCATCGCCTCCTTCTTCCTTCTCGTGATCTCGTCGTCCGCCATTCGTCATGCGAGCCATGCGGACTCCTTGTGACGTATGCGTGGGGAGACGTCCGAGTGGCCCGCGACAGCTGACGTGCCCGTGGTGCCGGGTACGGCCGAGTGCCCCAGGTGCCGGTGCACGAAGTGGATGGCCATCGCGCCCTCACCGGCCGCGGAGGCCACCCGCTTGACCGAGCCGCTACGGACGTCCCCTACCGCGAAGACCCCGGGCAGGCTGGTCTCCAGGGTCATGCACGAGCGCCCTCGGCCGTGCCACACCTCGGGGTGGGCACAGGCTTCCTGGGCCTCCGGACCGGTGAGGACGAAGCCGCGGGAGTCGAGGGCGATGATGCCGGCGAGCCACTCGGTGTGGGGGTCGGCGCCGGTGAAGACGAACAGGCTCCGTACGGCGAGCCGGCGGTGCCCGCCCGTGCGGTTGTCGACCACGTCGAGCTCCTCCAGCACTTCCTGGCCGATGACCTCGGTGACCTCGGTGTGCAGCATGACCTCCACCCGTGGATGGCGCTCGACCTGGTCGATCAGGTAGCGGGACATGTTGGCCTCAAGGCTGGCTCCTCGGACCAGCAGGTGCACCTTCGGCGCGTACCCGGCGAGGAACAACACCGCCTGGCCTGCCGAGTTGCCTCCGCCGACGACGGCCACCGGGTCGGTGCGGCACTGCTGGGCCTCGTAGAGGGTCGCCGAGTAGTGCACGCTCGTTCCCTCCAGGCGTTCGATGCCGGGCACCCGGAGCCGGCGGTAGCGGGCACCCATGGCCAGGACGACGGCGCGGGCGGCGATCTCGCTGCCGTCGGCGAACGCCACGACGTAATGGTCGTCGTCCTTGGGATGGAGACCGGTCGCCTCCAGCGGAAGGCTGATCCTGGCGCCGAACTTGTCGGCCTGGAACACGGCGCGTTCGGTGAGTTCGGCGCCGGAGATGCCGGATGGGAAGCCGAGCAGATTCTCGATGCGGGACGACGTGCCGGCCTGGCCGCCGGTGGCCATCGCCTCCACCACCGTGGTGCTCAGGCCCTCGGAGGCGGCGTACACCGCGGCAGCGAGGCCGGCGGGTCCGGAGCCTACGATGAGGACGTCGCCGCGACGGTTTCCGGCGGGTAGTGACGGCAGGCCGATGAGCCGGGCCAGTTCCGCGTTGCTGGGGTTGCGGAACAGGGTGGTGTCGCGCCAGATGACGAGTGGTGTCTCCGCCGGGCCGACGCCGAAGCGGCGCAGCAGCTCCTCGGCCTCCTCGTCGGTCTCCAGGTCGATCCAACGGTGCGGCAGCCGGTTGCGGACGGCGAACTCGCGCAGCCGTCTGGTGTCGGGGGAGTAGCGCGAGCCGATGATGCGGAAGCCGGCGCCCTGCCCGACGAGCAGCGCGCGACGGCACAGACAGGCGCGCAGCACGATGTCCCCGATGGTGGAGTCCTGGGACACCAGGTGACGCAACTGGTCCAAGGAGACGACGAGGACCTCGCCTGGCTCCCTGGCGACAGCGGTGTAGAAGGCCACTTGTCCGTACAGCAGGCCGAGTTCACCGATGAAGCGACCGGGGCCGTGCACGCGCAGCACGTGCTCCTCGGGAGTGCCGTAGCCCTCGACGACGGCGACGGTACCGCTGAGGACGACGAAGACCGTCTCGCAGCGCTCCCCCTCCCGGATCAGCACGTCGTTCGGAGCCGTGGTCCGGCGTTGCCCGTGCTCCGCCAGACGTGCTATCTGGTCCTCCGTAAGGCGCGGATACGCGCCGTAGATGTCCGGGGTCTCCCAGAAGGCGGCCTCGTCCGCTTTCTCCGGCACCGGTTCTTCGCCCGGCAGCGACTGGTCGCCGGACATCAGACGAACGCCTTGTGCACGTAGCACCAGCGCCATTCCTCGCCGGGCTGGAACGACTGCACGATCGGATGGGCGACGGCAGCTGCGTGCTTGCGCGCGTGCTTGTTCGGCGAGGAGTCGCAGCAGCCGACGTGCCCGCAGGTCAGGCAGAGCCTCAGGTGGACCCACGGGGAGCCGAGCATCAGACACTCCTGACACCCTTCTGGGGTCAGCGGCTGGACCGGCCGGACAAGCGCGAGGTGGGGGTCTGCATGCAGGGTCATCCGGATCACCCTTTCCGGGCGGTGATCGACTGTTCCACCCACCGGCGAAGAGCGGGGGCGGGCGCCGCCCCCGCCTGCCGGGCGACCGTCTCACCCTGGTCGAGGATCAGCAGTGTCGGTACGGCCTGGACCTCGAAACGCTGCGACAGTCGCGGGTTCTTGTCGACGTCGACCTTGACGAGTTTGATTCGGCCGGCGAGATCGGTGGCGACCTTCTCCAGTGCGGGGCTGACCATGCGGCAGGGGCCGCACCAGGTGGCCCACAGGTCGACCACGACGGGGACGTCGGCCCGCTCGGCAACCTCGGTGAAGTCGTCGTCGCCCGCGTCCACCATCCACGGTAGGGGCTGCTTGCAGTGGCCGCACTTGGGGCGGCCCTCCGCGGCCACGGGCACCCGGTTGGTGCGCCCGCAGTGGGGACATCTGACGGTCGTCGCCTGCATCGTGCTCATGCCGCCCGCGCTCCCTTCACATCCTCGGGCTGGTCGTAGGTGACCACCAGTTCCCCCGCCTCGGCGTCGACGCGGACCGTCGCGCCGTCCTGGACGTCACCGCGCAGCAGGGCGCGCCCCACCATCGTCTCGACCTCGTGGGAGATGTAGCGGCGCAGCGGCCGGGCCCCGTACACCGGGTCGTAGCCCTGGTGGGCGATCAACTCCCTTGCTGCTTCGGTGAGTTCGACGGTAATACGGCGTTCGGCGAGCCGGCGGCGCAGTTCGTCGAACTGCAGCTCCACGATCCGCTCGATCTGCCGCTCACCGAGCGGCTTGAACAGCACGATGTCGTCGACGCGGTTGAGGAACTCCGGGCGGAAGTGCCCGCGCAGCTCGCCCATCACCAGGGCGCGGGCATCCGGCTTGATCTCACCCTCGGCGGTGGCGCCGTCGAGGAGGTGCTCGGAGCCGATGTTGGACGTCATGATGATCACGGTGTTGCGGAAGTCGACGGTGCGGCCCTGAGCATCGGTGATGCGGCCGTCGTCGAGGACCTGCAGCAGGGTGTTGAAGACATCGGTGTGCGCCTTCTCGATCTCGTCGAACAGCACGACCGAGTACGGCTTGCGGCGGACGGCCTCGGTGAGCTGGCCGCCTTCCTCGTAGCCGACGTATCCGGGTGGTGCGCCCATGAGCCGGCTGACGGTGTGCCGCTCCTGGTACTCGCTCATGTCGAGGCGGACCATGTTCTCCTCGGAGTCGAAAAGGGCCGCCGCGAGGGTCTTGGCCAGCTCGGTCTTCCCGACGCCGGTGGGGCCGAGGAAGATGAACGAGCCGATGGGGCGGCGCGGGTCGCGGATGCCGGAGCGGGCGCGGATGATGGCGTCGGCGACGAGTTTGACGGCCTCGTCCTGGCCGATGACGCGCTCGCGCAGGATCTCGTCGAGGCGCAGCAGTTTCTCGCGTTCGCCCTCCTGGAGGCGGGCGACGGGGATGCCGGTCCAGGCGGCGACAATCTCGGCGATCTCCTCCTCGGTGACGACCTCGCGCAGTAGCCGGTTCTGGCCTTGTTTGGCGGCCAGTTGCTCCTCCTCGGCCTTCAGTCGGCGCTCCAGGTCCTGGAGGCGGCCGTAGCGGAGTTCGGCGGCGCGGTTGAGGTCGTAGGCGCGTTCGGCCTCCTCCGCCTCGTGGCGGACCTGCTCCAGTTCCTGGCGCAGTTCCTGCACGCGGCGGATGGCCTGCCGTTCGGCCTCCCACTGGGCGTGCTTGGCGTCGGCCTCGCCGCGCAGGTCGGCCAGTTCCTTGCGCAGTTCCTCCAGGCGAGTTTTGCTGGCGGCGTCGGTCTCCTTGGACAGGGCCGCCTCCTCGATCTCCAGGCGGGTGACGCGGCGGGTGATCTCGTCGAGTTCGGCGGGCATCGAGTCGATCTCGGTACGCAGCCGGGCGCACGCCTCGTCGACGAGGTCGATGGCCTTGTCGGGCAGGAACCGGTCGGTGATGTAGCGGTGGCTGAGGGTGGCCGCGGAGACCAGCGCGGTGTCCTGGATCTTCACGCCGTGGAAGACCTCCAGGCGTTCGCGCAGTCCGCGCAGGATGGAGATGGTGTCCTCCACGCTCGGCTCGTCGACCAGCACCTGCTGGAAGCGGCGTTCGAGGGCGGCGTCCTTCTCGATGTGCTTGCGGTACTCGTCGAGGGTGGTGGCGCCGATCATGTGGAGTTCGCCGCGGGCGAGCATCGGCTTGAGCATGTTGCCCGCGTCCATGGCCCCTTCGGCGGCGCCCGCGCCGACGACGGTGTGCAGCTCGTCGACGAAGAGCAGAATGCGTCCCTGGGCGGCCTTCACCTCGGACAGCACGGCCTTGAGGCGTTCCTCGAACTCGCCGCGGTACTTGGCGCCGGCTACCAGGGAGCCCATGTCGAGAGCGAACACCGTCTTGTCGCGCAGGCCCTCGGGGACGTCGCCGCGCACGATGCGCTGGGCCAGACCCTCCACGATGGCGGTCTTGCCGACGCCGGGATCGCCGATGAGGACGGGGTTGTTCTTGGTCTTGCGGCTGAGGATCTGGGTGACGCGGCGGATCTCCGCATCACGGCCGATGACCGGGTCCAGCCGCCCGGACCGAGCCTCGAGGACCAGGTCGCGGCCGTACTTCTCCAGAGCCTCATAGGCCACTTCGGGGTTGGCAGAGGTGACGCGCTGGTTGCCGCGGACCTGGGTGAGCGCGCTCAGGAACGAATCCCGGGTCACGCCGTACTCCTTGAGCAGGCGTCCGGCGGCGGTCGCCGACCCCTCCTCGGCCAGGGCGAGCAGGAGGTGCTCCACGGACACGTACTCGTCCTTGAGGCGTTTGGCCTCCCGCTCGGCGGCATCGAGCAGGCGGGACAGGCGCTGGGTGACGAAGACCTGGCCGGGTGCCGCGCCCGGACCGGTGACCTTCGGGCGGCGCGAGAGTTCCTCGCGCACGGCCGCGCGCAGCTCCTTCGACTCGGTGCCGGCCTGTTGCAGCAACCGTGGGATCAGACCGTCCTCTTGATCGAGAAGCGCGAGCAGCAGGTGTTCCCCGTCGACCTCGGTCTGCCCCATACCGACGGCCGCGCTCTGGGCCTCCTGGAGGGCTTCCCGGGACTTCTGGGTGAGACGGTTCATGTCCATGGGGGTGTTTCACTCCTCGTGCCGCGGCCGCGCAGGGCGGCTTCGAGCAGGCTGATGCGGTCGAGCAGGTCGAGCACCAGGCCGATGGATGCGTAGTTGAGGCAGAGTCCGGTGCGCAGCCGCTGGATACGGGCGAGAACCGCCGGGGCCGTGGGGTCGAACACTAGTCGCCCCGCGGAGTCGCGTTCGGCCTCGACCAGGCCGAGGGCGACGAACCGGCGGATCAGATCGGGGTGGAGGCCCGAGCGAAGGGCCACGGCGGCCAGGGAGAGCCTGGGGACGGGGACGAGCGCGTACCGGACAGCCGTCGAGGCGGTGATGTCGGCGTCCGCTCGTACCGGACGGGCGCCCACGCCGGCCCGGCCGATGCCCCCCGCTCCCGCGGGTTGGTCGTTCATCGCATCCTCCTGGGGTCGAACGAGGAAGTGGCGGCGAGCTCCTCGAACAGTTCGCGCTCCCGGTCGCCGAGGGCGGGAGGCACCACGACGCGAAGTTCGGCGTACAGGTCGCCGTTCGCGCCCCGCGGGTTCGGCATGCCCTCGCCGCGCAGCCGCAGCCGCCGGCCGCTGGACGAGCCCGCAGGCACCGTGACCTTCGCCGTGCCGCCGCCGGGCGTGGGCACCGGCACGGTCGCGCCCAGGGCCGCCTCCCACGGGGCGACCGGGACCTGGACGTGCACGTCACGGCCGTCCAGCCGGAACCGGGGGTGCGGCTGGATACGCACCCGCAGGTACAGGTCGCCCGCGGCGGCGTCACCACTGCCCTGGCCACCCTCACCCGCCAGCCGGATGCGCTGCCCGTCGGTGACGCCAGGCGGCACGTCGACCTCGTACTGCCGCGGCTGCCCGGTGGGACCGGCGAGTGTGACGGTGCGACGGCCGCCTCGGTACGCCTCCTCGACAGTGAGCGGCAGTTCCGCCTCCTGGTCCGCTCCAGGGACGCCGCCTCGGGCGGCGCCGGCTCCGAACATTGAGCCGAGCAGGTCCTCGATGTCGATGCCCTCCGCGCCGAAGTCGTCTCCGAAGCCGGTGACGTACCGGACGCGAGGACCGCCCCCACCTGCGGTCCTCCGACCGCGGAAACCGCCGCCCGCTCCCGCCGCGACCCGTTCGTCGAAGTCCTCCGGGATCTTCCGGAAATCCTCGCCGAAGCGGTCATAGCGGGCCCGGGTCTTGGGATCGGACAGGACGCTGTATGCCTCGTTGAGGTCCTTGAAACGCTCCTCCGCCTCGGGGTCCTTGTTGACGTCTGGGTGGTACCTGCGGGCGAGTTTGCGATATGCCTGCTGGATCTCGTCCTGGCTCGCGGTCCGCGACACGCCCAGCACCTCGTAGAAGTCCCGTGCCATGACCGGTCACTCCCGCTTCGCGACCGTCACGGCGGCGGGCCTGAGCTGCCGTTCGCCGTCCCCGTAGCCGGGGCGCAGCACCTCGACGACGGTGCCCGGTGGGGCGTCGGGGTCCTGGACGACGCCGACCACCTCGTGCCGGGCCGGGTCGAAGGCGACGCCGGTCTCCGCATGCCGCGGGTAGCCGAGCAGTTCGAGGACGTTCACCGCCTGGTCGCGTACGGCCCGGATGCCCTCCACGATCGCGCCCGGATCGGCGCCGGCGTGGGTCAGGGCGAGTTCGAGGTTGTCGAGGACGGGCAGGAAGGCGGCCGCCGTGCGGGACCGCTCGACCGCCCGTTCGCGCTCCAGTTCCCTGGCGTGGCGCTTGCGAAGGTTATCGAGGTCGGCGAGTGCGCGCCGCCAGCGGTCCTCCAGTTCCTGGATCGCGGTCGTGTATTCGTCCTCGGCAGGCGCGGGTCCGGCGGCATCGGGTCCCGGTTCGCCGTTCGCCGCTTCGGGCCGCGGCGGGCCCGGTTGGGGCAAATCCCCGCGAGGAGGAGGTCCGGCGCCTTCCGGGACCCGTACGCCCGGATCCGACGCGGCCCGGTCGGGTTCCTGGGGGTGGGTGGGCATGGCGCGCCTCAGCTCTTGTCGAACTCGGCGTCGATGACATCATCGTCACCGCCACCGCCACTCGCGGGACCGCCGGTGGCGGCGTCCTGGCCGGGACCGCCCCCTGTGGCGGCGGCGCCCTGATGGGCCGCCAGCCCGGCGAGTACCTGCTGGAGTTCGGAGGTCAGAGGCCGCACGCGCTCCACGCCCGCCTCTTCCTTGACCGCCGCCCGGGCGTCGGACACGAGCATTTCGGCGCGTGCCTTCTCGTGGGCGGGCGCTGCGTCGCCCAGTTCGGCGAGGCGCTTCTCGACCTGGTACGCGACGGCATCGAGTTCGTTGCGGGCGTCGACGGCCTCGCGGAGTGCCTGGTCCTGGCCCCGGTTGCGCTCGGCCTCCTGGACCATGCGTTCGACCTCACTGCGGTCCAGGTTGGAGCTCTCGCTGATGGTGATGCTCTGTTCCTTGCCGGTGTCCCGGTCGCGGGCCTTGACGTTGAGGATGCCGTTGGCGTCGATGTCGAAGGTGACCTCGATCTGTGGTTCGCCGCGCGGTGCCGGCCGGATGTCGGTGAGCTGGAACCGGCCCAGCACCCGGTTGTCGGCGGCTCGCTCGCGCTCGCCCTGGAGGACCACCACATCGACGGCCGGCTGGTTGTCCTCGGCGGTGGAGAAGGTCTCGCTGCGGCGCACGGGGATGGTGGTGTTCCGCTCGATGATCTTCGTCATCACTCCGCCGCGCGTCTCCACGCCCAGCGACAAGGGTGTGACGTCGAGCAGCAGGACGTCCTTGACCTCGCCCTTGAGCACCCCGGCCTGGATCGCGGCGCCCAGGGCCACGACCTCGTCGGGGTTGACGCTCATGTTGGGTTCCTTGCCGCCGGTCAGCCGGCGGACCAGAGCCTGGACGGCGGGGATGCGGGTGGAACCGCCGACGAGGATGACCTCGTCGATGTCGCTCCCGCCGACCTTGGCGTCGGCCATGGCCTGCTGGACCGGTCCCAGGCAACGCTCCACCAGGTCGCCGGTGATCTGCTCGAACGTGGACCGCATGATCGAGTCGGTGAGGTGCTTGGGGCCCGAGGCGTCAGCGGTGATGAACGGCAGGCTGACCTGCGTCTGCGTCACCGAACTGAGCTCGGTCTTGGCCTTCTCCGCCGCCTCGAACAGTCGTTGCAGCGCCTGCGGGTCCTTGCGCAGGTCGATGCCGTTCTCCTTCTGGAAGTCGTCCGCCAGGTAGTCCACCAGACGCCGGTCGAAGTCGTCGCCGCCCAGGTGGCTGTCACCGGCGGTGGAGCGCACCTCCACCACGCCGTCGCCGACGTCGAGGATGCTCACGTCGAAGGTGCCGCCGCCCAGGTCGAAGACGAGGACGGTCTCGTGCTCCTTCTTGTCCATGCCGTACGCGAGGGCGGCCGCCGTCGGCTCGTTGATGATCCGCAGCACCTCCAGTCCGGCGATCCGTCCGGCGTCCTTGGTGGCGGTGCGCTGAGCGTCGTTGAAGTAGGCGGGCACCGTGATGACCGCCTCCGTGACCCGCTCCCCCAGCTGCTTGGACGCGTCGTCGGCGAGTTTGCGCAGCACCTGTGCGCTGATCTCCTCAGGCGCGTACAGCTTGTCGCGCACCTTGAAACGGGCCGCCCCGCCGTCGCCTTCCACGACGTCGTACGCCACCGCCCTGGCCTCGTCGGAGATCTCGTCGAAGTGCCGGCCGATGAACCGCTTGGCCGAGTAGATGGTGCCCTTGGGGTTGAGGATCGCCTGGCGCCGGGCCAGCTGGCCCACCAGACGTTCACCGGTGTCGGAGAAGGCCACCACGGACGGTGTCGTGCGGTTGCCCTCGCTGTTGGGCACGACGGACGGCTCGCCGCCCTCCCACACGGCGATCACCGAGTTGGTGGTGCCCAGGTCGATGCCCACTGCCTTGGCCATGAGGAACTCCTCCCGGTGCAGCGCCTGCGTCGACTCTCCGGATCACGTTCGCTCAGGTAGGTGTAGGTCTGACTCCGCCGGTTTCCCACCGGTGCGCACGGAGGGTCTCGAGCACTCCCCAGGGTGACGAACCGGGTGGCTCAACGCCTGCGCCTGACGAGTCAGGAATGCACGGGTCCGGTCGCCCCACGAGTACGAGACAAAGAACCCACACGTCTCGGTAGCCGGCCCGGGGAGCGGGTACGCGAAAGCCGCTCACCTCCGAAGGACGGAGTGATCCCATGGCCGGCAGTCGGGCATACAGCCCGTACCACCGCTGCTCCGACCGAAAGGGCAGCCTTCTGCGGGGCAGCGTCGGGCGACACCCCACGGCCGCGCGCAGGGGGCCCCGCCTGCCCGTTCGCGCCCCAGCCGACCATGCCCTCCACGAACTGGTCGCGCTCTCCCGCGCCCTGTTCGACGCTCCGGACGAAGGCGAGATCCTGCGCCTGGCCATGGACCACATAGCCGCCGCGGGGCCATACCGCGCCGAGGCCGTATACCTCAAGGTGGGCGGCGGCCTGGTCCCCGGCCCGAGGAACAGGCAGCCGCATGCCTTGGCCGTGGGCCGGAGGGTGCGGGAGCTGGCCGGGCAGGACGGCAACGTGACCGTACCCGGCAGGCCCTGGGGCCGGGCCCTCGGGCTACGCGGACCTGGGGGACTCCACGGCTACCTCGTGGTCACGTCCCGCTCCCGGCCCACCAGCGCAGAGCGATCCCTGCTCGCCCTTCTCATCCGGCACACCGGTGCTGCACTGTCGGTCGCCTTCGCACACCGCCGCCAACGCGAGGACGCGCTGGAGCTGCGCCGGCTGCGGGAGGAACGCACAGCCCTCCAGCGGCAGCTGATCTCTGTGGTGGCTGAGCTGGGCTACGAGCGAGCCGTTCACACTCTCATGGCCGGCGTCGCTGCCTCGGGTGGCGGCGAGGAAGCCGTCACCCGCGCACTGCACGGGCTCACTGGACTTCCCGCGCTGCTCGAGGACCGCTTCGGTCGGCTGAGGTCCTGGACCGGTCCCGACCGCCCCGCCCCCTATCCCAAACCGGACCCCGTGCGCCAAAACGAAATGCTGCACGCCGTCGCCAAAGAGACCGGGCCGGTGCGGATAAGGGACCGGCTGATCACCCTGATCCGCCCGCACGGCGAGATCCTGGGCGTGCTGGCCCTGGTCGATGCCCGGGACGAGGCCGACGAGCACGCCGTACTCGCGCTTGGATACGCCGCCGCGTCGCTCGCCCTGGAGCTGACGCACCTGCGCAATCTGGCCGAAGTGGAGCTGAGGCTGCACCGCGAGCTGGCCGACGACCTCCTGGCAGGGACGGACGAGGCGAGCGCCTACGCCCGGTCCGAGGCAGTCGGACACGACCTGCACGGCAGCCACTACGTCGTCGTGGTGCAGTGGTCGAACCGGACCGCCGACGATTCCTTCGCGCAGACCGTGAGTCGGGCGGCCGTTGCGGTGGGCATGCGCTCGCTGCTGACCCGCCGCTCCGACCACGTCGTCCTCATCACTGGCGACAGGCCGCACGCCCGCGCGTTGTACGAGGCGCTCGCCCGGGAGACCGGAACACGGTCCGGGACGATCGGGGTGAGCGCCCCTTGCGACGCCGTGGACGACATCCCCCACCACTACCAGGAGGCACAGCGCGCCCTGGACGTGCGCCGCCACTCCCACGAGCGCTACGGCGCGACGTTCTTCGACGAGCTCGGCCTCTACCGCATCCTGGGACCCGGCAATGATTACCGGGAACTGGAGACGTTCGTCCACGAGTGGCTCGGGCAACTCATCGACTACGACTCCCGGCACCACGCGGCCATGGTGGAGACCCTGTCCCGGTACTTCGACTGCGGCGGCAACTACGACGAGACCGCCGACTCCCTCGCGATCCACCGCAGCACGCTGCGCTATCGGCTCCAGCGCATCCGCGACATCAGCGGCCACGACCTCGCGAACGTCGAGGACCGGCTGAACCTCCAGGTGGCGACCCGAGTGTGGAAGATCGTGCTGGGCGGACCGGGCTGATGCCTCACTGGAACTTTTGCGCCGAGCGGTGCCAGTAGCAATCGGGCGGGCTGCCCTGCTACAGCGCTGCAGCGGATGGGTGGCCCTTGCTCGGATTACGATAGCCGTTGCGGTCGTTGACGCATTCGTCGCTGACCTGCCCGTATTCGGCATTGCAGGGGGTATCGGCCTCCGCGGACATGAGCGCGTGGCGCCCTGCGTACCCCGGTCCCGGACGCACCAGGTCCGCGCTCTCACGTCCCCTGGGTGCCCTGATACAGTCCCGCTCCCCCGCAACGCCGTGCAGCCTCCTGCGGACGGACGGCCGATCGGCTGGCCGAGGGATGCCTGCGCACTTCATGCTGCTCTGCCAGGGGAAGAGGGGGCGACTTTTTTCGGCCTGGGGTGCGGAGGCGCTCAGCAGGGGGCTCTGCGAATCTCGACCGGGTAACAGCCGACGGCGGCGCGGGCGGGAGCGATCGGCGCCGTCCGTTCCCGGTGAGGAGGCGAGAGGCATGACCCTGATGGGTGTGTCGAAGTTCGAGAGGTTCTTCCGCGCCGCCGCAAGCCTCGACGTGGACAGGAACGACCTGAAGCGATACGGCGATTTCGTCGACGCCAAGCTCTACGACCTTTTGGTCGTCGGCCAGGCGTCGGCCAAGGCCAACGGCAGGGATACCGTCGAACCGTGGGATCTACCGATCACCAAGGGCCTCCAGGAGAGCATCCACCGGTTCCGGCGGCTCGACGAGGAGGTCGAGCTGAAGCCGATCCTGGAACAGCTCGCCGCACACCCTCCCCTCGACAGGACACCCACCCAGGAAGCAGGCTGCCGCGAAGCCGTCGACCGGGAGCATGTACGGAAGACTGCCCCGGTCCAATGCTGATCGGATGCTGACATACCTGGTGATCCGTCAGGTACGTCGAGAAGTCCAGAGCAAGGTGCGAACTGGGGTCAGCGGCGGCGAGGTAGAGGACCAGGGCCGGCCACCACGCTCCTCCCCGGACGCCCGTTCGGCCAGGACTTCCAGTAGATCGGGGCGGATCACGACAGCACAACCGGTCATCCGCGGCCAGGCGAGTGGTAGGAGCTCCTCTCGTACTCGGTCCGCCAACAGATAAGCCGGAGGGCCAGGCACCAGCGAGAAGCGTCGTGACTCGCCCGCCACCTCGGCCAGGAAGTGGGCGAGCCGCGGATCGACTCTCGTAGCCGTGTTCCGGATGCCGAACCGGTCGGCGGACCGGTGGAGGAAGTCGAGCCGGTCCAGTGCACCGGGTGCCCGCATCGTGCTGCCGCGCCTGTCCTCGTCACCGGGCCTCGATGCCCAGGCCGGTTCCGCCAGGGCCTGCGGGCCGACAGGGTGTTGACGTGGACGAACATGGACCGGAGCAGGTGCGCGGCGAGCATCGAGGTCTCGGTGTGCTCCCGGCCGTGCGAGCGGGCCGGTGGGCGGCAGGGCACTCACGACCGGTTGACGGAGGCGTCGACGTCCTCGCCGCCGAGGCCGAACAGCCGGTCGTCGCTCCACCACTCCGGCGTCTCGTCGACGACCGGGGTGAGCTCCAGCAGCGTCACCTCGTTGCGGCGCAGGACCAGGTCCACGTCGGCGCGCCCGCCGGCGACGGGCACGCTCCGGTGCGAGCGGGCGGGTTCGGCGGCCTCACGGAGAGCGTCGAGCTGGCGGTTGCCGGGCGCGAGCGGCCGCCCCATCTCGCACCAGGCGGCCCAAGGGTTGCCGGCGTCCTCGCTCACGGAGCGGCGGCGGGCGAAGGCGGAGCCCTGCGCGTCCGGGGCGCCGACGGGCAGGGTCAGCCGGACGGTGTGGCCGTCGACGGGATCGCCGCCGGCCGGGTCGGCCGGCGCCCAGGCCAGCACGGTGACGCGTCCGTCGCCGTGCCGCGTCACCAGGTGGTCCTCGCCTCGGGCGAGCATCTGCTCACCCATCTCGGCCATGAACGTGTACAGGTGGTAGGTGGGCTTCTTGACCTGACGGTGCGTCAACAAGCCGAAGCCGCCGTGGAACGGCGCGGTGGGGATGCCCACCTCCTCGAACACGTCGCTGAACGTCCAGTACGAGAACGAGTCCGCGAGGTCACCCCCGTTCACCAGCACCGGCGCGAGATACGCCGCGTGGAACGCGGTGTCGTGGACCGGGTTGTCCGGCCGGTACGAGGAGTTGAACTCGGTGATGTGGAGCGGCAGGCCCGCGAGCCCGGTGCCCGCCAGCTGCCGTCGTGGGGCGCCGAACTGCTCCAGCAGCGCCGACGCCGGCATGAGCGTCTGGTGAGCGCCGAAGGGGACGGGCTGGACGGGGCCGGAGGAGTAGGCGTGGCGGCTCACGAAGTCGATCGGCAGGTCGCGGGCCTCGACGAACTCGGCGAAGCGCCGGATCCACCCGTCCTCGTAACCCGGCGCCAGTGAGGGGCCGCCGACCTGGAGTTCGGCGTCGACCTCCTTGACGGCCAGCGAGGTCACCTCGTAGAGGCGGTGGTAGGCGTTCTGGTCCGCGGACCAGAACGGCGCCAGGTTGGGCTCGTTCCACACCTCGATCGGCCACCGGCGCACCTGGTCGATGCCGTAGCGGTCGACCAGGTGCCCGATGACGGCGCGGACGAGGTCCGCCCACTCCTTCTCGTCGCGAGGAGGAGTGACGTTGCCCTTCCACCAGAACACGGTGTCGTCGCCGGAGGCGAGCCCGGACGGCATGAAGCCGAGCTCGAGGAAGGGCGCGACACCCATCCCCAGGTAGGCGTCCACGACCTGGTCGACGTACGTGAAGGCGTGGCGCACGCGCCGCTCGGCGGCGTAGTCGTAGGGGCGGTGGACGCCCATCCCGTCGCTGAGCAGGCCGTGCCCCCGGATGTACCGGAAACCGATCTCCCGCTGAACGAGGTCGAGCGACTCCTGGTAGTCGCGCCGCAGCGCGAGGTCGAACCGGCCCGTGCCGACGCAGTGGCGCCAGGCGTCGGAGAACCGGGCTGTCGGCTGCCGGGGGACGACGATCCGCATGGTGGGGGTTCCTTCGCTGCGGTGCGGTGGGGGGCGAGACTCGCCGGGGCGGGCGGGTGGACCAACCGGCTCTCGCTCAACGTGCTGCGCACCGTAGGGAGACGGGGAAAACGGTGTCAAGCCATCGCACCTTCCCGATCGTCACCGCACCCGTTCGTGATCACGTACGACGGCCGATGCCTCAGTAACGATTGCACAACTTGCGAAAACTGTTGCTTGTCTCTCGTTCATTTCGGGCGGTACACCTTGCTCCTACTTCACTGATGGCTCATTAGTTTGCGCAAACTATTAGCAGTTGGATCAACCACAACGGATCAGGGAGTTCCCACGATGATGAGGAAAACCCGCTGCGCGACGGCTGCCGCGATCGGCTTGTGCATCGCACTCGCCGCAGCCGGCTGCGCCGGCGGCGGCGACAGCAGTTCGTCCGACGGCCAGGGCACGGTGACCCTCTGGACGAACGCGATGGAAGGGCGCGGTGCGCAGTACTGGAAGGACGCCGCGAAGGCGTACCACGCGCTGCACCCGGACGTCGCGATCAAGATCCAATCGGTCCAGAACGAGGACCTCGACGGCAAGCTGCAGAACGCGCTCAACTCGAACTCCGCGCCCGGCATCTTCCTGCAGCGCGGTGGCGGCAAGATGCAGGCCATGGTCAACGCCGGCCAGATCCAGGCACTGGAACTGGCCGACACCGACAAGGCGAACGTGGGCGAAGCGGCCCTCGAAGGCGTCTCGATCGACGGCAAGGTCTACGCGATGCCGCTCGACACGCAGCCCGAAGGCATCTACTACAGCGAGGACCTGTTCAAGAAGGCCGGCATCACCTCGGCGCCGACGACGATGGACGAGCTCAAGGACGCCGTCGCGAAGCTGAAGGCGATCAAGGTCGCGCCGATCGCGGTCGGCGCCAAGGACGCCTGGCCGGCCGCGCACTGGTACTACAACTTCGCCCTGCGCGAGTGCAGCCAGGAGAGCACGCAGGAGGCCGCCAAGTCGCTCACGTTCGACGACCCGTGCTGGACCAGCGCCGGCGAAGACCTCGCTGAACTCCTGGAGACCGAACCCTTCCAGAAGGGTTTCCTGACGGCAACGTCGCAGCAGGGCGCCGGGTCCTCGGCGGGCATGATCGCCAACCACAAGGCGGCCATGGAGCTCATGGGCAACTGGGATCCCGGTGTGATCGCCGATCTGACCCCGGACAAGAAGCCGCTCCCCGACCTGGGCTGGTTCCCCTTCCCCGCCGTGCCCGGCGGCAAGGGCGACCCGACCGCCATCATGGGCGGCGCCGGCGGATACTCGCTCTCCAAGAACGCACCGAAGGAGGCCCTGGGCTTCCTCCAGTTCGTCGTGACCAAGGAGCAGCAGGAGGCCTACGCCGAGGCCTTCGACACCATCCCGGTGAACAAGGAAGCCCAGGGGGTCGTCACCGAGCCCTACAACATCTCGGCACTGCAGGCCTTCAACAAGGCCGCCTACTCGATGCAGTTCCTCGACACCGTGTACGGCCAGAACGTCGGCAACGCCATGAACATCGCCGTCGTGAACCTGATGGCCGGCAAGGGCTCCGCCACCGACATCGCCAAGGACGTCAAAGCTGCCGCCGAGAAGGGCTGAGTAAGCAGACATGAGCGACACCCTGGGCACTGACACGGCCGACGGCCGCCAGTCGCAGGGCACGCCCGGAGCCGGGGACGCGGCCACGTCCGTGCCCCCGGCTCCGCCGCGAGCGGCTGCGCACCGCCGAGGCCGTGCCAGGATGCGACTGGAGATCGCGGTCCTGTCCGCACCGGCGATCATCACGTTCCTGGCATTCGTGATCTTCCCGGTCGCGCTCGCCGCGTACTACGGCTTCTACCAGTGGAAAGGCTACGGAGAGCCCACCGACTGGGTCGGCCTGAACAACTACAAACTGATCCTCACCGACCCCGCGTTCCACGACGTCCTGTGGCACAACGGCCTGATCCTGGTGCTCTCACTGGTCATCCAGGGTCCGCTGGCGATCGTCCTCGCGCTCCTGCTCAACCAGAAGATCCGCGGCCGCTCGACCATCCGCGTCCTGATCTTCGTGCCCTACATCATCTCCGAGGTCATCGTCGGCACCGGCTGGAGCCTGATGCTCCAGAGCAACGGAGCCGGCAACGACCTGCTGCACCGGATCGGCCTGGGCTCCCTGGAAGCCGACTGGATCGCCGACCCGGACCTGGCCATCTGGACTCTGATGGCCATCATCACGTGGAAGTACATCGGCTTCGCGGTGATCCTGATGCTCGCCGGCCTGCAGTCGATCCCCGACGAGATCTTCGAGGCCGCGCAGATCGACGGCGCCTCCTACTGGCAGATCCAGCGCCGCATCACGCTGCCACTGCTGGGGCCGACGATCCGCATCTGGGCCTTCCTGTCGATCATCGGCTCGCTGCAGTTGTTCGACCTCGTCTACATCATCTGGGGCCAGTACGTCTCGGGCACGGCGGGCACCTCGACCATGGCGATCTACATGCTCGCCCAGGGCCGCAACGCGGGCAACTACGGCTACGGAAGCGCCGTCGCGGTCGTGATGTTCGTGATCTCGCTCATCGTCGCCCTGATCTACCAGCGCTTCGTCCTGCGCCGTGACCTCAGGGGCGCAGTCACCGAAGGGACCGTGTGATGAGCGCGACGACCACCATCTCCCGGATGTCCCCCGCACCGGAGCCGAAGGCACCCACCGGCCGCCGCAACAACCGCGACAAGCCACAGAAGTGGGGCAGTCACGTCACCTACTTCATCGCGCTGCTCTTCGTCGGCGTCTGCATCGCACCGGTGCTCTACATCGTGCTCGGCGGATTCCGCACCAACTCGCAGATCACCACGGACCCGGCCGCCCTGCCGCGCCCCTGGGTGGTCGGCAACTACATCGACATCCTGAAGTCGACGGTGTTCTGGGGCGAGTTCGCCAACTCCCTCATCGTCGCGATCACCAGCACCGCCGGCATCGTCGCCCTCGGTCTGATGGTGAGCTTCGTGATCGCACGCTACGACTTCAAGCTCAAGGGCGCGATGTACTCCCTGTTCGCCGCGGGCCTGATGTTCCCGATGGTCATCGCGATCACTCCGCTGTACCTCGTCATCAAGGACCTCGGTCTCGTCGACAACCTGCTCGGCGTGATCATCCCGCAGATCGCCTTCGGCCTGCCGACGACCGTCATCATCCTCGTGCCGTTCCTCAGAGCCATCCCGAACGAGATCGAGGAGGCCGCCGCGATCGACGGCATGAGCCGACTCGGATTCTTCTTCCGCATGGTGGTTCCGCTGTCGCTGCCCGGTGTGGTCACCGTCGGCATCCTCGGATTCGTCGGCAGCTGGAACAACTACCTCCTGCCCCTGTACGTCCTCAACTCGCAGGCGAACTACACCCTGCCGCTCGGCGTCCAGGTGTTCTCCTCGCAGTACTCCACGGACACCGCGAAGGTTCTCGCCTTCACCTCACTCGCCATGCTGCCCGCACTGATCTTCTTCTCGATCTTCGAGAAGCGCATCGTCGGCGGCCTCACCGGCGCCGTGAAGGGCTGACACCGGTACCAGGACCTGAACCAGGCCGTCCCACGCCTGCCCCTGCCATGCCTTTCGGCAGGGGCAGGCCGCTGACCGACGGCACCACCCAGCCCGCGACACCCCCGCGCCATCCCCCGGAAAGGACCGCCGCATTGCCCCGCGCCCACATCGAACTCGACAGGCAGGCCGTCATCGCTCCTGTCCGGCGCCGCACCTTCGGCTCGTTCGTCGAGCACCTCGGCCGCTGCGTGTACAGCGGGCTCTACGAGCCCGAACACCCGAGCGCGAACGATGACGGGTTCCGCATGGACGTCGTCGAACTCGTCAGAGAGCTCGGCAGCACGACCATCCGTTACCCGGGCGGCAACTTCGTCTCCGGGTTCCGCTGGGAAGACTCCGTCGGCCCCCGCGAGAAACGCCCGGTACGCCGCGACCTCGCCTGGCGCTCGCTCGAATCGAACCAGGTCGGCCTCGACGAGTTCGCCGGCTGGCTCAAGCTCACCGACTCCGAGCTGATGCTGGCGGTCAACGTGGCCACACGAGGCATCCTGCCCGCCCTGGACCTGCTCGAGTACGCCAACCACCCATCCGGTACGACTCTGTCGGACCTGCGCATCGCCAACGGCACACCGGAACCGCACAACGTGCGCATGTGGTGCCTCGGCAACGAAATGGACGGCCCCTGGCAGACCGGATTCATGACAGCGGACGACTACGGCAAGATGGCCGCCCGCACCGCCGCCGCGATGAAGAGGGCCGACAAGGAGCTCGAACTCGTCGTCTGCGGCTCCTCCGGATCCACCATGCCGACATTCGGCGACTGGGAGCGCACCGTACTCGAGCACAGCTACGACCACGTCGACTACGTCTCGTGCCACGCGTACTACCAGGAGCACGACGGCGACCTCGGCTCCTTCCTCGCCTCGGCGATCGACATGGACTACTTCATCGACACCGTCGTCGCGACTGCCGACCACGTGGGGCACAAGAAACGCTCCAACAAGAAGATCAACGTCTCGTTCGACGAGTGGAACGTCTGGTACCTCAAGGAACACCAGGAGTCCGAGAAGATCCACGACGAGTGGCGCCACGCCCCCCGGCTCCTGGAGGACACTTACACGGTGGCGGACGCCGTCGTCGTCGGCAACCTGCTGATGACGCTCCTCCGCCGCAGCGACCGCGTCACCTCGGCATCCCTCGCACAGCTCGTCAACGTGATCGCTCCGATCATGACCGAGCCCGGCGGCCCGGCCTGGCGCCAGACGACCTTCTATCCGTTCTCGATCACGAGTCGGCTCGCCTCCGGCGAGGTGATCCGACCCCTGATCGAGGCGCCGACGTACGAAACGGCGCGCTACGGAGAGGCATCCGTCGTCGACGCCGTCGCGACCGTCGACGAGGGCCGGGCCGCGGTCTTCCTCGTCAACCGCGACCTGGCGGAAGCCGCGCAGGTCACGATCGATGTGCGCAGCTTCGGCTCCTCGCGCATCACCGAGGCGGTCACGCTCGCCGACTCCGACGTGTACGCGAAGAACACGCTCGCCCAGCAGGACCGGGTGACCCCGGCCGCGAACGCCGGCGCGGCACTCGCCGACGGCCTGCTCACCATCGAACTACCGCCGACGTCGTGGACGGCGGTCGCCCTCCGGTGAGCGACGACACGAGCCCCGTTCAGAAGCCGGCCCCGCTCCGGCGCGGCGACCCGGCCCGTGAATCGCCGGACCCGGTCGCCGAGCGCCGCGAGGTGACCTGTGCGTTGCGCAATGGAACACGGCTTCGGACCGTCCTGCTGGTTCCGCACGGGACCGGGCCGTGGCCGGCCCTGCTGACCCGCCATCCCTATGACGTGAACACGCCCGCCCGCGTCATCGGCGTGGCGCTGCGGTTGCCGGGGCGGGTCCGGTGGAGGCACGGACGACCAGCTCGGTGGCCAGCTCCATGCGGGCGGGGGCCCGGGCGCCGCCGTCTTCGCCCCGGGAGAGCTCGATCAGGAGCTTGACCGCCGCGGCGCCCAACTCGGTGCTGGGCTGTCTGACGGTCGTCAGCCCGGGGGTGATGTACTGCGCCTCGGGCAGGTCGTCGAAGCCAACGACACTGATGTCCTCGGGAATCCGCAGGCCCCGGGCGTCCAGTGCGTCGTAGATGCCGAGAGCCATGGAGTCCGCGCAGGCGAAGATCCCCGTGATCCCCGGGTCGCTGTCGAGCAGGGTGTGGGTGGCGGTCGTCGCCTTGGCGCGGTTCCATCCGCCGTAGGTCACCGACGCCGTGGCACTGCCGGCGGTCGCCGTGTCGGCCGCCGCACGGAAACCGTCGACGCGCGCTCGGCTGAAGAGATGGCGGGCATGGCCGGCGACCACCCCCATCCGCACATGGCCGAGGGACAGAAGGTGCTCAGCGGCCAT
This sequence comes from Streptomyces sp. NBC_01788, assembly GCF_035917575.1. Classification (GTDB taxonomy): domain Bacteria; phylum Actinomycetota; class Actinomycetes; order Streptomycetales; family Streptomycetaceae; genus Streptomyces. The sequence continues at coordinate 7,387,814 of NZ_CP109090.1, read as the reverse complement.
ACGGCCACCTTCCCAGTTCGCCACGCCGATGCTTGCCACCCCTGACGGCGGTGTGCTCATCGGGTCGATCAGCACCACGGGGACGCCTGCGGCGACGAGTGCGCTGAACTGCCGCGAGGCGGGATCGACCAGCGTCCCGATCGCGCCGACGGTGCGCCTTCTCAGAACCCGCGACACCCAGTCGCCGTGCGGCTCGGCGAGCGTCAGTACGACGTCGAGTCCCGCTGCTGCCGCTTCTCGCCCGACCCCGGCTATCAGCAGGTTCGCCCATGACCCCTCGAAGTGGGTGACCACGAGATCGAGCACGTTGGACAAGCCGCTCTCGTCCCGTACGCTCTCGCCCTTGGACCCGGCCCGGCGGGTGTAGCCGACGGCTTGCACGGCTGCCATGACCTTCGCGCGCGTCTCCGCCGAGACGTCGGTTCCGCCTCGCAGCACCTTGGACACGGTGGGCACGCTCGTACCGGCGGTTTTGGCCACCACGGACAGTGTGGGGCGCGAGCCGGCTGGTCGGGGAGGCATGAGGGACAGATTAACCCGGCGAGGAGGCCGTCCGGGGGCCGGGGAGGCACCTACCTCAGCCGGGGTCGAGTCGGCTGCGGGCGGGTGCCCCTCAGGGTGCGGCACCCGCCCGCACACCGAGCGTCACACGGACGGCGCCGGGGCCGGGGCGTACTCGAACGAGTCGAAGGCGACCGCGCCCTCGGTGGCGTACATGCCGATCACACGGCCGGTGAAGCCGCAGGCGACCTCGGTGGACAGGTAGCGCCCGTCCAATTCGGCGAGCGGCCGGGCGTCCGGAGCGTCGGGATCGCCGAGCCAGAAGGCGATGGTGTCGGGGCCCGTGGTGCCGCCGTCGGTGAGTTCGGGCGACGCGGGCACGAGGCCTGACGTCCGGATCGTCACGGTGAGGGGCAGCGGCCCGGCCTGGATCGGCCGGCGGGCCACGGTCTGGCGCAGCGGCCCGATCCGGGCGACGACGCCGACCTCCCCGTCCCCGGCCTCCACCTCGTAGTGGTGGGCCTCGTCCAGGCGCACGCAGAGACCACCGCGTCCCGTACCCGGGTCGATCACGGCGGTGACGCGGCAGTCGTGGTGCTGCTGGCGGCGGCCGACGAAGGTGTACCCGGGGCGGTCGAGGGTGGGGCCGGTGGCGCTGAGGACCAGCCGGCCAGGGCGCTCGGTGAGCGACCAGGAGCCCTCCGGGCGGGCGAACGGCGAGATCCAGTGCGGCGCGAGAGCGGGCCCGTCGAAGTCGTCGCGGGCGGGCGGGGCCGGGACGGGATGCCAGGCACCGCCCGGGGCCGCGTGGCTCTCGGGAACGGGCGCGACGACGGGCCAGCCGTCCTCGTCCCACTCCACGGGGGTCAGGAACGTCTCGCGGCCGAGCACGTGCACGTCGGGCGTGAAGCCGCGGGGGCGGACGCCGAGCAGCACCATCCACCAGCTGCCGTCGGGAGCCTCCACCAGATCGGCGTGACCGGTGTTCTGGATGGAGCGGGCGGTACCACTGTGGGACAGCAGGGGGTTGGCGGGTGCGCCCTCCCAGGGGCCGCGCGGCGAGCGGCTGCGGGCTATGGACACGCTGTGGCCGCGTTCCGTGCCGCCTTCCGCGATCAGCAGGTACCACCAGTCGCCGATGCGGTAGAGGTGTGGCGCCTCGGGGTACTTGAGGCCGCTGCCCGACCACGTGGCGAAAGGCCCCTCCAGCACCTCGCCCTTGACCGGATCGATCCTGGCCATGTTGATGCCCCCTTCGGGGCCGGAGAAGGCGCACCAGCAGGTGCCGTCCTCCTCCCACGCCAGGTCGGGGTCGATCCCGGACAGGTCGATCCACACCGGGTCGCTCCACGGCCCCTCGGGCCGCTCGGCCGAGACGACGAAGTTGCCGCCACCGTCGACATTGGTGTTGATGACCCAGTAGCGGCCGTCGTGGTGGCGGATCGTGGGGGCGTAGAGGCCTCCGGACGCCTTGGCGCCGGGGAGGGGCAGCGGCAGTTGCCCGGGCCGGTCGAGCACGTTGCCGATGTGCTCCCAGTGCACGAGGTCCTTGCTGTGGAAGAGCGGCAGCGCGGGGAAGTACTCGAAACTGGAGCACACCAGGTAGTAGTCGTCACCGACCCGGCACACGCTCGGATCGGGGTGGAACCCGCCGATCACAGGGTTGTCGTACATACGCACGGAAACGTCTTCCCTTCGAGCCGCCGGGCGCCATGCAGCGAGTCCGGGCGAGCATTCGGTTCTCGATTGTCCGTTTGGTTTGCGGTCCGGGTGCCGCGCCGGTTCGGGGTGGCTCCGTGGGCGGGACGGCGGCCCATGGCGTCGATCACCGCGGGGTGGACCATGGCTTCGAAGCGGGCGGGCAGGGTCTCGTGGCCCCGGGCCGGGCGGTGGTGGTGCATCAGCCGGCCGGGGACCACGGCTGCGGTGCCGGTCTGCTGAAGTGTTCTTCCCTGCACTTCCGCGGGGACCGGACGGTTGTGACGCCGCCCGTCAGGCCGTGCCGATCGCGAGTGTCGCCGCCACCACGGCGGCGACCCTCGCGATCATCAGATGCTTGTGCAGGCCTTGTCAGGCACGGCTCCAGCGTTGGTTGTTGCCGTTCGAGCAGGAGTAGAGCTGGATCAGGGTGCCGTTTGCGGTGCCGCCCCCGACGGCGTCGAGGCAGAGGCCGGACTGGACACCGACGATGGATCCGTCGGAGTTGAGGCGCCACTTCTGGTTGTCGCCGCCCCAGCAGTTGTAGATCTGGACCTTGGCGCCGTTTCCGGTGCCGGCGGCGTCCAGGCACTTGTTGCCGTAGACCCTGAGCTCGCCGGCGCCGGTGTACGTCCACTGCTGGTTGGTGCCGCTGTGGCAGTCCCACAGCTGGACCTGGGTGCCGTCGATGGTGCTGGTGCCGGGCACGTCCAGGCAGCGGCCCGAACCGACGCCCTTGATCGTTCCGCCGTCCGCAGGCGGTGTGGTGGAGCCGCCGTTGAGCGCGTTGAGGACGGCGGTGTAGGCAGGCTTCTTGCTGCCGTCGTTGTTGAACAGCAACGGCGTCTGCTCCGATCGCCAGGAGTCGCTGTCGCGCACACCCCAGACGGTGATGCCGAGGCAGCGCGGGACGGCCAGGCAGTCGTTGACCACGTTGGCGTAGGTCGAGGCCGGGGCACCCTGGATGTCGAGTTCGGTGACGGCCACGTCGACGCCGAGGGCGGCGAAGTTCCCCAGGGTGCTGCGGAAGTTGCTGTTGTAGGGGCTGCCGCTGTTGAAGTGCGACTGGAAGCCGACGCAGTCGATCGGCACGCCGCGCTGCTTGAAGTCCCGGACCATGGCATACATGGCCTGGGTCTTGGCCCAGGTCCAGTCCTCGACGTTGTAGTCGTTGTAGCAGAGCTTGGCGGCCGGGTCGGCGGCGCGCGCGGTGCGGAAGGCGACCTCGATCCAGTCATTGCCGGTGCGTTGCAGGTTGGAGTCGCGCCGGGCTCCCGAACTGCCGTCGGCGAAGGCCTCGTTCACGACGTCCCACTGTGCGATCTTGCCCTTGTAGTGGCCCATCACGCCGTTGATGTGATCGATCATCGCCTGGCGCAGTGCGCTGCCGCTGAGGCTCTGCATCCAGCCGGGCTGCTGGGAGTGCCAGGCCAGGGTGTGACCGCGCACCTGCTTGCCGTTCTGCACCGCCCAGTTGTAGACGCGGTCGGCGGCGGTGAAGTTGAACTGGCCCCGCTGCGGTTCGGTGGCGTCGATCTTCATCTCGTTCTCGGCCGTCACCGAGTTGAACTCACGGGCCGCGATCGTCGCGTACGTCGAGTCGCCCAGCCTGCCCGAGGCGATGGCGGTGCCGAAGTAGCGGCCGCTCTGCGCCGCCGCGGCGCCGAGCGTGCTCTCGGCGGCGTGTGCGGTCGGCGGCGAGACCAGTGCGGCGACCACACCGAGGACGCCGGCGACCAGCGCCAACAGCAGCACGTGGATCTTCCGTCGGACAACAGGTCTGGGAAGGGCATAAGAGACCATGACTGTGCCTCCAAGGTAGAAATGACGGAATCACCGGACACCGCGGTCATGGGACCCGGGAGGATCTCAACCGGCGGACGGCGCCCGGTCTGCCGCCGAGTGACGTACGCCGGGCGGCAGCGGTCTCTCGGCACAGGCACGGGGGTACTCCATCGCGGCTCAGCCGGGGGCGTCACGCGGCGTCGCATACCTCTCCGACTGCACGGAGCGTCAGGATGCGCCGGTGCGAACCTCACCGGAACGAAAACGGGGTGGCGCAGGTGCGCTGGCGCGCGGCTCTTCGTGCGGCTGTGCTCGGCTCTGCCGTGCAGCACAGTCCGTCCAGGACAATGCGGTTCGAAATCTCGACCAACGGTCGGTCTACCAGACAGGATGATTGAGGGATTGACATTGACTCGTCAACCCTCCCGGCGGGAAAAGTTTCCGCTCTTCGATCGAAACTTTCGAATCCCCGGTCGAGCCGGTCGGATCCCTGGACTGGTGAGCCGTATCGCGAACTTGCGGGGGGCTCCGGTCGGCTCGACAGCTTGTCACGCCCGAAGTGGGAGGAACTGTTTGTGGACAGATCGACGACAGGCCTTGACCAGAGGGCCCCGCCTTCCTAGCTTGTGGCGTCACGGAACCGGGATGACTTCGAAACTTTCGAAACGGTCCCCGCCCGCGGCTCGGCCGCTCCGCACTTCATCGGCGTCACCTCACCCCGCCCCAAGGAGGCCCTCTGATGTGGTTTCGCCACCCGTCCCCGGTCCGTTCAAGACGCTTACTCGGCGTCCTTGCGCCCTTGCTGCTCGTGGCCGCCTTCCTCGGTGCCCAGCCCGCCGAGGCCGCGAGCGTAGACCCCAACGCCTCGTATGTGCTGGTCAACCGCAGCAGCGGCAAAGCCCTGGATGTCTACAACATGGCGACCGACGACGGCGCCCGCATCACCCAGTGGACCAGGAACAACCAGAACCAGCAGCAGTGGCAGTTCGTAGATTCCGGGGACGGCTACTACCGCATCAAGTCCCGCCACTCGGGCAAGGTGCTGGACGTCTACAACTGGTCCACCGCGAACGGCGGCTCGATCGTCCAGTGGACGGACCTGAACGGCACCAACCAGCAGTGGCGGCTGGCCGACAGTGCGGACGGCTACGTGAGGCTCATCTCGCGCCACAGCAACAAGGCCCTCGAAGTACAGGGCGCCTCCACAGCCGACAACGCGAACATCGTCCAGTACGACGACTGGGGCGGCGCCAACCAGCAGTGGCAGCTCGTCAAGGTCAGCGCCGACACCCCCGGCCTGTGCGATCTTCCGTCGAACTACCGCTGGACATCAACGGGCGCGCTGGCGCAGCCCAAGCAGGGGTGGGTCTCGCTCAAGGACTTCACCGTCGTCCCCTACAACGGCAGACAACTCGTCTATGCGACCACGCACGACACGGGGACGAGGTGGGGTTCGATGAACTTCGGCCTGTTCACCAATTGGTCGGAGATGGCATCGGCCGGCCAGAACACGATGTCCAATTCCACCGTCGCACCCACGCTCCTCTACTTCGCGCCGAAGAACATCTGGGTGCTCGCCTACCAATGGGGCGGGACCGCCTTCTCCTACCGGACGTCGAGCGACCCCACCAACCCGAATGGCTGGTCGTCCGAGCAGGTGCTCTTCTCCGGAAGCATCTCCGGCTCCGGAACAGGGCCCATCGACCAGACACTCATCGGTGACGGCACGAACATGTACCTGTTCTTCGCCGGCGACAACGGCAAGATCTACCGGGCCAGTATGCCGATCGGGAACTTCCCGGGCAGCTTCGGCTCGACCTCGACAGTGATCATGAGCGATACGACGAACAACCTGTTCGAAGCCCCGCAGGTCTACAAGCTGCGGGACCAGAACCGTTACCTCATGATCGTCGAGGCGATCGGCTCGCAGGGCCGGTACTTCCGCTCGTTCACGGCCACCAGTCTGAACGGCTCATGGACGCCCCAGGCTGCGACCGAGAGCAATCCCTTCGCCGGCAAGGCCAACAGTGGCGCCACCTGGACCAACGACATCAGCCATGGCGAACTGATCCGCACCAGCGCCGATCAGACCATGACCGTCGATCCCTGCAATCTGCAGTTGCTCTACCAGGGACGCAGCCCCAACTCCGGCGGCGACTACGGCCTCCTGCCCTACCGTCCGGGTCTGCTGACACTGCAGCGCTGACGGCATGACGCGGGTCCGGCTGCGGTAGGGAGCCGGCGTGGCGGGCTCGGCGGAAGGCCGAGCCCGCCACGCCGTGATCTGAAAAGCCCAGGTCACCGCCATCGACGGCGGCAAGGCCCGTGCGCAGCATCCCGGCGATCAGATCCGCCGTGAGCGCGGGCTCGGGGGCACCCAACTGTCGGACCGCTGCGCGGAACGGTTCGACTTGTTTCAGATGGAGTTCCGTCAGCCGTTCCTGGCAGGCCGGTGGGAAACCGGCGCCCATGAGGGCGGCGGGTCGATGTGCGCCTTCGGCGCCGAGGCGGAGACTTTCCCTGAAGAATGCCTCGACGCGTTCCACCGGGCCGTTCGCGGCGGCCATGGCACGGGTGAGTGCCTCGTTGGAGCGCCGGAGGGCTTCCTCCGTGATGGCCGCCGGCAGGGCCACCGACGAGTCGAAGTACTGGTACACGCCGGAACGGGCCAGACCCGCCCGGGCGCCGACCGCTGCCGGTGTGACGGCGGCGGCGCCCTCGTTCACCAGGACGTCGATCGCTGCCCCGATCAGCGCCTCGCGCCGCTGAGCACGATGTCGGCGGCCCTCTGCCATAACCCTCGCGCAGGACGGCCTTGCGGACATGGAAGATGTTCACCTGGTTTCCGCGGCCCACTCCGTTCGCTTCCCACTCGTCTAGGCAGCGCGCCTTGCTGGAGCCGTCAACGTGTCGGGCAGCGGAGTAATCGGTCATCCGGCGTCGCCGGGGTCATCACTGCCGCGTTGGCGGTGCCGCAGCTCCAGGGCTGCGATCGGGGGATCGGTGGTGCGTGCGGCGGCCCGCTTTGCGCACTGGCTCTCCCTCAACCGCCGCCCGTTGCCCACGGATGAGCAGGTCCGCACCGAGATGCAGACCGAACTCGGCGAGAGCGTCGATTACCGCCGCAGCCGCTGGCCGAACACAGCCCGTGATCCAGCACCGCGTCCCGCCCGGCCGCGACCAGGTCGACCAGTTCCTCGCGGACCTCCGCGACGACCACAGCCTCCAAGGAGAAGTAGTCCCGCTCCGGGTAGTCGACGCCATAGCGGCCGTGCCGGGCGTGCACACGCTCGTCCACGGACAGCCGCACCGCCCCGGCCGACTCCAGCCGCCGACGCGCGTACGTGGTCTTACCCGACCCGGTCAGCCCGACCAGCAGATACACCGTCGGTCCCGACTCCTGATCGCGGGGCGACTCGCCGGACGCTGCCGCCTCCACCGAACTCCTCCTCCGTTGCGGGAACTGCTCCTGCGCCCCCAGCCTGTCATCCTCCGCCCTGCCGCGCGGCGCGATCGCCGCGCCCTCACCCGGGAGTCTGCCGTGACCCCGCCGCTCGTGCTCCAGGCCCTGCGCGCGTACCGGCCTGCTCGTACCGTGAACACGGACGGTCAGACACCACGCTGCCGCGATGCGGCTGGATCCGTCGTGCTAAACCGTCCGGCGAACTGCGAGACTCGGGCCGTGATCACCCCCCGCCGCCCCTTGGGCACCGGTCCCCAACCCTTCGCCGAGCCGGAGCTGTCGCCCAACGGCGACAGCCGCGAGCGAGGCCGCACGGCTGCGGAACGGGCTGCCGCCGAGTCACCTGCCTCCGGGAATGAGGGGCAGGTGGTGACGCGGTCGCCAGGCCGCCGCCGTCTGGGCACAGGGGCCGACCCGCTCTAGATGATCAATTCCAAGGGATGCCTGCGGAGGGTGTGGGGTGGGCGGCGGCCGAAGCCACCGCGAGACGGTCAGGTGGCGGGCTGCCGGCCCTGGTTGTCGCGGTGGTAGCGGGCGGTCAGGCGTCAGGGTCGACTTCGGGGTGCGTGAACCGCACGGGCTTGCCCAGCGACCGGGCGTAGGCGATTTCGGCTCGGGTGCTGTCTCCGATGTAGTCGCCGACTACGAGCACCTCATCAGCGAGCCGGATCTTCGCCCGGTGCAGATCGTCGAGTCGAACCTTCAGCGCATCGTCCTCGACAGGATCGGACCAAAGTTCGTGCGGCGACTTCATGTCACAGCCCGGTTTGACGACAATCTTTCCGGCTTTGGTCTCCCGCAGATCGGCCTCGTTCATCTCGGTCATGAAGCGGGTGGAGCCGCAGATCACGACGATACGCGGGAGGCTCAACAGCTTCTTCGCGTCGGCGAGCCTCTCCTCGGGGGTGAGCAGCTGCGGGTATGACACTGGTTCCTCCTGGTGGTGTGGTCCAAGGGGTGCCTGCGGAGACCAGAACGAGGATGTCCAAGATCGTTTTGTGACGAACGACGTGGACACCCTCGCGACAGCACTCTATGCGACGACCGACGACACGCTGAAGGAGCATCCCGACCTGGCGCCGTGGCGCCCGCCGGTCGGCATTACGCCCCGCCTGAGGCCAAATGGCTCCGCCATGCCCGTGCCCACCTGCGCCACCTCTTCCCCTGCCTGCCCCAGCAGCCCGGCTACAACAAGCGGCTGCGCAAGGCCGCCGTTCTGATGCGGAGCGTCAACCGGATCCTGGCCGCCACCACCTCGGTGTGGAGCGACGACGTATGGGTCGTGGACTCCACCCCGGTGGAATGCGGCCGCTCCCGCGAGACCGTCAAACGCTCCGACCTGGCAGGCTGGGCCGAATACGGCTACTGCGCCAGCCACAGCCGCTTCTTCTGGGGCCTGCGCCTGTACCTGGTCTGCACCCCTCAGGGCCTGCCCATCGCCTTCGCCCTGACCGGGGCCAAGGCCGACGAACGCGAGACCCTCCTCGACCTCCTGGCCGCCGAATGCGAGCTTCTGCGAGAGCGCCCCCGACAGACTCTCATCGGCGACAAGAACTACTTCGGCCGTGGTTTCGAACGCGAACTGTCGCTGCGGCAGGTCATCGAATCGATCAACGAGACCTTCAAGGGACATCTTGACCTCGAACGGTAGCGAGGGCGCACACCCGGCGGTGTCATGGCCCGCGTCATGCAACGCATCCTCGCGTCGACCTCCGCGATCTGGCACAACGACGCCACCGGACAAACCGTCCTACGCTCACTGATCGCCTACGATCACTGACCCCTTGGACTAGATCATCCGGTTGTGCCACATCAGCCAACTTTCGCCCTGTCGGCGGCTGGTACGCCGTCAGGACAGACTGCGCTGCATGGAGAAGTCGGCCAACCGCCATGAGTCGTCTCCGCGTCCCAGCACTGCATCTCAGGGCATCCCAGGGACCTCTGTTTCCGCAGTTCAACAGGGGTGGGATCGTTCCATCGTCGCCGGTGTGGCGGCAGGCGTTGTGTGGATCCCCGCCGTCCTCGAAGCTGTGGATGTCGCACCGGCCGAGGCAGAACGACCGCCCCGGCAGCAGCACCGCAACGACACCTACCCTGCGCCTGCGTACCGGGACACCTGTGTGCCCGAGTACTCAAGGTGCGGCGTTCGCCTCCCCGCGGCGCCCGCCGCCACACGCCGACCCCGGGGCGAAGTCACCGGGCCGACTCCTGTCCGATGGGGCAGCCGGGCCGTCCTGTCCCTCGAATCGGACGCGGACGAGATGGCGACAAGTCGGCAGGCGCCTTCGGCACGAAAGCCGGAATCGGCCGAGAGTAACCACATACGGACCAGAGAAGGAAGACGCACATGAACAGGAAGTCCTCCGCACACCGTCGTCCGGGCCGCCGCGCGGCCGTCGCCGCCGGCCTCGTCCTGGCCGTCGGACTCGGTGTGTCGACACAGGTGTCGGCACAGGCGTCCGTCCACGCCCCCGCAAAGGCGCCCGCCGCCGCATCGCAGTCGGTCAGCGGCACGTCCGGCCAGTCGGTGACCCGGGTCGCCGACTTCTACGGCGCGTACATCGACGCGAAGGGCGACTACGCGGACCCGGACGTCACGCTGGCCACGGCACTCCGCAAGCACTACCTGACGCCCGACTTCGCCAACCGACTGGCGGCGTGGGAGAAGAAGAACGGGGCGGACGGCGTCCTGCGTGCCCAGAATGTCCCGGCGCAGTGGACGGTGAGCGACAACGGCGCCGTGGGTAACGGCCATGAGGTCATCGTCACCCTGACCTTCGGCAGTGGGGAGACGACGCAGAAGATCAAGCTTTTCGTGCTGCTGGAGCGGTACAACCACATCAGCGACATCGCCACCACGAGCGCCCGCTGACGGCGGAGCGGTGCCCTCTGCCGGAAGTCTGGGCAGCCGACCGTTGCTCACGCAGGACCCGCCGCCTGCTCGGACGCGTTGTGTCATGATCGGGCCGGCCACACGGCTCTGGCCCGGGCACCTTCCGCGGGGCCGTCGAACGCACCGAACTCCTGGCTCCACGGCTTCCGATGCCTGCGCATCCGCTGGGAGAGACGCGACGACAACCACGAAGCATTCCTCGGCCTTGCCGTCTGCCTGATCACGCACCGTCACGTGAAGCGGCTTTGTCAGGGCTTCCAGGAGTCGACGGGCACCCATTGACGCACACCGTCGCCGTTCGTGCCGTACCAGTAGTGAGGCAGGCCCTTGATGCTGCTGGTGCGGAACGGGCGGCCGTGGTCGTCGATGCGGACCGTGCCGGTGCGGCCCTGGGAGGACCAGTCGAGTTCCAGGTACCAGTGGCAGTCGTAAGCCTCGGTCGTCGCGGTGACCAGCAGCACCTCCGGGTCCTCGGCGGAGACGCGGTAGGGGAACTGCACCGCAGGGACGGGCTTTCCTCTGTCATTGCCGGGGCCCGCGTGGACGATCGGGCGGTTGACGTCCAGGTCGACGGAGAACTCACGGGGCGCCAGGTCGCTGCCGCAACCCTGGCCCATGGCGTACGCGTTGCCGGTGACCGGGGCGCCGTGGCTGACGATACGGACCTTGAGAGCCTCCAGGACCACGGCCGTGGACGACTTCCCCTGTACCGAGATCTGCACCCTCGTCTGCCGCCCGGGCACCGCCCCCTGCGCCGCCGCCCACACGCCGGTGTCCTGCTGCACCGGCGGCGGGGGCACCTGGGCCGGCTTCTTCGCGATGACGTAGTCGTGCCCGCAACCGCCCTGCCAGATCTGCGAGTCGGCGGTCCAGGCGAGCGGCACACCGGTCGTCACCGGGTCGTCGCTCTTCGTGTCCGCCGACGATCCGCCCTTCGGCTCGGGGCTCCCCGAAGCCCGTACTCCTGCGGAGGGCGAGGCCGATGAACGACTGGAGGAGGGGCTGGTTGCAGTGGCAGAGGGGCGGTGTGACGTACCGGTTCCTGTTGTACGGGACCGACCGGGGGCCTTGGCGGAGTTGTCGTGAGACCGACCGGCCGACAGCGCCGGCAGACTGCCCAGCGTCACCAGTAACACGGTCGCCGCGGCGGCACCGACGGCGGTGCGGCGACGGCGGTACCAGGGCCGTCCGGTCGAGCGGGCCGCATCCCACTGGGCCGTCGGCTCGGGACTTCCCGGTCCGGGAGCGCCGGGAATGGGCGGCCAGGCGTCGGGCGCGCCCGTGTCGAGTGGCGGCGGTGCACCGCTCGTGCTGCCCCCGCCACCACCGATGCCGTCCGCGCCGTCATCCACGCCCTGTACCGTCCGGATGTCCGGACCCGAAGCCCGCTCGCCCCCTGCTTGCTCCAGCGCCCCCTCGGCCTTTGTCGGCTCCGCCGTCTCCTCGGCCCGTGTCGGCTCCGTCGCCCCCTCACCCGCCCGAGACCGCTGTCGTGCCGCCACCGCGAGCAGCCACAGGCGGTGCAGTTCGAGGCGTTCCTCCGGTGTTGCCCCGCAGAAGGCGGCCAGACGCTCCACCGGGGCGTAGTCCTGCGGGACCGCCTCGCCCGCGCAGTAGCGGTGCAGCGTGGAGGTGTTCATGTTGAGGCGCCGGGCCAGGGAGCCGTAGCTCCGATCCGTGCGGTCCTTCAGTCGGCGCAGCAGCGCCGCGAACTGCTCGACGTGATCCCCGGTCGACACCGTTCCCCCGTTCCCCCACATGTCCCCCTGTCCCAGGCGGTCCATGTAACTGCACGTCAGATGGGCTGGGTTGGTTCCACCGTCGCCGGACGGACGTCCGGCGTGGCGCCGCGCCGCCGTGACGACTGACGCTCTTGGTGTCGCACCGACCAAAGCCGGACCGACCAGCCGGCGACGGGCGACGTCAACATGGCCGCCAGGGGGTGAGTGCGGGTTTGCGGCCGGTGTAGGCGCCGCGGGCCTTGGCCTCGGCGATGCCCTCGCGTTGGCGTTCGAGGATCAGGGCGCGCTCGAATTCGGCGAACGCGCCCATGACCGACAGGAGCAGGGTGGCCATGGGGTTGTCCTCGCCGGTGAAGGCAAGGTTCTCCTTGGCGAACTCCACACGGACGCCCTTGTCGGTCAGGCAAACCGGCGAAGACGCCGACGCGGAAGGCTCCGCCGAAGAGGGCGGGGGCCGCCTCCGCACGGGCCCGCGGCCGTGGCAGCGCCGGCAGGAGTGAGCTGCAGGAGCTGAGCCAGGCACAGCTGTACCGGCGGGCGACCGAACAGGAACTTCCCGGCCGGTCGAAGACGAGCCGCTAGCAACTCATCGACGAGCCGCCGCTTTGGTCAGCCGCTTCGCAGCCGTGGCGGTCTGCTCCCCCCGCGGCCCCGAGGCCACCACGGCGTGGTCGTAGCCGTTGGCGGGAGGCAAGCCCCGGGGCGTACGAGGTGGCGCATCGTCACGTCCTACTCATCCGGGTCCCAGGCGCTGAGCTGCTCGAAGAGACCTCGGTCGCCGTCGAGCTTCAGGGAGTTGATCGGGATACGGTCGTGCAGGATGAGGACCAGCTCGCTGGCCGTGCCCCGAGCGGAGGCGGCGGCCGCGTCCGGGTCCTCCGGGCCGGCCTTCCGCAGCACATCGGCGAGGGGCGCCGGGACTTGATGGAGGACCTCTCCGCCGCCGACCGTGTGGCTTCGTCGGTGTAACGCGAGAACGGCTGATGCCGAGTTCAGGCAACGGATGTTGATCAAGCGGGTCCAGAATGTTGTCGAGTTCCGAGAACGGCTCGCCGAGAAACGGCGTTGTCGGTGGGTTCTGCCAGGGTGTGCTTCGTGGATGAACTTGTGGAGCGTGTCGACTGTCAAGATCGTGTCCTGGGGGTGGTCAGCCGTCGGGAGGCCATCCGGGAGGGTTGGCTGCATCGGGTCGCCGTGACGGTGTGTCGTGATGAGCGTGGCCGGATCCTCGTCCATCGGCGGTCGGAGCAGGTATCGCGCTTCCCCGGGCTCTATGAGGTCGAGGTCGGTGGCGCCGCAAATGTCGGCGAGTCCTATGAACAGGCCGCCGCGCGAGAGCTGGCCGAAGAGCTGGGCATTCGTGCGCTGCCGCGCCTGCGGTTCACGTTCATCAACCGCAGCGGCTTGAGCCCTCACTGGCTCGGCGTGCACGAAGCCGTAGTGCCGGACGCCGTGGTCCCCGATCCCGATGAGGTCGCCTGGCATGGCTGGCTGACCGAGCCGGAGCTCGGCTCGGCCCTGTTGGAGTGGCGCTTCACCCCCGACAGCCACGAAGCCTTCAGCCGGTATCTCGCGTTCCGGACCGCGCAGTCCTGACTTTTCTCGCATCTTCCATCGGGCCCCTCAGCCCAGGGACTGTTGTTCGGCTCGGGCCCGGGTGGTCGCGAGGCGGTAGGAGTCGGTGCCGGTCTCGATGATGTTGCCGCCGAAAGTGAGGCGGTCAACGATGGCAGCGCAGCGGCGGGGGTCGGGGAAGGCCTTGGTCCATCCTCCGAAGGACTCGTCGGAAGCGATGGCCACGCTGTTCTTCTCCCCCCGCTCGGTCAGGACTTGGAAGAAGAGTTCGGCGCCGCGGCGGTCGAGCTCCATGTAGCCGAGTTCGTCAATACAGAGGAGATCGACGCGGCCGTAGCGGGCGATCGTCTTGGTCAGTTGCTTCTCGTCGGCGGCTTCGACAAGCTCGTTGTGACATCTGCTCCTGAGCCACCCAAGAGCGGGGGCGACGCCACGCGGGCCGAGGTGATCGGCCGGCTGCGGGCACTGCCACGGCAGGGCACCCGCGAGGAGCGGTGGGCCGCCGGCATCCTCGACTCGGAATGCGCGGAGCTGGAGGTGACCGACGCGGAAATGACCGAGCCAGTCCATCACATGCTCGCCGCCCGCGCTCTCCTGCCCGCCGAGCACTTCCTCGACTCCGGTTACACATCCGCCGAGTTGATCGTGGTCATGAAGAAGAACTTCGGGGTCACCCTGGTCACCCCGGTCCTGATGAACAGCTCACCCCAGGCACGTGCCGACGCCGGCTTCGACCGCACCGCGTTCACCATCGACTGGGACAAGCGGCAGGCCACCTGCCCACGCGGGGACACCAGTACCTGGTGGAGTCCCGCCACCCAGCGCGGCACCAAGGCCATCGTCATCAAGTTCGACAAGGAGACATGCCGTCCCTGCCCAGTGCGCGACCAGTGCACCCGCTCGAAGACCAGCGGCCGAACCCTCTCCCTGCAACCCCGCAAGCTGCAAGAAGTCCTCGACCGTGCCCGCCTCCAGCAAAGCGATGAGCAATGGCGAGCCGAGTACGGAACCCGCGCAGGCATCGAGGGAACCATCCACCGGGCCATCGCGGTCACCGGGATAGGACGTGCCCGCTACCTCGGTCTCCAGAAGACCCACCTGGAACACGTCCTCTCCACCGTTGCACTCAACCTCATTCGCCTCGATGCCTGGTGGAACGGCCACCCACTCGACCGCACCCGCGTCAGCCACCTAGGGCCTCTCCCTCACCGCGTGAGAACCCGTCTTTGAACCCTTGATCAGGGCGAATCAGCTGAACGGCTGGTACTCGTGGAGTGCCCGGCCGGCCTCTTCAGTCGCCCGAGTGGGCCCTGGCGTCACCTTCGCCAGAACAGGTGGTGCGTCACGCCGCTCGGGCTGGGCACGACCTCCAGGTGGAACCGGTCGAGCAGCTCATCGGGGGACTCCCACAGCCGTAGTCCGCACCCGAGCTTTACCGGTGAGACCGCCACATGCATGGTGTCGACGAGGCCGGCGTCGAGAAACTGCCGGATGGTGGTAACCCCACCACCGAGCCGGACGTCCTTGCCCTGCGCCGCTTCCCGCGCACGCTCGAGGACGGTGGCCGGGCCGCCGTCGACGAAGTGGAACGTGGTGTCGGAGAGCGTGAACGACGGACGCTCGTGATGGGTCATGACGAACACCGGCGTGCGGAACGGGGGCTCCTCCCCCCACCAGCCGCGCCACTCATGGTCCTGCCAGGCACCGCGCTGGGGCCCGAACTTGTTGCGGCCCATGATCTCGGCACCGATGTTGCGCGCGAAGTCTCGCGTGAAGTAGTCGTCGAGGCCCCGGCTCCCGCCGGGATCCGTGCGCATGGGCCAGCTCGCCGTGGCTCCGGCCCAGGCGAACAGCCTCTCGGGATGGTCGAGGCCGAACGGCCGCTCGAGACTCTGGTGCTCACCGGCACCGATACCGTCACTCGAGACGTTGAAGTTCATGACTTTCAGCAGTTGATCCACGTGTTTCCTCGTCAGGTCCTGTCGCGTCATTGTGTGGCGAGGCGCCGCACATCATGACGTCGAACGGGACGTGGCCGGATCGACAGCGGCCCGCAACTTTTTTCAAGGCGCGTCAGGAAGCAGCCTCGCTGGCCATGAGGCCGTGACGGACGCGGACGGCTCGGCGGTTCAAAGATGGGTTCTGACGGAATAAGCCAGCAGGATCGATGACAGAGTTCTTACCGACACCCCGTGGCCCCGCTACGCCTCGCGAGGCCGCCCCTGAGGCATGTCCCCCTGCCGCCGCTCGTCGACCGTCCGGGAGGCCTGCGGGCCGCCCGCAACCCCGGCTGTGGCCACCGGTTACGCGTGGCCGGTGACCGACGTGTCCCCGTTTAGGTCGACCTCGACCTGGTAGTGCACCGAGCCGTCCGCCCAGTCCTGCCGCGCGAGGACCGGCGCTTCTCTGAACTACGGTTCCCGTCCACCGAAGCAGCGGGTGATGCGCCGCCGATCGTGACGCCGGCGCCGTGAGCGGGCCCGCCTCGGCGTTCCCGCTGGCCGGCGCCGCGGAGTTGCCGGTCAGCCGCCGCTTCGGACCGCAGATCGCGGCAGTGGCCAGCCGCCTGGCGGTCCGGCGCCCCCAGCAGGTCCATGGAGCCGGTCCCGACGGCCAGGTGGCGGTACGGCTGTTCGACGAGGCCACAGCGATCGACGTCGTGTCGACCCTCCAACGCATGGCTGCCACGATCGTCCCCGAGGACGTCCTCCTCAGGCGTCCGCCGCGTGTGCTGGGCGCGCGGCAGGGCCGGGGAACCTCCCAGGCCTACCCGCAGTCGATCTCCTGCTACGTGCCCAGCTACACCCCGCCTGGCCGCCCAACGGCCCACCGCGCCCTGATCGACGCGGCCCGCGCGGCAGGCACCCAGTGGAGGTCCGGCGCGGATAACCACGAAGCGGCCACTGAGTTGTGGAACGCCCTACGCTCGTCCTTCACGCCCCTGACCGGCGAAGGGCTGCCGGCGCTGGGCCGACTGGAGAGGTCTGCGGCGCAACGACATGGCACCCGAGGTCCTCGGCGAGCTCAACCAGGCCCTGGACGCCGCAGGTGTCAGCTACACCTCCGAGATCCACCCCGGCACCATCCACGGCTTCACCCTGGGCAACAGCTGAGTCTCCGGGCTCGGAACCAAACCTGAAGTACACGGCTCTGCACCTGCCGGCCAATGCCTCCTGGGGCCGCCCCCGCTGGCGCGGGGGCGGCCCGCCCGTTTCATGCGGCGGTGCCGAAGCCAGCTGCGGGCGGGTCCTGCTCACACAGCGGGTGAAGTCGACGTCGAATTTCGGGTCGTACGCCTCGGGCTGGATGGCGAGGGCGTCAGCCCCACCGCGCGGTGCGGCTTCAGCGACGGGATGCCCGTCTCCGGGGCGATGACCAGGCCCTCGTTGTCCGGGTACCCGGCGTCCGCCGCCGCGGCGGTGTCGTGGAGCTTGTCCTCCAGTTGCCGGCGGAAGAACCGCGCGTCGAACTCGGCGGTCTCACCCGGCTCGCACAGCCCGACCTCCACCAGGTAGTCGGCCAGCCGGAGGACCCGGCCGGCCCCGACGGCGGCCGGAGTGCCTCCTCGCGACAAGGCGTACGACTCGAAGGCTGTGCGCGGTGAGCTGCGACGCCGCCGCACCCAGGCGATGATCTCCCGCAAGGGTTCCCCGAACATCAAGGGCCTGGGCAAGCTCCGCTACGTCGTCGAGCAGACCTTCGTGCTGCTCCACCAGTTCAAACGCCTCGCGGTCCGCTGGGAACGACGTATCGAACTCCACGGCGCCTTCGTCTCGTTGGCTTGCAGCCTCATCTGCTGGAGACGCCTCACAAGGGTCGGATCATGATCGCATCACGCGCTCATGGGAAAGGGTTTGAGCGAGGCGGCGCCCCGCTGCTACGGTCCTGGTGGACCGTGAAGTCGTCGTATGGAGGTGAGACCCGTGAACACAGTTACCCATGGGTGCTCCCTCAACCCGTCACGGTCCGGCGGCTGACGTTCGGTGTCGCCAGGAGCGCCTGAGATCGAGGCACTCCTGGAAGGAGACTCCGATGAACACGAAGCCTTTCACATCTGGCCTGAGCGACAACGCGGTGATGATCACGCGCGTCGCGGACAGGCAATGGCATGCACTGGATGACGACCTGGTGGTCGGCCGCGGGCATGCGGAGCACCGGCCCGACGGACGCTTGTTCGTCAGCATCGACGCCTGGCACGACGCCACCTTCGACCGGCTCGCCGAGGCGATGCTGGCGAAACTGCCGGCGCCGCTGTACACGGTGGTCGACGAAGCCGACGTCGAGCTGACGGCCGGCTGGCGGCGTGCCGGTTTCACGATCCGGCGCCGCGAGTGGGAGTACGTCGTGCCGACCGACCCGCAGGTCACAGGGCTCGAAGCAGTCCTGCCGCCTTCGGGCGTGACGATCGTGCCCGCCGGTCAGGCGGACGAGAGTCGGTTGAGGGCGGTGGACCGCGCGATCCGTGACGAAGTAGAGGCGACCGTCGGGTGGCAGTCGATGCCCGCGGAGGTAATTCCCCTCCCCCAAGGCGACACCATCGTCGACGCGTCGAAGTACGCGGTGGCCTCGGCGCCGGACCGCTACCTGGGTCTGATCCGGGTGGTGACGGTGAACCGGCCGCGCGTCGGGCTGGTCGCGGTCCGGGCCGGCGAGCAGCGCCGCGGCATCGCGCGGGCGCTGCTCGCCCACGCGCTGGGGACGCTGCACCGCTCCGGGTTCGCCACGGCCTGGGCCGAAGTCCAGGAGTCCAACCAAGCAGCCTCGGCGCTGTTCGAGGGCATCGGCGCCCGGCCGATGAGCAGCAACCTGGAGCTGGTGCGATGACGAAGAACAAGAACGTCATCGAAGTCGAGGGCAAGGTCGTCGAGTGCCTGCGCAGCGCCATGTTCACCGTGGAGCTCGAGAACGGCCACCAGGTGCTCGCGCACATCAGCGGGAAGATCCGCAAGAACTACATCAAGATCATGTTGGAAGACCGGGTGCTGGTGGAGCTCCCACCGTACGACCTGACGCGCGGCCGGATCGTGTTCCGGTACCGGAACTAGCGGCGGTCGGCGCCTTCCGCGGTAGCTGATCCTGGGGCCCCGGTCACGGCGTTTCCGTGACCGGGGCCCCGACGTCGGCTCGCCCGGCCGCGGCGGCCACCGTTCCAGCCGCCGCCAGCAGGTCTGGCCCGAGCCGAACCCCAGTTCCAGGGGCAGGAGTTGTCAAGATGTCGTTGTGCAGCACGTGCAGGATGCCCTGCAGGCACAGCTGGTCCGGCACCGGCCGCGGGCCGGGAGCCTTCTCGGGCCAGAGCGGCAGCAGCGGCTCGATCAGCGCCCACAGGTCATCGTCCACCATCCACGGCCGGGTAGTGACGCTGGAATCTGCGCGCGCACCATGTCGGCCGACGCGTGCACGAGGAAGCACGCCTGGTGCGGGTAGACCCGGCTCGCCACACCCTCCTGCACGTACGTCGCCGCGTCGGGCGCCGCGCGCAGGCAAAAGCGCCAGGTCCGTGCGGACGCGTCGGTCAACCGGTCGACACGGAAGCTGCGCCAGTCGTCGCGATCGAGGTCGTAGGCGAGGAGGTACCAGCGCCGGTCGGAGGCGACAAGGCGGTAGGGCTCGACCCGCCGCCGTCGCACCTCGCTCCCGGACGGATAGTCGAAGCTGGCCTCGACCTCGTCGCGGCAGGCTCTGGCCAGCGTCATGAGCACCTCGGGGTCGACCGGCATGCGGCCTCCGCCAAAGGACTCCACCGAGCCGAGGCAGCCCGAGACCTCGGCATCCACCGGTCCGCTCTGGTCACCCGGATCAACCGCCTCGAAGCGGACCTCGGACAGCCCCTCTTCGAGCGAGCAGAGCGCGGCAGGGCTATGAAGCTGACCCGATTCGGGAAACGCGTTGCCGCAGCTGCCCAGCAGATCACGGCTGAGGAAATGACACGGCGGTGAGGTGGAACAGCTCGGCCAAGCCGTGAGGCAGCCGGAAGGCACCAGGTCACAGCGGCGAGACAGCCATGGCAGCAGCCGGCACCGTCATCATCGACCGGTGACTACATGGATGCGCTGCTACTGGGACGAGGAAGACACCTGGTTCTACTTCGAGGTGGACGCCGAAGGCTGGGTGATCCGGCAGGTCGAACTCGAAGGGCCTGAGCTGATCCCGATCGCAGCTGCATCTCTCACCGAGTGGCAGCGGGCCTACGACGCAGGCCGCCTCGATGAGTACGACAGCAGGTTCGGGATCACAGCCGAGACGCCCGTCTCGGAATGGGAAGGCCACGGCCCCGAACAACTCACCTTCGAGGAGTTCGAGGAAGTCTGGGGGTCTGCCCGTCGCCAGATTGCATCCCGGCCCAGCTGACCTCTCGGCCTCGTGGAGACTTCTTGGCATCATCGCGACATGCCCCCGACTCTTCCCCGCACTGTCCGAGCCGTCGACACCGCTCATCTCCTCGAGCTGGCCCAGGAGGCCGCCATGCATGGCTTCAGCCAGCGTCTCCCGGTCGACGGGCTCCGAGAGCACCTCGCCGCGGATGCGACGCACTACCTGTTCCCGACGCTCGTGCAGCGGCTGAGGCACCGTCCTGAGGTGCCGCTGCAATGGAGGTGCCAGCAACTGCTGACCGTCAGGACCGGCGAACAGATCTGGGGCCTGCTCGACGTCCTTCCCGACACCTTTGACAAGATCCCGGAGACCTTGGACACGGCGTCCAAGAAGGACATCGTCAGCCGCATAGAGCATGCCGTGACCGTGCGTGAGTGGGCGGAGTGGAGGGCTGCTGATACCGGTCCTGAAGAGATGCCACGACCCTGAGATATGGGGCAACCGGCCAGGTCCGACAACAGCGTCGTGATCTCCACACCTTCCAGGATCTCCGCGACGCCATCGAGAGCATCAACGAATGGATCCAGACGAAGGGCGGGCGGTTCCCGGACGGGAGACCTGATCAGCCCAGTTGCTGTTTGCGCGCCTGCGCACGGCGGCCGACCGGCGCTGCCGCGCACGCTCCGCCGACGGTCGCCGGCTCCCCGCTGCCATACCGCTACTCCCCACCCCGTGCGCCTCCCGCCCCGCTCCGCCGGTGACCCTACTGAGCGGGAAGGAGCCCTGAAGTGCCTTTGACACCGGCGGCCCTGTGGCTCCGTGGCGTGCAGTGTCTTCCCTGTAAAGCGGCGCAACACGGCTCGGGGTTGCCGGTCGGAACTCCGGACCGCGTCCCAGCATGACGAAGTACGTCGTACTGCTGCGCGGCGTCAGCGTCGGCGGCCGCGCCAAGATCGCGATGAAGGATCTCCGCGAGCTGTTCGGCGAGATGGGGTTCGACGAGGTCCAGACGTACCTGCAGAGCGGGAACGTGGTGCTCGCCGACCCTGCGGGTGACGCGCCCGGCGAACTGCGGGAGCGGATCGAGAAGCGCCTCTCCGACGGACTGGGCGTGCCGGCCGGCGTGCTGCTGCGCACCGGCGAGTCGCTGGCCCGGACGGTCGCCGCCAACCCGTACCTGGACCGCGAGGACGATCCGACCAAACTGCACGTCACCTTCCTCGCCGAGCGGGCGGCCGCCCTGCAGACACCTGCCGCAGAGACTACCGAGTTCACCCTGGTCGGCGACGAGATCCACCTGCACGTGCCAGGCGGCTACGGGCGGACCAAGCTGAACAACACGTTCATCGAGCGCCGGCTCGGCATCGCCGCCACCACCCGCAACTGGAAGTCCGTCAACGCCCTGCACGAGATGGCGTCCTGATGGGCGCAGTGGGAAACGGCGCGGTTCCGGCTCGGCGTCACCATGGAGGATTGATCCGCCGGAGGGTCAGCCCAGCAGGTTGATCGGGACGCTGTCGAAGCCCCGGTTGCCGAGGCCCGGGTGGCGCACCGCCGGAGCAGCGGGCTCCACCTTCGGGAAGCGGGCCAGCAGCCGGCCGAACACCACCTCGGCCTGCAGGCGTGCCAAGTGCGCGCCCAGACAGTGGTGGATGCCGGCCGCGAAGGAGAGGTGGCCGTTCTCCTTGCGTGCGACGTCGAAGGCGTCCGGGTCGTCGAAACGCTCCGGGTCGTGGTTGGCGGCGCCGAGCATCATCATCACGCCCTGGCCGGGCCTGAGTTCGGTGCCCGCGAAGCTGTGCGGCTCCAGCACGGTGAACACGTCGAACTGGGACGGCGAGTCGAAGCGCAGCATCTCCTCGACCGCCGAGGGCAGCAGTCCGGGGTCCTCGGTGAGGCGCCGCCGGGACTCGGGGAAGCGGAACAGCGCGTCCAGTCCGTTGCCGATCAGGTTGGCGGTGGGCGTGTTGCCCGCGCCGAACAGCAGCAGCGCGGTGGCGATCATCTCGGTCCGGTCCAGCGCGTCGGCCGAGGTGCTCGCGAGCCGGCTGAGCAGGTCATCCTGCGGGCGCTGCCGCTTCTCGGCGATGAGGCCGCCGAGGTAGGAGGCGAGGTGCGCCTGGGCGGCGACGCCGCGGTTGATCTCCGCGGGGCCGGAGGCCGGTTCCATCAGCAGGCCCAGCTCGTGGATGACCGGGACCAGTTCGGCCCGGTCGGCCTCCGGGATGCCGAGCAGGTCGCCGATGGTGCTGACCGGCAGCGGCATCGCCAGTTCGGTCATCAGGTCGGCGCCGGGCCGCGCGGCCAGCCGGTCGAGAAGGCCGTCGACGCGCCGGGTGACGCCGTCGCGCAGCGCCTCCACGTGCCGGCCGGTGAAGGCGGAGCTGACGATCCGTCGTAGCCGGGTGTGCTGCGGCGGGTTGGTGAGGATCATGCTGTGCTGCATCAGCTCCATGACGCCGCGCAGGTCGTCCTTGGAGACGTCCTTGAGCTGGAGCTTCAGCCACTCGTCGCCCTTGCCGAGCGAGCGGTTGCGCAGCGCGGCGTTGCAGTCGACGTGCCGGCTGAGCACCAGGGTGCCGTCGCCGGTGAGCAGCGCGGGCGCTGCGTTGCGCAGCTGGTGGTAGAGGGGGTAGGGGTCCTCCACCGGCTGCATCATGATCGCGTAGAAGAGCTGTTCGGCTTCGGAGTCGGCGCGAGCGACGACGGGCTCCGCGGGGGGCCTGCCGGGCATGAGTTCTCCCTTCACTGTTCGGAGGATGACGGATGGTCAGTTACTGGCGAGCTGTGCGCGCAGCTGGTGCTTGAGCACCTTCCCCATCACGCCGCGGGGCAGGGCGTCGACGAGCTGGAAGCGGGTCGGGATCTGGTGCGGCTCGAGCCGCTCGGCGAGCGCCGCCCGGACGGCGGGCAGGTCGTCGTCGGCGAGCACCAGGACGGCAGCCAGTTCGACCCGGTCGGTGCCGGCCACCGGTACGCCCAGCACGGCGGCCTGCTCGACGCCGGGGCACTCGTACAGCGCTGCCTCGGTGTAGATGGTGGAGACCAGCTTGCCGTCGACGGTGACGGCGTCGGCGGCCCGGTCGAACAGGTGGAGTTCGCCCTCGGCGTCCAGGTAGCCGAGGTCGCGGGTGCGGGTCCAGTCGTCGGTGAGCTGCTCGTCGCGCTCGGTGCCCTCCAGGAAGAGGCGCTTGGGTGCGCCGCAGCGCAGCCAGATCTCGCCGATCTCACCGGTGACGACGGGGTTGCCGTCGGCGTCGGCAACCAGCAGTTCGGAGCCCTCGCCGGGGCGGCCGACGCAGAACGGCCGGGACACGTCGAAAGTGGCGGCGATCACCGCGGGCACCGCCTCGCGTGCCGCGTACACCGAGGTGACCTGGGCGTTGGGCATCATCCGCTTCAGCGCGGAGGCGATGGCCGGCGGCAGCGGGGCGGAGGCGGTGGCCAGCGTCTCGACGCAGGACAGGTCGTGGGTCTCGTGGATCTTCCCGGCGACCATCTGGATGCCGATCCACGGGGTGAACATCACCGAGACGATCTGGTACTGCTCGATGAGTTCGCCCATGCGGTTGACGTCGTTGACCGGGCAGAGCACCAGGGTCGCCGGGTTGGTCAGCGCGATGGCCATGGTGGTGGCGCTGGAGGTGGTGCCGAGCGGGATCGGGGCGAGCAGCGGCTTCGGCTTGCCGAGCTGCTTGAAGCCCTCGGGGCCGCGGCCGAAGGTCAGGTTGCCGTGCGGGGTGGCGATCGCCTTGGCCGGTCCGGTGGTGCCGGAGGTGTAGAGGATGTCGGCCAGGTCGTCGGGCCTCAGCTCGACCTTGACGGGCGTGGAGTCGCCGCTGTCGATCTCGTCGACGGTGGCGGCCCAGCCCTCGAAGCCCTCGGGCACCGCGACGTCATGGCCGCGGACCAGGCCGGTGACCTGGCACTGGGCGATCCGGCGGTTGAACTCGGCGGCGGAGATGTCCCTGTGCATGTGCACCGCGGTGGCACCGGCGTTGACGATGCCGAGGTAGGCGATCGCGTAGTCGATCCAGTCGAGGCCGCCGAACAGC
Organism: Streptomyces sp. NBC_01788; assembly: GCF_035917575.1. Classification (GTDB taxonomy): domain Bacteria; phylum Actinomycetota; class Actinomycetes; order Streptomycetales; family Streptomycetaceae; genus Streptomyces. The sequence goes on along the minus strand of NZ_CP109090.1, from coordinate 7,363,787 downwards.
AGGGCGATCCGCTCGCCGCGGGTGGTGCCCCGGTTGAGCAGGCCACGCGCGACAGCGTTGGCCCTCTTGTACCACTCGCCGTAGCTGAGTGTCCGTTCGCCGTTGATGTTCACGACGATCTGGTCGGGATGGTTCTCGGCGCGCAGCCGGAGCAGGTCGGGAACAACCAGCGCGGGTGTGGCGACGGACATGTGCATACCCCCAAGACCCTGGGATTGTCGGCGGGCCGACGCTACCCAGCGGGCCCGGCTGCCCGACGCACAGGATTGAGCAGCTGAGGGAATCGGTGGATCCGGCGGTGCGGTGGTTCGGGGAACGCCGACACGGGCCCGCCGCGGCTGCGGCGGGCCCGTGGGCCGGGCGGGTCAGCCCTGGCTGATGCAGAACGGGTGGCCGGCCGGGTCCAGGAAGACCCGCCAGCGCTCGCCGCCGGGCTGGGTCTCCGGCTTGGCGGCGCCGAGCTCCAGCACCCACTTCTCGGCGGCGTCCAGGTCCTCGGCGGAGAAGTCGAGGTGGAACTGCTGCGGAACGCTCTGGCCGGGCCACTGCGGAGCCTGGTAGTCGGCGACCTTCTGGAACCCCATGGCCGGGCCTCCGTTGCCGTCGAGGCCGGCAAAGTCGTCGGACTTGTACGAGATCTTCAGACCGGTGAGCTCCGAGTAGAACTCGGCCAGCTCGGTCGGGTGGGAACAGTCGAGAGTGACACCGTAGTACTTGGTCAGCGCGGGCACGCCGTAACTCCTTCGGGGCGGGTACATGGATTCGGAGGTGGCCGAAAAACAGCGCACGACATCCGTCGGCTCGGGTCGAGAACCGGCAAGCCGATAATGACAGTATTTCAGAACTGCCGTGGCCACAAAGGGCAATGTGCGAGACCATCTATTCTCGAGTCAAAGGCTACTCGGTGTGGTTCACTGCTGGGGCGACTCAGGACCTGGGGGTCCTCTCATTCGACTCGGCCGAAGCGTTCGAGGCTTGGCTCGCCGAAAACCACGCGTGCTCTCGCGGCATCTGGCTCGACTTGTGCAAGAAGGGCCCGGGAATCGCGGAGCCTCCGGTCCTGTGAACGGCTTGTCCTGGTCGGCTGCCAGTTCTACCGGGGCTCCGCTCCTCACGTCCGACGAAAGCGCACCTCAAGGCCCTCTGGACAACCCCACCCGAGCCGTGACTTCACGGCCTTGCACTAGCCCTGCAGCAGGGCCAGCAGTTCGGGGGTGTAGAGCTCGGAGACCGGGCGCACCCCGGCCACCGTGTCGAAGTACCGCTGGGTGAGGTCCTCGCTGGTGCCGACCGCCCGCAGCAGCGCCAGGCGCTTCTCGCGGGCGTCGGCCTGGGCGACCAGCAAAGTGCCCTGGTACGGGGGCGTCAACTGCTGGACCACTTCGGTGCCGTAGGCCTCCATGGCGGCGGTCAGCCGGGCCTCGTCGTGCAGGCCCTCGGCGATCGCGCCGACCAGCAGCTCGGCCTGCAGGAAGGCGTCGCCGATGCCGCGCGCGGTGATCGAGTCCTTGTGGTGGGCCGCGTCGCCGACCAGCGCCCAGCCGGGGCCCGACATCTCCCGGAAGTAGTTGCGCTGGTCGCCGGTGCCGCGCAGCCGGTCGGTCTGCTCGGCCCGCTCCATCTGCGCGAACAGAGCGGGGGCGTTGACCTTGACGCCCTCCCGGTAGGCGGCGAAGGCGTCGGTGCGGACCTCCTCGAAGCGGTCCTGCGGGAAGTACGCGGAGATCAGCACCGCGTCGTTGGTGGGGACGGCGGAGACCCAGCCGCGTTCGCCCTCGTACAGCTCGAAGTCGGTCTTCGGGCCGTCCCAGAAGGTGTAGTAGGCGCAGGTCAGCCGCGGATGTTCGACGGTGGTGCGGGCGCCGACCAGCTCGGCGACGGTGGAGCGCATGCCGTCCGCGCCGACCACCAGCCGGGCGCGTTCGACGGTGGGCCGACCGCCGGGGGTGGTGCAGCGCACGCCCACCACCCGGCCGTCCTCGACCAGCAGCTCGTTCACGCCGCAGTGGTCGCGGAACTCGACGCCGGCGGCCACCGCGCCCTCGACCAGGATCGCGTCCAGCAGGTGGCGGCGGGGGGCGTACGAGGCGTGCACCGTGCCGTTCGGGCTGGCGCAGCCGGCCAGGCGGACGTCCTCGATCTCGTAGACGGTCCGGCCGAGCGGCGGGCAGCCAGTGGCTTTGACGGCGGCCAGCAGGCCCCAGCGCTCCAGGCGGGACACGCCGGGCTGCTGAATGTACAGCGTGGAGAGGGTGTCGGTGCGGAACGCCGCCCGGTCGAGCAGCAGGACCCGGTAGCCCTGCCGGGCGAAGAGCATGGCAGTCGGCCCGCCCGCGCACCGCGCGCCCACCACGATCACGTCCCACTCCACGACGAGCCACCTCCCGCACCGGTCCGGGCGCGCGCGGTCTGCGCTGCGCCCACTGCGGGTCCGACCGTACGCAGCCCGGGAGTTCGGGGCCGCCCACTTTTGAGCGTGCCCCGCGGCGACCGGTGGCTACGGGCGGATCAGCGGCAGGATCAGGTCGTCGACCACGGAGACCAGCAGTTCGTCGGGGACCGGCGAGGGGTCACTCAGGAAGCGCTGGACCATCATGGCCGGGCCGATGCCGACCACCAGCGGGCTGATCGAGCCCTCGCGGACCTCGCCGCGTTCGGCGCCGCGTTCCAGGATCCGCCAGAACACGTCCTGGCGGGGGGCGACCACCCGGTCGATGACGATGCCGATGAACGGCCGGTCCCGGTCGATCTCGGCGAGCAGACTCTGCACGGCGCGGCCGACCGGGGAGTTGAGCACCGTGGCCTTCTCGCGCATGAGCTCGATCAGGTCCTCGCGGACGCTGTCGCCCTCGGGGAGCTCGTCGGGTGACGGCAGCGTGTTGTCGAGGGCGTCGACCACCAGCTCGGCCTTGTTGGACCAGCGCCGGTAGATCGTGGCCTTGCCGGTGTGCGCGGTGGCGGCGACCGAGTCCATGGTCAGGCCCGCGTAGCCGACGTGGGCCAGCTGTTCGATCACGGCGTCGAAGATGGCTTGCTCGAGGGCCTTCCCCCGGCGCCGAATCCGCGTACCGGCGGCCCCGGGTGACGGAGCGTCAGCTGTCATGGCATCCCCCATCCGAGCGACAAGTGAACTCTTGCGTTCCCAATTTGTTGCACGGTAGGGTCCCAGCATAGGGAACTGCGTAGTACCTTATTGAAGATCGAGGGTGCCGATGACCGAGCTGGACACTTCCCCGCGGACGGCCTCGGCACCAAGGTCAGGCCACCTCAGCGGCATGGCTCTTGCTGTGATCGCCGTCGCGCAGCTCATGGTGGTGCTCGATGCGACCATCGTGAACGTCGCCCTGCCGCGGGTCCAGAGCGCCGTCGGGTTTTCCACCGGCCTGCCGGCCGGCGGTGTGCTGACCCAGTACCTGAGCCGGCGCTGGGTGTTCTTCGTCAACGTGCCGATGGCTGCGGCGCTGGTGCTGCCGGCCGCGCTGCTCCTCGCCCGGCCCCCGCGCCGACAGGCCAGGTTCGATCTGCCGGAGCGTGGTCGCCTCCGCGGCCGGCATGGCCGGCCCGGTCTACGGCTTCATCCGGGTCTCCCAGCACGGCCGGAGCGACAGCTGGGCGATCGGCTCCTTCGTGGGCGGCCTGGTGCTGCCGGCGGCCTTCGTGCCGGTCGAGCACAGCGCCGTCAACCCGATCACCCCGCTGCGGATGTTCACCAGCCGCGACCGGGCCGCCATCCACGTGGTGGCACCGGCCCTCACCGGCGCGCCGGCCGGCCTGTTCTTCTTCCTCACGGTCTTCACGCAGAACGTGCTGCACCACAGCCCGGTCCAGGCCGGTCTCGCCTTCCTGCCGGTCAGCCCGACCATCATGGTGACCGTCGGTGTGACCTCCAAGCCGATGGCCGGCCTGGGCCAGAAGATCCCGCCCGCGGCGGGCGTGGCGCTGCTCGGCGTCTCCGACCCGGCCGAGCGCGGCGCCGCCTCCGGCGTGCTCAACGCGATGCGACGGTTGGGCAGTTCGCTCGGCCTGTCCATCCTGGTCACGGTGTACGGCACGGCCACCCGCAACGCGAGCGGCGACCCGGCACACGTGCTGACCTCCGGCGTGTCGACGGCCTTCGGCACCGCCGCACCCCTCGCCCTGGGCGCGCTGATTGTCGCGGGTGTACTGATCCGCAACCCCGGGATGCCGGCCGCGCCCAGGGCGGACCTCGACGGGTCCGACCCCGCGGCCTGATCGGGGACGTCCCTCCGCTGCGATGAGCGGAACCGGAGCGGGACTCGGGGTGTCCGGCCGGCTACCGGTCGGCGAGTTCCTGGCGCAGGATCCGCTTGAGCACCTTGCCGGTGATGCCGCGCGGCAGCGACTCCCGCGCCTCGACCAGGACGGGCAGCTGGTGCGGCTCGAGCAGTTCGGCGAGGAAGGCGGGCAGTTCGCCGGCGGCCGCCGGGTCCTCCAGCACCACCACCGCGGCCGGGCCCGAGCCCGCGGCGACCACCGCGGCCTCGCGGACCGCCGGGTGCTCGTACAGCGCCGCTTCGACGGCCACCGAGGAGACCCGCAGCCCGGCGCCGCTGTCGAGCACGTCGTTGCCGCGGTCGAACAGGTGCAGCCAGCCCTCCTCGTCGAGGTGGCCGAGGTCGCCGGTGCGGATCCAGCCGTCGATCCGCACCTCGGCGTCACGCTGGGCGTCCAGGTAGTGGCGGCCGGGCGCGGCGGAGTGCAACTGAATCTCGCCGACCTCGCCGAGCGGCAGTTCGGCGCCCAGAGCGTCGGCGATCCGGACCTCGGTGCCGCGGGCGGCCCGGCCGAGGGTGCTGGGGCGGGCCGGGTCGAAGGTGTTGACGACAACCGCGGGGACGGCCTCGGACTGCGAGTATGCGGTGTTCAGCTCCGAGGCGGGGAACAGCTTCAGCAGTCCGCGGCTGAGCGCGGGGGCCAGCGGGGCGGAGGCGATCGCCACCCGCTCGACGCAGCTGAGGTCGTAGCGTTCGCCGAGCCGGGCGGCCAGCATCCGCATCGCGATCCACGGGGTGATCATCACCGAGCCGATCCGGTGACGGCTGATCAGTTCGGCCATCCGCTCCACGTCGTCGACGGCGACCAGCACCAGCGCCGACGGCGAGGTGACCGCGATGATGGCCACCGTGGTGGCGCTGGAGGTGGTGCCCAGCGGCATCGGGGCGAGCAGCGGGGTCGGGTTCTCGAACTGCAGCAGGCCCTCGGGGCCGCGCCCGAAGGTGAGGTTGCCGTGCGGGTTGGTGAATGCCTTGGCCGGCCCGGTGGTGCCGGAGGTGTAGAGCACGTCGGCGATGTCCTCGGGGGCGAGCGGCACGTCGACCGGCGTCTCGTCACCGCTGTCCAGTTCGGCGAGCTCGGTGGTCCAGCCGGTGAAGCTCGCGGGCGGGCGCAGCAGGCTGCTGTGGATCAACCCGGGGACCTGGCACTCCGCCAGCCGGCGTTCGATCTCGCGTTCGCCGAGCCGGTCACTGAGGTGGACGGCGGTGGCGCCGACGCTGAGCACGGCGAGGTAGGCGACCGCGTATTCGGCCCAGTCCATGCCGCCGTACAGCAGGCCGATCCGGCGGCCCTTGGTGACGCCGGCGGCGAGCAGGCCGTGGGCGGTGCGGTCGACCCGGCGCTGCCAGTCGCCGTAGTTCAGTGCGTCGGTTCCGTCGATGTTGAATGCGATCCGGTCCGGATACCGTTCGGCCCGCCGGCGCAGCAGATCGGTGACTCGGACCACGGTGCTCGCTCGTTCCATGTCGGCTCCTCGACCGCAGGGCTGGAAATCTCACGCTACGAAGCCGCTATCGCCTTATCTGCTCAGAATTGCGCGACTGCCGGAGTGCCTTGCGGTATATCGTCGAGAGGTTGGCGAACCAGTACGCATTTTTTCGGACCGACCGGAGATCGCTGATCATGACTGAGATTGCTAATTCCGCGTGGGAGACGTCCTCCTGGGAAGAATCCCACTATCTCGAGCCCGTGGACGGTCCGCCGCTTATCCGCGCCGATGTGAAGCGCGTCTTCCACGGTGATGTGGAGGGCACCGGCGAGGCGGTCCTGCTGTGCTGCCGCCCGGACGAGAAATCGGCCGGATACGTCTCCACCGAGCACATCGTCGCCACTCTGGCGGGACGTTCCGGCACCTTCGTGGTCCAGCACGGCGCGTCGATGGGCGACGACCGGCCGCAGACCCTCGGCTTCGTGGTCCCGAACTCCGGCACCGGCGGCCTGACCGGCCTCACCGGCACCTGTGCCTTCGGCCACGACGAGGAGGGAAAGGCGTACTTCCGCCTGGAGTACCAGCTGCCGTGAGACGACGCCGTCCCCGCACCGGCAGCGGCCGGTCCGGGGACGTTCCGCGTTCAGCGCGCGATGATCTCCAGGGCCACCGCTGGTCGGCCGCCGAACCGCCGGCCGACCAGCTCGGCGAATGCCTTCATCGGCTCGACGACGCTGGTGACCGGCGGATTGAGGCCGCCCAGGTAGGCGCGGTGTGCCTCCAGCGAGGCGATGCCCGCCTCCAGATGGTCGGTGACGTCCACGGCGTGGGTGGGCTGCGGGGAGTTGGCCATCGCCACGTACGTGACGCCTCCCCAGGGCTCCAGGCCGAGGTCCTCGAAGATCCACCGGTTTCCGGCGTCGCCGATGGCGTCCAGTACGGCGTGCGCGGTGTGCCGGTGATCGGGGGTGTTCCACTTGCCGGTCGAGGTGGTCTCCCGGCCGTTGAAGCCGAGCACGAAGTCGGGTCGGTGGCGGCGGATCGCGGCGGCGATGTCCCGGCGCAGGCCGAGCCCGTACTCGATCTCGCCGTCGCGGTGGTCCATGAACTCGACCTCGGAGACGCCTACGATCTTGGCGCTGGCCCGCTGCTCGGCCTCGCGGACCACCGCGGACTCGGCCGGGGTGAGGCCGTCGATGCCGGCCTGGCCCCTCGTCACCAGCAGGTAGGAGACGCTCTTCCCGGCGGCCGTCCAGGCGGCGACGGCACTTGAGGTCCCGAACTCGATGTCGTCCGGGTGGGCGACCACGGCGAGGGCGCGGTTCCAGTCGTCGGGCAGGCTCTGCAGATCCTCAACGGTCATCGTGTCGCTCCTGCGGTTGGCAGCTGACGGTTCGTCGGTGCGGACGGCCGGAGGTCGAGGTCCGCCCGGATCTCGTCGAGCAGGCCGGCCGCATGGTCCTTGAGGTAGAAGTGGTCGCCGTCGAACTCGCGGACCCGGAACGCGCCCGCGGTGACCTGCGCCCAGGCCGCCAGCTCGTCCGTGTCGGCCTCCGGGTCGTCCCGCCCGACGAACGCCGAGATCGGGCAGTCCAGGCGGGGCGCGGGCAACGGCGTGTAGGTGTCGTTCAACTCGAAGTCGGCACGCAGCGTCGGCAGGAACAGCCTCACCAGTTCGGGCTGTTCCAGCACGTCGGACGGGGTGCCGTTGAGCCGGGCCACCTCAGCGAGGAAGGCCGCGTCGTCGAGCCGCGCGTAGGACACGCGGCGTGCGGGCAGGTGCGGGGCGCGGCGGGCCGAGACGAACAGCCGCACCGGGGCGGGCAGGCCGAGCGCCACGAACCGCCGGGCCAGCTCGTAGCAGACGGCGGCGCCCAGACTGTGCCCGAACAGGGCATAGGGCCGGTCGAGTTGAGGGCCGATCAGTTCGGCCAGCGGGCCGATCGCCTGTTCCATCGTCACGTACGGCAGCTCGCGGATCCGGCTCTCCCGACCGGGGAGCACCACCGGGCGGACCTCGATGTCGGGGGCGAGCGCGGCGCGCCAGGGGTGGAAGAACGCGCCGCCGCCGCCGGCGTGCGGCAGGCAGAACAGCCGGAGCTCCGCCTCGGTCCTGCTCATGTCATACCCCCTCGTTGGCGAAGACCACGGCGGAATGGAAGCCGCCGAAGCCGAAACTGTTGGACAGCGCGAATTCGGCGGCCAGCGGCACGGCGGCGGTGCCGGCGAACCGCAGCCGGGGCTCCACCGGGTCGGCAAGCCACGGGTTGGGGTGCGCGAAGCCGCCGGCCAGCTGAGCGACGGTGGCGACCGCCTCGACCACCCCGGCCGCGCCCAGGCAGTGCCCGGTCAGCGCCTTGGTGGCGTTCACCAGCGCGGGGGCGTCCGGGCCGAGTACGCGCAGCAGGGCGGCGGCCTCGGTGCGGTCACCGAGCGGCGAGGCGGTGCCATGCGTGTTGACGTAGCCGAGCTGCCCGGGGGCGACTCCGGCCCGCTCCAGGGCGGTCCGCATCACCGCGGCCTCCACCTGCTCGCTCGGGTCGGCGAGGCTGGTACCGCTCAGCCGCAGCGCGTGCCCGGCCAGCCGGGCCAGCACCCGCGCGCCCCGGCGGCGGGCGCCCGCGGCGGTCTCCAGCACCACGGCGGCGCCGCCGACACCGTCGGTGAAGCCGCGGTGCGCCCGGTCGAACGGACGGCAGGGCGGTTCGTGGTCGGTGTCGGCGCCGGTGGCGGCGGGCGTCATCGCGCCCAGCGCGCGGTAGGCCTGGCGTTCCATCGGGGCGAGTTCGGTGGGCGCTCCGAGCACCAGGCAGGCGTCCACCGCTCCGGCGTCGAGCAGCCGGGCGGCGGTGATCAGCGCGATGTTGCCGCTGGCGGACGCGCCGCCCACGGTGCAGCCCTCGCCCTCGATGCCGAGGACCTCGCTGACCACGCCGACCTGATCGGTGTCCTGCATGTGCAGTGCGTACCGGCCGGGGACAGCGGCGGGACGGTCCCGGTAGCGGTCGGCGGCGCGGTGCGCACCCGCGCCGGTGAGGTTGTTGCCGGCCACCACCAGGCCCAGCCGCTCGGGTGGCAGGGCCCCCTCGGCGAGTCCGGCACGCGCCCAGGCCTCCGCAGCGGTCAGCACGGAGACCCGCACGCCGAGCGGCGACCTGGCCGCCGTCCGGGCCGCCTTCTCCGGCACCCACCCGCCGCGGGCCCGGCGCTCCGTGAGCAGGGCCGGGTAGTCGAAGGGCGGCAGCGGCGCGCCGGGTGAGTCGGCGTCCCGGTCGGCGGCGGGCAGCAGGGCGCTGCGGCCGGCCCGCAGCGCGTCGGTGAAGGCCTCCAGGCCCGCGCCGGCCGCACAGTGCACGCCGAGGCCGGTGACCACGACGCCGCCGCCGGGGGTCACGCGGAGTGCCGGGCGAGCAAGGTGACCAGCGAGCGGATGTCCCGGGTCTGCTGGAACTCCATCACGGGCACGCTGATGCCCATGTCCTCCATGGTGAGGGTCACCACCTCGGCCCGGTCGATGCTGTTGCAGCCCAGTTCGGCGAGGCTGTTGTCGAGGGTGACGGTGGAGGTGTCCAGGTCGTACACCACGACGCCCAGATTGCGCCGGACCGCCTCGAAGATGTCGCTGTCGTCCATCTCGTTGTTCTCCTAGACCCACTCGTAGGTGCGGTGGTAGCCCTCGGTGCCGCGGTACGCCAGCAGCGGCTCCCGGCCGCCGGGGCGGGCGTCGAGGAAGCGCAGGTAGCGCTCGACCTCGATCTTGCGGTTCTCGACCGGGACCAGACAGCGGCTGTTCTCGGCGAGCAGCTCGGTGTACTCGGCGAAGCCCAGCGGAACTCGTGCGGTCAGCCGGCCCGCGATGTCCAGCTCGGCGAGCGCGGCGCGGGAACCCTCGTCGATGAGTCCGCTGAAGAACTCGGAGGCGCAGCCCGAGCCGTACGAGAACAGGCCGACCCGGGCGGTGCCCCGGTACGGGGCGTTGTCGATGAGGCTGGCCAGGGCCAGGTAGACGGAGCCGGAACAGAGGTTGCCGACCTGGCTGGGGTAGACCAGCGAAGGCGACACCCGGGCGGCGAAGTCCGCCTCGATGGCGTCAGGGGTGGCTCGGGCATGTTCCCGCATGAGTTTGCGGTGTGCGGCCTTGACCAGCCCGGCGAACGGGGTGTGCAGGGCGAGTTGGTCGAAGGTGGTCTGCAGGTCGACATCGGCGACCTTGCCGCAGTAGTCGGTGAAGCTGTTGGACACGCAGTCCAGGTAGGCGAACAGCGAGCCGTCGACGTCAGCGATGTCGTAGTCCGGCATCGGCCGCGCCGAGTCCATGGTCTCGTAGGCGTGCGTGCCGAACGCGCCGAGGTCGAGGGCGAGGACCCGAGGATCATCGCCGAGCAGCATGGCGGAGGCGCCGGTGCCGGTGGCGGGTTCCGCGTAGCCGGCCCGGGCGTCCACCATGGACACGTCGGTGGCGATCACCAGCGCCTTGGCGCCCGGGGAGACGCCGGAGGCCAGGTAGCCGGCGGCGATCTGCAGGGCGCCGGTGGCGGCGTAGCATGCCTGCTTGACCTCCATCACCCGGCACTTGCGGCTGAGGCCCAGGAACTCGTGGACGTACGAGGCGATCGACTTGCTGAAGTCGACGCCGGATTCGCTGGAGGTGAGGATCAGTTCGATCCGCTCCTTGTCCTGCGGGGCGAGCCGGTTGACGATCGGAGCGGCCGCGTTGACGGCGTTGGTGATCGGGTCCTCGCAGGGCAGGGCGATCGAGCGGGCCCGCATCATCAGGTGGCCGATCCGCTCCCGGTCCAGGCCGCGGCCCTCGAACAGCTCGGCGGTGGACAGTTGGGCGAAGCCGGCGTGGACGTTCAGCGCCTCGATGCCGATCCGGACGGTCATCGCTGCTTCACCTCCACCAGGAAGTCGATCAGGGCGTCGATGTCGGGCACGGTGCTGAAGCCGGCCATCGGCTCGCGCACTCCGAGCGCGTCGATCAGCGCCATGATGATCTCCACCCGGTCCACCGAGTCCGCGCCGAGGTCCTTGAGGTGCTTGTCGCCGGTGATCTGCTCGACGGGCACCTGGGGCAGGATGGCGGCGACGGTCTCGTGCACCAGGCGGGTCACTGCGGCGCGGTCGGTATCACTGCGCTGCGGCATTCGAGCCCTCCAGTCGTACGTGCAGGGTGCAGACCGCCAGGCAGCGGCCGCTCGCGGCGTCCTCGACCACCGCGTTCCAGCGTTCCTCGGCCGGGTCGTCACGGCGCCGCCAGGAGCGCAGCCGGATCCGCAGCACCGAGTCGGCGTCGGCATTGCCGAGGTAGCAGAGCTGGTGATCCAGCACCGTTCGATCGAGGAATCTACGGTCGGCGCGTCCCTGGTTCCGCCACATTTTGAGCAGGGCACCGTCGATGATGGAGAAGTACGAGGCGAAGTAGAGGAGTCCGACGCCGTTGATGTCGCGGGTGATGTCGATCGGGTACTCGACCTCGTCCGCGGCCACCAGCTCCTCCCACTCCGGGTCCTGCGGGTCGTGGAAGGTCTGCCGGACCCGGGCCGACCCGTACGCCGCCCGCGGCGAGTAGGCGGCGGGCAGGTGCGGCAGGTGGGCGTGCCGGAAGTCGGCCGGCGCGGAGGTGATCAGTCCCTCGTTGCTGCCGGCGTGACTACGGGTGACCCAACGGTTGAAGTTCTGCACGTACAGGCAGTCGGGCTGCCGGGCTGCGAAGAACTCGTCGGGATCCAGGCCCTGTTCGGGCTTCGCCTCGGAGCCGGGCGGCACCCGGCGGATCCGGTGCAGGGTCAGCACCGACTCGCTGCCGTAGCCGAACACCCGCGAGGTGGTCTCGATCCGGTCGCCGAAGGTCAGCGCGCCCGTGTGAAGCTGCCCGCCGGAGCGGACCCTGAAGTAGTAGAAGGAGAGGTAGGTGGGCCGGCCCCGGTCGTTGACCGCGTTGAACGCGTCGGTGCCGCAGACCTCGCTGACAGTCTCCCAGGTCCAGTCGCCCACCTGGCCGATGAACAGCGAATTGTGCCCGCACATACCGGGTTTGACGGTGACCAGCCGGCCGACCGAGCCGTCGGGGGCGCGCCACACCTCTGGCCGCAGCAGCGAATCCTCGGTCCCGGGCATCACTGCGCCCCCTTCACAGTGGTCGGTGTGTCGAGCTCGGTGTCGTGCCCGGTGTCGTGCTCGGAGAGGAACCCGGCGAGAACGGAGTTGAACACCTCCGGCTGGGTGAGCGCCGGGAAGTGGCCGGCTCCGTCGATCTCCGCGTACCGGGAGTCGGCAACCGCGCCGTGCAGCAGGTGTGCGGTCTTCTGCGGGATCACCGAGTCGTAACGGCCCTGGATGATCAGCGTCGGCACCGCGATCAGGGGCAGCCGGGACAGCAGGTCCGGCTCGGTGGCGAACACGTCCAGGTAGCGCAGACCGGTCTGCGGGTCCATGCTCTCGGAACGCAGCAGCACCTCCTCCAGTTGCAGGCGCCGCTGCTCGTCGGGAGCTCCCGCGCCGCCGGCGGCGATCTTGTCGAAGTCCTCCTGCAGCACCACGTCCAGGCGGTTGACCTCGCCGACCCGGTTGGCGCACTTGTACGAGCTGCAGATCAGGGTCAGCGACGCCACCTCGTCCGGGTGCTCCAGCGCGTAGGTCTGCGCGGTCAGGCCGCCGAACGAGGCACCCGCGAGGTGCACCGGGCCGGTCGCGCCGAGTTCGCGCAGCGCAGCTCGGTGTACCTCGGCGAGGCCCTGCAGGGTCAGGTCGGCGGAGGCGTTCGTGCGGCCGACGCCCGGGGCGTGCAACACCACCACCCGGTAGCGGTCGGACAGATCCGCGAACTGGTGGCGGAACACGCCCGCCCCGATGTTGAACGGGTGGATGAACAGCAGTGTCGGCCCGTTGCCCGCCATGAAGGCCTCCACCTCGCCGCCCTGCGGGATGCTGACGATCCGGTGCTCCACCGGCGCGCCGAAGTCGGTCAGCACGCCCAGGTTGTCGTCCTTCGCGCGGACGCCCGCGCGCAGTGCCGCCTTGATGTCCTCCGGCACCACCGCCGCAGGGTGGAACACCGCCTGCGCGGGGGCCGCGGTCAGGTCGACCGGGATGAGCTCGACCGGCGCCGGGCCGGAACGGTACAGCCGGGCCAGCCGCTTGCCGATCTCCCGGATGTCCGAGGTCTCGGTGCCGACCGGGACCGCCAGCCGAATCAGCGGCGCCGCGCCCGCGCCGGTGGCCAGGTGCGGGCCGCCCCGGACGCCGGTGTGCTCGAAGATCCAGTCCAGGCAGGAGGGCACCGGGTGCTCGAAGTCCGCGAACTGCTTCATCGCGGTGGTGTCCAGCAGCACGCAGTGCCCGGCCGCCGGGCCGATCACGGGCAGACCCGCCCGCGACAGCAGGTTCCACAGCATCTTCACCGCGGCCCGGCGCCGGCCCACCTGCTCGGCGACGCCGCCGGA